>JASMTI010000310.1:0-22839 GCA_041694375.1 Bacteroidales bacterium | reverse complement strand
TCAACCAGTTCGTCCTCCTGCACATTGGTATACTCTTCATGTTCATGGTTATCGCACCCCATAAATGTTGTGCGGTTATGATTGCCGGCATCGCCAATTAATATCATAAAATTTGATTCGCCCGATGGCGGGTCAAAACGTTCGATAGCCCTTTTCATTCCATAAAATACAGCCTCTTCGGGATCTTTGTTGCACCGGTTATACGATGGTGTCATAAAGCGGCTAAGCGTGCTGTTGATACTATTGTAATTCGAAGTCAAATCACGTGAATACTGCACCGTATTCGCTTTTCCTTCAGAAGCATCGCGGTACAACAAAATACCAAAGCGGTAATTGTTTTTACTATCGAGCAAATTACGAACGGTACGCTTTAATGCATTTTGAATAGCTCCGGAATACGGTACCATACTGCTTGAAGCATCAACAACAAATATAATGTTTACATTGCGTAATGCACCTGACATAGAATCGATGACATGTTTAATATTTGCAAACTGCTGGCTCGACAATGTTTCACCATCTTCAGAGCGCAAATCACCAATCACACCTACCTTCGACTCTCCGTTATACACATCAAGCACCGGAAAACGGTCAACCTCACCTATGTCACGGGTTTCGTAAAACCCGGGGCCTTCTGTAAAAATTGTATTCCCACCATTTCGTTGTGAAGTAATTTTTGCTTTTATGCCTTTTTGCTTACGTTCAGCAACAGCTTCATCGTCCCAATTAACCTCATAAGCCAGACGGTGGTTCCACGCTGTTGTTTGCGACTTCAGCACCCAGCCTTTAATTCGGTCACCATCCTGCTCTACATCTTCAATTTCAGGTATGTCACCAAGTAAATATGCATCGGGTGTTTCTTTGTACACATAATTAATTTGGTAAACCAGTGCCGAATTTACTGAATCGCCTGATTGACAACGTGGGTTTGAATAATACTCGGGCACCCTGATGGTTTGTTGGTCATCGGATATAATATTGAGCACCATTGCTTTTTTATTGAAAATTCCATCTTTAAACCCCGGAAGGTTAACATCGCGGGTTTTTAAACATGTTCGCCATAAAAGCATATTCGTTTTAAGCACCCAGGTAGCATTGCCTGCAGCACCTTCTTTCAGGTTGCCCCTAAAATCGACAGCATCAAACGGAACAACTTTAACCGCGTTTTCTGATTCATCAACCACATACATGGGCTGCATAAATTCAAGCTTTTCACCAGTGGCATTTGTACATGCCTTATTTGAATAAACAGCATTCTCGGGACGATCAGAAAAAACAACCCAAAGGGTCCCTTCTTTACTCCCTGCACCCGGAAGTGCGGCCGAAGCATTATCCATAGGCATTAAGTACCTGCCGGGGGTCCGCATTACTGTATGCTGTGCCTCAACACTATTAAAATGTAACAATAAAAGTAATAGTGAGCTTAAGTATAATATTCTCTTCATCCTTCTAAATTATTTATAACGTGCGCATCAAAAACCTTACATTCAACACTTTCACTTCTCAACCAGTTTTTATTTATCGGATAATGTGCTGAACTGGCCTTTAAACTTATATTTTTCATCAAGAGTTTTCAAATAACCAGCCACTTTTTTTCACTTTTAATAAAAGATTGCCTAAAAATAAATATTAATCGCGTCAAAAAAAATATTTTTCAAGCAAAGGTCAATCTTAAAGTATTTGAATTATATAATGTTAGTACATTTGTAGCTTATGAAGCTTTTCATATTCACCCTTCTGAACAATAAGCTCGTCATGTTTTCCCTGCTCAACAATCTTACCTTTTTTAAACACGTAAATTACATCGGCGTTTTTGATGGTAGATAAACGGTGGGCAATAACAATTGAGGTCCTGTTTTTCATCAGGTGTTCAAGTGCATCCTGTACTAATTTTTCCGACTCGGTATCGAGTGCACTCGTGGCTTCATCAAGAATCATGATTGGTGGGTTTTTCAGAACGGCCCTCGCTATTGACAAACGCTGACGTTGCCCCCCCGAAAGCTTACTTCCCCTGTCGCCAATGTTGGTCTCATAACCTTCAGGATATTGTTCGATAAATTCGTGCGCATGTGCAATTTTAGCCGCTCTAATAATGTCTTCCTCCGCAACATCATTCATCCCGAAAGCAATGTTATTTTTAAATGTATCGTTAAAAAGCACGGCTTCCTGGCTAACATAACCTATCAACCCACGTAAATCATCCATTTTAAAATCGCGGATATCAATATCGTCAATAAGGATTTGGCTGCTTTGGCCTAAATCCCAAAAGCGGGGGATTAAATTCACCAATGTTGTTTTACCCGATCCTGATTTGCCCACCAATGCAATTGTTTTTCCTTTCTGAATTGTAATATTGATGTTTTTCAGCACCTTGCTTTCGCCATACGAAAACGTAACATCATTAAATTTAATAGAGTGGTCAAATGATTTTTTTTCAACAGCATTTTTCTTTTCAATAATCGGGTTTTCGGTATATAAAATCCGGTCAACACGGTCCATCGAAGCAAGTCCTTTTTCAATGCTGTATAGTGCCGTTGAAAATGCTTTAGCCGGATTAATAATGCTGTAAAAAAACACAAGGTAAGTAATAAAATCTTCAGGGGCCAGCGAACCTTCGCTTTTCAATATAAGACTACCACCATACCAAAGAACAACAATGATAATTGAAGTACCCAGAAACTCGCTTACAGGATGTGCCAGATATCGCCTCCACATTAATTTGTTCATGGTGCGGTAATAATCGTCGGTTTCTTTTTGGAAACGTTCATTCATACTTCTTTCGGCCGTGAATGCTTTTACAATATTAAGCCCCGAAAGTGTTTCATCAATTGTGCTCAGGATATCGCCCATTTTATCCTGCCCTTTTCTGGAGGATTTCTTGAGGGTGCGACCAATCCTTCCGGTAATAAATGCGGCTACGGGCAACATTACAAACACGAACAAGGTTAATGACCAACTCATGTAAACCATAACTAGTAACGAAATAGTAATTAAAACCGGATTTTTAAAGAACATCTCCAAAGAATTCATGATTGAATTCTCAATCTCAGTAACGTCGCCTGTCACCCTCGATATAATATCACCTTTCCGCTCCTCGGAATAATATCCTACGGGCAAAACCAATAATTTATGATAAATTTTATTCCTGAGGTCGCGCACTACACCATTTCGCAATGGTACCATAAAAAAACTGGCCAGATAAGTGAAGGATACCTTAAGGAACACCATCAAGATCATAAACAAACCGATAAGGAAAAGTGCTTTCATCTTTCCTGAATCTTCAATCATCGAACTCATGTAATAAAACAGGTTGTGCTTTAACGATTGAAGGTCGACTCCAAAAGGCACCGGTTCGGTAACCAATTCCTGGGTGCCAAATAGAATCCCCAGTATCGGGCTTAAGGCTAAAAATGAAAATGCGCCAAATATTGCCCCCAGCAAATTAAACAACACATTAAATGAAACCAACTTTTTATATGGAGGCAGAAATCGGCGTAATAATTTGAAAAGTCCCTTCATTCTGATATTTTGAAACCAGGCCCATAAATAAGCCTGGCTATGTTCAACATTTTTTAAAGCCCTGTATAATTTTGCGGGGATACTGACTTCAGCCTTGCTTTAGTGTCGTCATCAACATCAAGCGTTTCAATAAAATTGTGTATGGCTTCTTTATCGATACGGGTATTGGTACGGGTTAAATTCAGCAGTGCCTCATACGGGTTAGGATAGTTCACACTTCGCAACACCGTTTGAATTGCTTCGGCAACTACCGACCAATTTTTTTCAAGATCGTGGTCAATCGCTTCAAGGTTAATCAACAATTTATCAAGCCCTTTCAACGTTGAAGCAACTGCAATCAGAGTATGTGCCAGGGGCACACCAATATTCCGCAACACTGTTGAATCGGTCAAATCGCGCTGTAAACGTGAAACCGGGAGCTTGGCCGATAAGTGCTCGAATATGGCATTTGCAATACCGATGTTACCTTCTGAATTTTCAAAATCGATTGGGTTAACTTTATGGGGCATTGCCGATGAACCAACTTCACCTTTTTTTATTCTTTGCTTAAAATAATCCATCGATATATATGTCCACATATCGCGGTCAAGGTCGAGCAATACAGTGTTTATACGTTTTAAATTGTCAAAAATAGCCCCATAATTATCGTAGTGGGCTATTTGTGTCGTTATTTGTGAACGTTCAAGCTGCAACGATTTCTCACAAAAATTATTCGCAAAAACAACCCAGTCAACTTCGGGATAGGCAACATGGTGCGCATTAAAATTACCCGTTGCCCCTCCGAATTTTGCATAACAAGGTATTCCCCTTAATAATTCAAGCTGAACATTCAGGCGTTCAACAAACACCCGGATTTCTTTTCCCAGGCGGGTTGGCGATGCTGGTTGCCCGTGAGTTCGTGCCAGCATGGGCACATCGTCCCATGCATCAGCAAGGTCGTTTAATTTTTTCAGGAGCTCTTCAATGTTAGGGTAATATACCTCCTGAAGGGCATCGCGCAACGAGCATGGTACGGCTGTATTGTTAATGTCCTGCGATGTGAGCCCAAAATGAATGAATTCTTTATATTTCTGTAACCCCAATGCATCAAATTTCTCTTTAAGGAAATACTCTACAGCTTTTACATCATGGTTGGTTACCTTCTCGATATCCTTGGCACGTTGTGCGTCTTCAACCGTAAAATCACGATATAAATCCCTCAATTTTCCTGAATATTGCTTTACGTCAAAATTTTTTAATTGCGGCAAAGGAATTTCACACAGTGATAAAAAATATTCAACCTCAACAAATACACGATATTTTATTAAGGCGTATTCCGAAAAATATTCTTCAAGGTCGCTAACTTTACTACGATACCGGCCATCTATCGGGGTAATTGCAGTTAATTCATTCAAACTCATAATCTGGTTTTTTTTATTAAAAACGCAAAGATAATTTATAAAAAGAAGAATAAAGACATGATTTTAAATAATAATAAACTGTTGCTTTTAAAAAACCGGCAATCAGCAAAAAATAGTACTTTTATATTTTTAAACACGAACACTTACTTATTCTACAATTATGAAACGGCTTTTTTTCCTGATTATTGGCATTCTCATCCTATTATCGTCAGCTAACGCAGAAAAAAACGATACGCTGCTGGTTTATAAATTCAACATAAAAGAAAACATTGCACCGGCCGTGTGGAAACAAACACAAATTGTTTATAAAAATGCCCGCGAAATGAATGCCGACCTTATTCTTATACACATGAACACGTATGGCGGAACCGTTGTTGATGCCGATTCGATAAGAACCAAAATACTGAACAGCGACATTCCAACATGGGTATTTATTGACAACAACGCTGCATCGGCCGGAGCGTTAATTTCTATTGCCTGCGACAGTATTTTTATGAGGCCCGGTGCAAATATCGGGGCTGCTACCGTAGTGAACCAGGGAGGCGAAAAAGCACCCGACAAGTACCAGTCGTACTTCAGGGCCACCATGCGATCAACTGCCGAAAGCCATGGTGCTGATACCATTTATGTTAAAAACGACACCATTGTCAAATGGTTCCGCGATCCGGCAATTGCCGAGGCAATGGTCGATGAAGATGTATTCATTCCTGGCATAATCGACACCGGAAAAATTCTCACCTTCACAACCAACGAGGCAATAAAACATGGTTACTGTGAAGGTGCTGTAAAAGATGTTGACGATTTGCTCAAACAAGCCAACATACAACATTATATCATTGAAGAATATACCCCCACTACCCTGGTGAAAATTATAGGTTTTCTCACCAGCCCCATGATTTCGGGTTTATTAATTATGGCCATTGTCGGAGGTATTTATTTCGAAATGCAAAGCCCCGGCATTGGTTTCCCGCTGGCTATTGCGGTTTTAGCTGCCATCGCCTATTTTATGCCACTTTACGTTGAAGGACTTGCTGAAAATTGGGAAATTGCGCTTTTCGTAGCCGGGCTTATCCTGGTTGCGGTCGAAGTATTTATAATTCCGGGCTTTGGTGTTGCCGGGGCACTTGGTATAACTTTTACCATTGTTGGCTTAACCTTAAGCCTTATCAGCAATGTGAAATTTAACTTCGACAATGTAGACAGCTCCAAAATTATTACGGCAATGCTCACGGTTGCAGTATCGCTTTTCACCGGGCTTTTACTGGCTTTATGGGGCAGCCGGAAAATGTTTACGGCAAGCAGTGGGCCGTTCCATTCGTTGGCACTTAACTCAATCCAAGACAAACACGAAGGTTTTATCAGTTACGACAACAAGCACCAAAGCGAACTAATTGGTAAAAAAGGCATTGCCCAAACAGTTTTAAGGCCTTCGGGAAAAGTTATTGTTGAAAACGAATATTGGGATGCAAAATCCGAACATGGCTACATCGACAAAGGAGATCCAATTAAGGTTTTACGCCAGGAAAGCGGACAATTGTATGTTGAAAAGGATGAATAATTGGTGAAACAGTAATTGCACCTATATCATAAATTATCGTTATTCATTCATTTTAACACTACACCCGTCATCCACATTATTGGCGAAGATGATACTTTTGCCGCCTTAAAAGCATAATTACATTTTCTATGTGGGCATTACTGGGTATCATTGCAGCGGTATTATTAGGTATTTACGATGTTTTCAAAAAAACATCGCTTAGTAACAATGCTGTTATTCCTGTTTTATTGATATCGGTATCAACAAGTGCAATACTTTATATCCCGTTTATCCTGGGTTCACGTTTCGAACCTGAATTCTTTCAAAATATCAACCTATACGTTCCACAACCCACAGCAAGGGAACATTTTATGGTTTTCCTAAAAGCCGTTATTGTGTTGTCAAGCTGGATATTGTCCTTCTTTGCCATCAAACACCTCCCCCTTACCATTGTCACCCCCATACGGGCAACCGGTCCGTTGTGGACACTCCTGGGCGCCCTGATAATTTTCTCAGAACACTTGAATTCATTGCAATGGACAGGCATTACAATTACACTTATTTTTTTCTATTTATTTTCAACTACCGGAAAACTTGAAGGAATACATTTTAGAAAAAACAAGTGGGTGTTTCTCATCATCCTTGCAACACTTTTTGGCTCGGCAAGCGGCTTATACGATAAATATATAGTAATCACAACCAACAGGCTTATTGTACAAGTATGGTCGGGTATTTACCAGATGCTATTAATGATTGTAATTTTTGTTGTTCTATGGTATCCCAAACGCAAAAAAAACACCCCTTTCAAATGGCGGTGGAGCATTCCGCTGATTGGCGTATTTCTAATCCTAACCGACTTCTTTTATTTTTATGCATTAAGCGACCCGGAAGCACTCATTTCAATATTATCGGGCATCAGAAGGAGCGGTGTCGTGATTTCATTTGTTTTTGGTGCCATATTTCTGAAAGAACACAACATCCGAAAAAAAAGTATTTACCTCACCGGGATTATCATTGGCGTGTTGCTTATGGTGCTTGGAAGTTGATAACCGGCACCAGTTTCACAAAAAAACGGCTTAAATTGTAATCTTCCGTTTCGATATTGTATTTTTGAAGCATGCCCAATCTGCAAATAACATATGCCGATATTCTGTTGCCTGTACCGCTCGCAAAGGAATTCACATACCACGTCCCCCCAGAATTCACCCATAGGATTTCTGCCGGCGGAAGGGTTATCGTTCAGTTTGGCCAACGAAAATTATTAACAGGGATTGTAAAAAACATTCATAACGATAAACCTGAATACGAAACGAAACCGGTTGAAACCGTGCTTGATGAACAGCCGGTTGTGAACGAAACACAGCTCCGCTTTTGGGAATGGATTGCCGAATACTACATGTGTAGCGAAGGTGAAGTAATGAAAGCCGCACTCCCATCGGGATTGAAGCTAGACAGCCACACGTCTGTTTTAGTAAACAACCAATGGGCGCAGGCAGAAGAACTGACACCAACCGAAGAGTCGGTATACCAGTTTATCGCTTTTCAAAAGAAAACCAACCTCAGGGAAATAAATTCAACCACCAAACGTGCCAATGCCTATCCAGTTGTTAAAAGCCTTTTGCAAAAAGGTGCTGTTATTGTTGAAGAAGAATTACAAAAAAAAGTACGCCCCAAAACCGTGCCTTATGTTGGTATAAACCAATCGTTGAAAGATGAAAAAAAAATGGAGGTGGTTTTCAGCAGGCTCAAACGGGCAAAAAAACAACTGGACCTTTTAATGTACCTACTAAACGAGCTCAATTTTTATGCTCCCGGCCAGGCGCAAACCATCCCTAAAAAAAACATATTAAAAAATACCGGGTACAACGAAAACACCCTTAAAGAATTAGAAAAGAAAAACATTGTTGAAATAATCGATGTTGAAATTGACCGTCTCCCCGAAATACAAAAATCAACCGAAGCAAAAGCACTGAACCCATATCAGGAAAAAGCACTGAACGAAATATATGCCGGTTTCAAAGCAAACGATGTGGTTTTATTGCACGGGATAACCGCAAGCGGCAAAACCGAAATCTATATCCGCATGATACAGGAGCAGCTTAAAGCCGGAAAACAAGTACTGTATTTACTCCCCGAGATAGCACTAACCTCACAAATCATTGACCGCCTCACCGATGTTTTTGGCGATAAGGCAGGCATTTACCACTCAAAATTCAGTGATGCCGAGCGTGTTGAAATATGGAACAAGGTTTTGGGTTTTAACAACGCCGAAACCGACAAATACCAACTTGTACTGGGTGCCCGCTCTGCCCTCCTTTTACCATTCAAAAAACTGGGGCTCATCATCATCGATGAAGAGCACGAATCATCATTTAAGCAATTTGACCCGGCGCCCCGCTATAATGCCCGCGATGCAGCAGTAGTGCTGGCAAAACTCCACAACACAAAAGTTTTAATGGGCACGGCCACACCATCGTTTGAATCGTATTTCAACGCTAAAACCCGGAAGTACGGGTACGTGCAACTTAATAAACGACATCATAATATTGAAATGCCCGATATACTTGTGGCCGATTTAAAAGAAGCCTACAAGCGAAAACAAATGAAGTCGCATTTCACCCCATTACTTTTCGAGGCCATCGAAAATGCTATTTCGCAAGACGAACAAGTTATTTTATTTCAAAACAGGCGAGGCTTTTCACCTTTCATACAATGCCGCAACTGTGGCTGGATACCCCAGTGCAAACACTGCGATGTTAGCCTTACCTACCACAAATATTTCAACAACCTACAATGCCATTATTGCGGGCATACAGCAAAACTACCCGGGCATTGTGCCGAATGTGGCTCAGAAGACATGCAAACAAAGGGCTTCGGCACCGAAAAGGTTGAAGACGAATTAAAAATATTGTTCCCCGATGCTGCAATTGGCCGCCTCGATTTTGACGCAACCCGTTCAAAGCATGGATTTGAAAAAGTATTGCACCGCTTTTCAACGGGCAAGACCCAAATATTGGTTGGCACCCAGATGATAACCAAGGGCCTCGATTTTGACAACGTGAGCACGGTTGGTATTTTAAATGCCGACAATATGCTCAACTACCCCGATTTCAGGTCGTACGAGCGCGCATATCAACTGATGGCGCAGGTAAGTGGCCGTTCGGGCCGAAAAACCAAACAAGGAAAAGTTATTATACAAACATCGCAACCCGGGCACCAGGTTATTAAACTGGTAAAAGAAAACAACTACGAGAAATTTTTTAACAATTACATCGAAGAACGTAAAATTTTCCGCTATCCGCCCTGGTACCGGCTAATTAACATTACCGTAAAACATAAAAACCGCGACAGGGCAATAACAGCCTCAAAACAACTGGGAGCCGAGCTGCGAAAAACATTCAAATCGAGGATACTTGGCCCCGACTTTCACTTAATTAGCCGTGTTCAACAATATTACCAACTAATTATCCGCATAAAACTTGAAAAAACAATTTCGCCGGCAACGGCTAAAGATGAAATTTTAGGAAGTATAAAAAAGGTTACTAACTTTGAAAACAACAGCTCGGTCCAGATAAATATCGATGTTGACCCCTTATAAGCACACGGCACCACCGCTAAAACCAATTACATAATAAAGAACTAAACAATAGCCCAAAATAAATGATGACTTTGTAAGTTAAAATATTAATTTTGGGGGACAAAAAATCAATCGCAAATGGGTAAAATTATATCACTTGCAAATCAGAAAGGCGGAGTTGGTAAAACAACCACAGCCATCAATTTATCAGCCAGTTTGGCAGCACTCGAGAAAAAAGTTTTATTAATCGATGCCGACCCCCAGGCAAATGCCACATCGGGTTTCGGGTTCGACTTAAGGGCTATTGAAAACAGTATTTACGAATGTATCATCGATAACATCGAACCCGAAAATGCAATTCTTAAAACTGAAGTTGACGGCCTCGATTTAATACCATCGCACATCGACCTGGTTGGTGCCGAAATTGAAATGCTGAACATGCCGGACCGTGAAAAAATATTGAAAAACGTAACCGACAACCTTAAAAACCAATATGATTATATTTTAATCGACTGTTCGCCATCGCTTGGGCTCATTACCGTAAATGCTTTAACAGCTGCCGATTCGGTAATCATCCCCGTACAATGCGAATATTTTGCACTTGAAGGTCTTGGCAAACTATTAAACACCATAAAAATCATTCAAAACAGGCTCAATACCGAACTTGCGATCGAAGGATTTTTATTGACGATGTACGACTCACGCCTGAACTTGTCGAACCAGGTTTACGAAGAAGTTAAACGTCATTTTCAGGACATGGTTTTCAAAACCGTCATCACACGAAATATAAGGCTTAGCGAAGCACCCAGCTACGGCAAACCCGCTTTATTATACGATGCTTCATCGAAAGGTGCGGTGAGCCACCTGAACCTGGCAAAAGAATTGATAGAGAGAAACAACAACATTTAACATTATACTTTGCAAAACCATTAAACATGGCTAAAAGGAATGCATTAGGAAGAGGGCTTGGCGCATTAATGACCGATGCCGACGAAGTACAAAACCCCGCCGCAGCTATCGACGAGGTAAACATTAATAATATTGTGGCAAACCCATGGCAGCCACGAACCACATTCGATGAGGAAGCACTGTCCGAACTTTCACGGTCAATCAAAGAAGTGGGCATTATCCAACCACTAACGCTCAGAAAAACCGGCGAGAATAAATTTCAAATTATTGCCGGCGAACGTCGTTTCAGGGCATCCAAAATGGCGGGGCTTAAAACCATACCGGCATTTATCCGTGAATCGGACGATAAAAACATGCTTGAGCTGGCCCTGGTTGAAAACATCCAGCGCGAAGACCTTGATGCCATTGAAGTAGCACTGAGCTATCAGCGCCTTTTAGACGAATGCAACCTCACACAGGAAACACTCAGCGACAGGGTTGGAAAAAAACGTTCAACCATTTCGAACTACCTGCGGTTATTGAAGCTGCCGGCTGTAATACAAAAAGCCATTCGCGACCATGAAATTTCAATGGGGCATGCACGCGCAATAATTAATGTAAAAGACCCCGAAACACAGGTGATGCTTTATAAGCAAATCATTAATTACGATTTTTCGGTTCGCAAAATTGAAGAGATTGTGCGAAAACTGAATTCCGAAGAATCTAAAGACGAAAAACCTAAAAGAAAACCGGCCACTAAATTCCCAAAAGAATACGAACAATTACAAAGTCATCTTTCAAATCATTTTAAAACCGATGTTGATTTTAAAATCAACAATAAAGGTAAAGGAAAAATCGTTATTCCATTTGGCTCAACTAACGACCTGGAACGCATAATTGGCATTCTTGACAAATTAAACAAGTAAGCAAATTGAATACAATCCGAATAAAAAGTGTACTGTTTTTAACTTTTATGTTGACAATGCTTTTGGCATACGCTCAACCAGGCGATAGCATACAAGGCGAAAACAACAACTTTCAGAATGACACCATTGAGGTCAAAAGCGACACTTTAACACAACAAAAAGAACACCTCCCGCGCAGGGCGACCATGCTATCGGCCGTATTACCGGGGCTTGGTCAAATATATAACAAACAAGCCTGGAAAGTTCCGGTTATTTATGCCGGCTTTGCAGGGTGGGTATGGGGTATTCAATGGAACCAAGAACGATACCTCAGTTCACGACGGGCATATTTTGACTTGACGGACGGAGACCCTTCTACATCATCGTACAACGATTTTTTCGAAGTCCCGATTTCTGAGGAAGAAGCCGCAGCCAATTACGAACAACGTTTTTTGCAAGCAATTAATGGATACAACCGGCAACGCACACTAGTTATGGTGGGCACTGCTGCTTTTTATATCCTGAACATATTAGATGCCAATGTAAATGCCCATTTTATTGATTTTAATGTATCGGAAGACCTGACATACAATTTTAAACCCATAGCCATTGACCCGCTAACAAATAATCCTATTTTTGGCGTTAGCTTAGCGTATAATTTTTAACGGAGATGATTTTGAGTATGAGAAAAGCACTATTTACAATGGCAATAATATTGTTGAGTTCACATTTTGCCATATCAAAAGCCCCTGTCAACGACAACCCTTTAAAGCCACACCCCATAAAACGAATCCAAGTGTCACGGATTGACACGTCGGGCATGCTCGACACTTTTATGGCCTATCCCGATGAAGTACTCAACCAGGTACTTAAAGCAAAAATGGACAGCTTAATTAACAGCTGGTACATAAGAAATGCCTACAATATCGACAGCATGGTAATGATCAACACTTTTGGCGAATCGATGATCCCCAATGCTGAATTCGAAAAAAGGCAAACAACCGATGACATACCAGACTCAGTTTACATAGAAAGACTTTCAGCCCTTAACTCCTACATCGACTTATCTTTTAACAAAACCGTTAAAAATGTTATTAAGCTTTACACCGAAAAACGGCGCAACCAGGTTGAAGTAATGCTGGGGCTTGCCAATTATTACTTTCCAATTTTTGAAGAAATACTTGATAAACACCAAATGCCACTTGAGTTGAAGTATATGGCCATTATTGAATCGGCGTTAAACCCACGGGCATTCTCGCCGGCTGGTGCAAGTGGACTATGGCAGTTTATGTATGGTACCGGAAAAATGTACGGCCTTGAAATAAACACCTTTGTTGATGAACGCCGTGACCCGGTAAAAGAAACCGAGGCTGCCGCTAAATATTTAAAGGACTTGTACGATATATATCAGGACTGGCACTTGGTTATTGCCGCCTATAACTGCGGCCCCGGTAACGTTAACAAAGCCATTAGGCGTTCGGGAGGAAACCGCGATTACTGGACAATTTATTACAGGCTCCCACGCGAAACCAGGGGCTATGTGCCTGCATTTATCGCAGCCACTTATGCCATGAACTATTATAAAATACATGGACTGGAACCGAAACTCCCATCATTCGACATAATAACCGACACCATTATGGTAAGCAACTATCTTCATTTTGAGCAGGTTGCCCATAACCTCGATGCTGACATTAACCTTTTACGTGAAATAAACCCCATGTACCGGCGCGATGTGATACCTGCCACACCAGATTCACCCTATCCTCTCATGTTACCACGTCAATTAATCAACCGGTTTATCGACTTTGAACAACAAATATTTGCATGGGAAAGGGATAAATACTTCCCCAACAACCAGATAAAAAACCCTAGCCAAACAGCATACCACTATGTACCAGTTGACGTGCAAGGAAAATCGCGCGTGTATTACACGGTAAAATCGGGCGATAACGTGGGCTACATTGCCGAATGGTTTAACGTGCGGGCATCCGATGTACGCTACTGGAATAACATCAGAAGGAACCTGATACGTGTAGGCCAAAAATTGGTGCTGTATGTTCCCGAAGGAAAAGAAGACCACTACAACCGCATCAACAGCATGAGTTTTAAAGAAAAACAAGCATCAATAGGCAGAAGCACACAAACCACTGCAAAAGCAGAAAAACCAGTTCCTATTGACCCGTCATACGAATATTACACGGTACGACGTGGGGACAATTTATGGGAAATTGCACGAAAATTCCCGGGCATATCGTCCTCCGAAATTCAGAAATTAAACAACATGGGCAATTCTTCATCCATTGATATTGGCCAGAAATTAAAAATCAGGAAACGATAATTTAATTTCACACATAACTCTGCACATCTCACAAACATTGACTTTTGTCATATTTGTCAACGTTTTTTTAATGTTTTTTTAAATTAACGAGACAAAAAGCTCTAATTATATTTCATTTCAACATTTTTTAACTATTTTTCGTTAAAATATGAAAATAATATTTTGTTAGATTTTCATATTACAATTACCCGCCCTTCTTACATATCATACCATCAAAAGCTGCCAAACGTACAGTGGCAATTAATTTCAACGTATTCAAACATATTTTTGATTAATGTGTTTTACTTACTAATTTGTAAAAAAATGCGATTAAAAATTATGCAAAACCAAAATATATTAACTATTTTTAACAATGTGAGAAAAGAAACAATTAATTAGACTTTTATTAATCCATTAAATTAAATTTTATGAGAAAAATTGCGCTATTACTCACGTGCATTCTGATATTCAGCATGCATGTTGTGTTTGCCCAAAGTCGCACCGTTACCGGCACGGTAACTGATGCAGATGATGGAAGTACACTACCCGGCGTATCGGTGGTAGTAAAAGGTACAAGTATTGGTACAGTGACCGATATCGAAGGTGACTTTTCATTAAATGTACCAAATGATGCTGAAACTTTAGTATTCTCTTTTGTTGGTATGGCTACAAAAGAAGTAGAACTAACCTCAGCAAACAGCTATCAGGTTGAGATGTCAGATGCAGCAATTTCAGTTGATGAAGTTGTTGTAACAGCCCTGGGCATTAAAAAATCTGAGAAAAAAATCGGTTATGCTGCAACAACAGTATCAAGTGAACGAATTACCGAGACCAGAAGCTCTGACGTGATGAGTTCACTTTCTGGTAAAGTAGCAGGTGTGTCAATATCAAACACAGCCTCAGACCCTGGTGCTTCAACATCTGTTATTATCCGTGGTATGGGTTCATTATCAAATGGTGGCAACCAGCCTTTATACATTGTAGATGGTGTTCCAATAAACAATTCATCTACTTATAGTTCTGACGGATTAAACAACGGGTATGACTTCGGAAATGGAGCTAACCTTGTTAACCCTGATGCAGTTGAATCAGTAACAGTTCTTAAAGGTGCAGCTGCAACTGCTCTTTATGGTAGCCGCGCTGCAAATGGTGTTGTTATGATTACAACTAAAACAGGTGAACGCACTAAAGGTATTGGCATAACAGTCAACACAGGTATCCAGTATTCTGACATTTTGAGGCTTCCTGAATTCCAAAATGAATACGGAATGGGATGGAGTGGCGATCACACACTCATCGAAAATGGTAGCTGGGGGCCACGTATGGATGGCTCTATGAGATTATGGGGAAGAATATATAACAATTCACAGAAATTAAAACCATTCTCCCCTATGGAAAATAATGTTAAAGATTTCTTTGAAATTGGATTTAAAAATCAAAACAGCATTAGCTTTTCTGGAGCAACTGATAAATCATCATTTTACAGTTCATTCTCTAATGTTTCAGAAGACGGGCTCATACCTACAGATGCAGATACTTATGAAAAATTTACTTACACCTTAAACGCAACTCATGAGTTATCTGACAAGTTTAAGATTAGTGCTAATTTTAACTTTGGTAATCAGGAAAATCATTTCTCACCAACAGGCCAAGGCCTCACAATGATCAACTCTATTTACCAAATTCCACGCGATATTAGCATCGTTGGATTGAAAGATTATGAGAATGATCCTTTTAACAGTCTGGGGTATTATTTTACGCCCTATGGTGTAGCTAACCCATACTTCATTATTGATCATAAATTGAACTCTTTCAAGCAAAACAAAATTTATGGTAAGGTACAGGCCGATTATGAAATTTTACCTGAACTATCAGCAAGCTATCGTTTAAGCATGGATGCTACCAATAATGAAACAAAAATTGGACAACCAGAAATATCTGTAGATCCATCAACACCAAATGCCGGTCAAATTGATGAACCCGGTATGGTATCAAAACGTATGGTCAGAAGGCATGAGCTTGACCATGATTTCAAATTGTTATACGATAAACAAATCACTGATTTTGAGATTAGTGCACTGGGTGGCGTAAACATTAATGAAAGGGCCTACTCAAGTGTGCATGCTGAAGTAAATACGTTAGACAATCCATATTATTATGACTTATCAAACTCACCTTCAACACCAATAGTTAATGAATATTATCAAATCCGCAGGTTAATAGGTGTTTATGGGCAAATTGATTTAGGTTATAAAGATTTTCTATATGCAACATTAACTGCCAGGAACGACTGGTCATCTACACTACCAGTAGATAACAATTCATTTTTCTATCCTGGTGCTACTTTAAGTTTTGTGTTCTCTAGCTTACTCCCTGAAAATGTACAAGATATATTAAGCTTTGGACAATTAAGACTTGCATGGGGTAAAACAGGTAGGGATGCTGATCCTTATAGCATACTACCATACTATATTAAAGCAGAATCCTACAATGAATTTGGAAATATCACATTCCCCATTGGAGGTGTAAATGCTTTTGAGATGTCAAACTTACTCGGTAGTAACACATTGTCACCAGAAATGTCTAACGAACGTGAAATTGGATTACGCCTTGACTTCTTCCAAAAGAGAATAGGAATAGATGCATCATATTACGACAGGCGTTCTACGCAGCAAATATTTGACATCGACATGGATCCTGCAACAGGTTATACAAGCCAAACAACAAATATTGGTGAAATATCCAACAAAGGTATAGAACTTCTTCTTACCCTTGTGCCCGTTAAAACAAACGATTTTTCATGGACTATAACTACAAACTATACTAAAAACAACAATGAATTAGTTAGTTTACCAGAGGAATTGGGTGATGAAATTTTCTTATATGGTTTTGGAACAACAAGTTCAAGTACACACATGGTTGCTCAAGTTGGCAAACCTATTGGAATATTTAAAGTTACAGTACCTGAAAGAGATCCTGACGGAAATATCGTAGTATCTAATGCCACAGGTGAACCGGTTGCTGCCGCTGACCCTGAGATTGTAGGAGATGCAAACTACGATTATACAATGGGTATCAATAATATGTTTAAGTACAAGAATTTTTCATTATCATTTGACTTTGATATCCGCCAAGGAGGTTTGATGTATTCACGAACAAAAGACATTAACTATTTCGTTGGTAATGTAGTTCAAACACTATATAACGATCGTCAGCCGTTTGTTGTCCCTAATTCTGTGAATAAATTAGAAGATGGTTCATATGTAGAGAACTCTACCCCTGTAATGAAAGAAAACATGTACAATTACTTTGGAAATGGTGGCGCTCAATTAAACGAAGGATTTTTGGTTGATCGTTCATACGTGAAGCTAAGAAGCTTATCATTTGGATATAATATCCCAAAAAGATGGATAAACGGAACATTCATCCAATCGGCAAAGGTTTCTGTATATGGTTCTAATTTATTGCTTTGGACTCCTGCAAGCAACACCTTTATCGATCCTGAGGTTAGTTCTTTTGGTAATGATTTGGTAGGTATGTTTGGTGAGTACACAACAAACCCATCAACACGTAGATTTGGATTCAACCTTCAAGTATCATTTTAAAATATAGAATACTATGAAAAAGATTATTTATATATTATCAATATTTTTACTGGCCGGATGTAGTGATTGGCTCGATGTTAACACCGATCCAAACACACCATCAGATGTTGATGCATCTTTAATACTACCGGCGACAGAAACGACCATTGCAACTCGTTTAGGCGGAAACATGTTTAATTTCGCAGGGTTTTTTGTTCAATACTGGACACAAGCTCCAGAAGCAAATCAGTGGAACAAATTGGATATTTTCAATATCAACTCTCAGTTCCTAAACCGCGACTACAGTGAATTCTATGCTGGTGCATTAAACGACCTCGAAGTTATTCGTAACAAAACTCAAGAAACAGAGCAATGGGGAGAATACCTTGCTGCAACCGTTTTGCGTGCTTACGCATTCCAGATTTGGGTTGACATGATGGATCAAGCCCCATACAGCGAAGCATTAAAAGGCGTAGAAAACAAAAACCCCAAATACGATGACGGGGCTGCTGTTTACGGGGGCTTAATAGATGAAATTGATGCAGCCTTAGCAAATATCTCTACTGCATCTAGCGTTACTGTTAAAGATCTTATTTTTGGTGGTAACATCAGACAATGGATTGGATTTGCAAATGCCATGAAGTTGAAATTATACATGAGAGCCAGTAATGCAGCGGATTACTCTTCAGAAATACAAGCATTGATTAATGAAGACAATTTCTTTACTGAAGATGTTACTTTTGATGTTTTTGCCAATGAGGTTGGAAAACACAATCCATGGTATGAGACTAACAAAATTGGCCTTGGTACTGTAAATAACATTGCTTCTTTACCTATAGTTTCATATCTAAAGTCAAAGAACGACCCTCGTTTGCCAGCTTTATGGACCGATGTTGATGGCGACTTTAATGCTGGTGTTCCTGCAATGAAAGAAGGTTTAACTGCAGATTACAGTGCTCCTATTATTGGGGCGACTCAACCTGTTTACTATTATACCTTAACAGAGCTTGAACTATTTAAAAGTGAAGCCTATGTCCGCTTCTTTAACGATGATGCAAAAGCTAAAGAAGCCTATGAAAAGGCTATTGACCATAATCTGGCACTCCATGGCCTAGGTGTAAGTGGCAGTGAATTATACGGGGAAGGTAAACCATATGAGTGGGATTCAAATGCATCTGATAAGTTAAAACAAATTGCAATGCAAAAATGGGTTTCGCTTTGCCTTGTTAATAACTTAGAATCATGGTTTGAAGTTCGCAGGCTTGGTTATCCTGAAGTTTCAGGACTAGCTGCAACCGATATATACAATGATAATACTTTGTATACCACCCCTGGTGAATTTATTAGCCCAAAAAGCAATACATTGGGTGGAGATAATTTTTTACAAAGATTACCTTTTCCTGAAGAATCAACACGTTTGAACGTCAATTCGCCAGAACAACAACCGTTGACTTCCAATGTTTGGTGGGATACTAAATAAATTGTTCACTTTTTAAATAGAGATAATTATGAGAAAATTAATTTTAATGTTAATAATATCGTTATCCTTTATAACTTTTAGTTGTAAAGAGATTACGACTCAGGATACTTCAATAATTACTAATTATGTAACATTTGAATTTCCTGATGCAATCGGAACTGATCAATTAGGCAATGAGATGGTTATAATTGAAAAAGGGTCTGATTATGATATCAATTTAAACTATGTTGCAATGGAAGGTACCGAAGAAGTACAAGATGTTCAAATAGATGGCACTTTGGATACAAGTACTCCCGGTTATTATCCTATTTCATACTCAGCTGTAAATCAAGATGGATATGCTGCGGGTAAAACAAAAGGGATTTTTGTATCAAACCCTGATGTAACAACAGACATATCTGGTAGCTATACTGCAACTGTTTATCGTACACCTACCGGTGAAACTTTTACTGCTGGATATCCCGTGACTGTAACCAAAATAACTGACGGCATCTTTTATTTTGACCGTTTATTGGGCAGTTATTATTATGATGGTTATGGGTACAGTGCTTATGGCAGCTATTTTGTACATGGTTTTCTAGCATTAAATGAGGACAATTCTTTTTCTTTAACCAGTCCAAATGCTTCTTATAGCCCAGCATGGCATGATAGGCTTGGTGGTTTAGATAGTGGAAGTTATGACCCAGAAACAAATACTATTACTATCAATACAATTTATGCAGGTGGAAGAGTTTTCCATGTCACTATGACTCTTAATTAAAAACAATAAATTATGAAAAAAACAATAATATATATAGCTAGCTTGCTCTTCATTATAGCACTAAATGCTTGTCAGGAAGAGTATGTTGTTGAGAATACATCAACAGTAGAAATGTCTGGAGAATGGTGGGGGGTACACCTCGTTGAAGGAGAAGACATTTATGGTGTTGGCATGGTTCGCTTGGCTACTTATAATACTGCCGCGGATAATGCTGAATACATGTGGTTGACAGATAACGGTAACTTTTGGGACTATAAAGTTAAAGTTCCTATTAACTATGACAACCTCACTTTTGAAGGTGAAGGATTAACAAACGCTGTTGATGGTTATGACATTTCGATTAATGTCATGAATGGTAAAGTAATGAAAGATGCTGCACATTCAAATTCAGGAGTTGTTGTAGATAGCATCTATTATGAAATTGAGTTTGAAGATGACCCTGGTACTATATACCAAGTTAAAGGTATTGGACACACAGGATTTCCAGAAGATGACTATTAATATAGTTATCCATATCTATTAAAAAAGGGGCTGCCGAAACGACAGCCCCTTTTTTTGTCAATATATAATTAAACTGATATCTTTTTGGATTATTTAACATCACATATGTTGGATCAATTTAAGATTTGGGTGGGTGATTTTTCTCTTAGGACTTATACAACACCCAGAGATTTTTTTCCACAGATCCGCCAGTTGTCGGACATGTTTTACACTGATTTTTTTCTTGGTTAAAACAAGCCACCACACCTGAGAACCGGGAGGCTACAATATTGAACCATGCCTAACGGCATTGTGGTTTTATCCGCCACCAATTCACGAATAAAAAGCCTGGCTTGTCAGGCTTTATCCGTGTGCAATGTATTAAATGAATTTCACGGATTAGCTGCACAGGTGCAGCAAAAAAATTAAATTAGTGAATTAACTATCGCTGAACGTTGTTTCGTGGCTAATATTTTTTTATTGTTGTTCATGTATTTGTACATATAGTTATTTATTAACTGTTAAAGTAAAACTAACGAACTGCTGGGATACTCAGTGATGCTACGAAGTGGCTTTATTTCAATAACCCCAGCTCCGAAGTGGGCTGAACATTTTATGTCTAATAATAAAAACAACCCGAAAGTTAGTGAGGTCCCATATGTTGCTAATTTATCTAAAGTTGTGCTTTTAAAGTCGGATCAAGCAATTGAACTTAAAAAAACAAAACACACCTACCCTGTATTTAATTTATAACTCCTTCTTGCCAAATTCGGATGGCAATTCACAGATTACATGTTTTATTGGATTATGATCCATAAGGATTTTAATAATGGTTGGCGACAATAAACACCCATCGTAAACTTACACCACTTAGCTATTTTTACATACGCGGCACAAAAAAAGCCTGCTCAATGGCAGGCTTTTTCTCTGAAACGGGAGACACTCAATTTTTGGGAAATATGCGAATGAGCATCCGAAATATATTAGTTGTTAAAAGCATTCTCTCCATGTTCGTAAACATCAAGTCCTTCCTCTTCAATACGACGGGTTACCCTCAGTATACCAGCTTTCTTCAGAATAAAGAACAATAAAAGTCCGGTTCCGAAAGCCCAGGCAAAAAATGCAAGGACTCCAATAGCCTGGATACCTAATAATTTAACACCATGACCGTAAAACAAACCCTCCGAAGTTGAAAACAAACCTACAGCGAGTGTACCAAAAGCTCCAGCTACACCGTGAACTGACACAGCACCCACGGGGTCGTCAACTTTTAATATTTTGTCGAAAAATTCAACGGCAAATGGCAGTATAAAACCGGCCATTGTACCTATAACTACGGCACCAACCGGGTTTACCGCATCACAACCTGCTGTGATGGCAACCAAACCTGCCAATGCACCGTTTAACGATATTGAAAGTGTTGGGCGTTTATAGCGAATCCATGCTACAAGCATTGCTGTAACAGCACCGGCAGCAGCCGACAAGTTAGTCGTTACGGCAATATGTCCAAGGGCAACTGCGTTGTCGGTACCCGCCGCAGCTAATTGCGATCCGGGGTTGAAACCGAACCATCCAAACCAAAGGATAAATACCCCAAGGGCACCCAGTAACAGGTTATGGCCAGGTATTGCAGTTGGTTTACCATCTTTAGTGTATTTTCCAATTCGTGGACCAATAACCGCAGCACCAGCTAAACCAATCCATGCACCAACACTGTGTACAATTGACGAGCCGGCGAAATCGTGAAAGCCGAGTTCGCTCAACCATCCGCCACCCCAGGTCCAGTGGCCCGATATTGGGTAAATCAGAACCGTAATAACGATCGTAAAAATCAAATATGCCTTAAATTCTGTACGCTCAGCCATAGCCCCCGAAACAATTGTTGCCGCTGTTGCCGCAAAAACAGTTTGGAAAAATAAGTCGGCGTAATCTGAATAGTTATCACCAAAACCTTCGCTCATAAAGAACAGGTCGGGTGTTCCAATAAAACCACCTATTGATTCGCCATACATCAATGTAAAACCAATAATCCAGTATAATAAAGAACCTATCGAGAAGTCCATTAAGTTTTTCATCAGGATATTTGCAGTATTCTTCGAGCGCGTAAAACCGGCCTCGACCATTGCAAACCCTGGCTGCATAAACATTACCAAAAATGCTGCAACCAACAACCACATGTTATCTATGCCTATTTGCAGGCCTTGTAAAGTTTCTTCCATGTTGATTTAATTTATAATTTGTTTATATTTTCTGATCTAATATTTATGAATAAACCGGGAAGTTGCATTTAATCTTCCTCAACTTTAATGTACAATGACTCGTCGCCAAATTCCCCGGTACGTATCCGGTACGATTCAGCAATGTCTGTAATAAAGATTTTACCATCACC
>JASMTI010000309.1:0-15754 GCA_041694375.1 Bacteroidales bacterium | reverse complement strand
AGGTTCGTTGATCGATACCATTGAATCGGAACTGATTGAAGAAAAGATTGAGGAATTGGCATGGATTAAAAATGCCGAAGTTTTTAAAGGCTACAGCAATGGTGACAGCACACGTTTTGCCGGTGGGCTCAAAGTTTACCTCGAACAGGAGTTGCCTGTTTTGCGTGTGGTTGATGGCGCTGATGGATATTATTTGAACAGCGATGGTAAAAAGCTGCCGTTTTCATTGTCGCATACCATGAATGTGCCGGTAGTCACCGGGGCTGCCGACGATAGCTTGCTACAAAACGACTTGCTGGGTTTTGTTAATACAATATCCAGTGACGAGTTCTTGTCGTCATTGTTCCTGCAAATTGATGTGCAAAATAATGGTGAGTTGGTACTTGTGCCCCGTGTGGGCAACCATCTTATTTTGTTTGGTACAACTGAAAATATGGACAATAAGTTTCGTAACCTGCGGGCAGTTTATAAAAAAGGACTGAACAGCGGGAAATGGGACCGATATAAAAGTATAACATTGAAATATGAAAACCAGGTTGTTTGTACCCTCAAATAACCCGGTTGCCCTAAATTAATACCCTATGAGTGAACGAAATATAGTTGCAGCAGTTGATATTGGGACCAACACCGTGATTTGTTTGGTTGGAAGCAAAAACGAGGAAGGGAATAAAATTGATATTCTTGGACATTCGATGGTTGCTTCTGCCGGTGTGCGGCGTGGTGTGGTGTTTAATATCCGTGAGGTTGTGGCCTCGGTGCAAAATGCGGTTGATAAAGCAACACGTGGCCTCGATGTTAATGTCAGAAAATTATACGTGAATGTTGCCGGACAAAAATTGCGGACAGTTGAAACCCGATTGTCGAAAAGCTTCGAAGAGAACAAGCTTATTTCACGTGATGACGTCCGTGAGCTTTTTCATAAAGCTAAGCATACCGACCCCGGAAACGATGAAAAGGTTTATCATGTTATCAACCAGTCGTACACGGTTGATGGCGAAACAGGCATTCATAACCCGTGTGGTGTGCCCGGAACCGAATTAGTTGCCGAATACCGTTTGGTGATTGGTCCTAAAAGCTACGAAGAGTTGTTGAGTGCCGGCCTTGGCAAAGCCGGATTTGAATTGGTGCGCTGTATTGTAAACCCGGTGGCAGCATCAGAAGCTGTGCTTACCGCCGATGAAAAAGAAGCGGGCGTGGTGCTGGTTGATTTTGGTGGTGGCACTACATCTGTTTCGCTTTATTACGACAGTGTTTTGCGTCATCTCGGCATGATTCCTTTTGGCGGAAATGTGGTAACCCACGATATTAAAGAAGGTTGCTCAATTGTTCTGCGCCAGGCTGAATCGCTTAAAGTTCAATATGGTGCAGCAATGGGCGAGCAGGTTTCTGAAAATATGGTGGTAACCATTCCTGGTATCAATGGCTGGGAGCCTAAAGAAATATCGTTTAAAAGCCTGGCATACATTATCCAGGCCCGGATGGAAGAAATTGTAGAAAGCGTTTGCTACCAGATTGAAAAAAGTGGCTTTATCGACACCCTGGGTGCCGGAATTGTGATTACCGGCGGCGGGGCACGGCTCGACAGGCTCTCAAACCTGGTAAAATATAAAAGTGGTATGGATGTGCGGGTTGGCACTCCGGCCAATGGTATTATCGATGACAAAGATAAGCCGGTAATTGCCCCTCAGTATGCAACTGCATTTGGATTGTTGAAAAAAGCAGTATTCGATACCAATGCAAACAACGATGAAGTAATTGTAAAAAAGCCTAAGCGTAAATTGTTTAAGGCACAGTCTGAGTCGATTATGCAACGTTTATCTTTGTTTTTTAACGAAGAAGAGGATTCAGAATTATAAAACCGACCGTTATGTCAAAAGAATTACTCAATTTTAACAACGAACCCGGAACATCGGCACACATCAAAGTTATTGGTGTAGGTGGCGGTGGAGGTAACGCGGTAAATTATATGTACCACCGTGGTATTACCGATGTGGGGTTTATGCTTTGCAACACCGATTCGCAGGCGCTCGACAATAGTCCTGTTGAAACTTGTGTTCGGCTTGGGGATACCCTTACCGAAGGCCGGGGTGCAGGAAATATGCCTGAACTTGGCCGTGAAGCTGCAAGTGAAAGCATTGATGAAATACGTGCTTTGCTTGAAGGCACTACCGACATGGTTTTTATAACAGCCTGTATGGGCGGGGGGACTGGTACCGGTGCTGCCCCTGTTATTGCTGAGGTTTGTAAAGAATTGGGTATTCTCACTATTGCAGTGGTTACGGTACCGGCAAAATCCGAAGGGCGTAAACGCTACAATCAGGCTATTGAAGGTGTAACCCAGATAAAAGAACACGTTGACAGCCTTTTGGTTATTAACAATGATAAAATTCGCGAGATTTATGGTAACCTGCCGGCTTCACAAGCTTTTTCAAAAGCTGATGAGATTTTGGCTACCGCTGTAAAAGGGATTGCCGAAATTATTACTCTTCACGGAAGTATTAACATCGACTTTGCCGATGTGAGCACCGTACTTGCAGGTAGCCGTGTGTTTATAATGGGCTCGGGGTATGCCGAGGGCGAAGGCCGAGCTTACAGTGCAGTTGAAGAGGCACTTGAGTCTCCACTGCTCGATAGCAACGATATTTATGGTACCGACGAAATCTTGTTGAATATTACTTCAGGCACTGATGAAATTACCATTGGTGAAATTGGCGATATTATTGAACACTTGCAGGATAAAGCCGGCGATGATGCCAATATTATCTGGGGCAACGGTTTCGACGATTCGTTGGGAAATAAAATTTGTGTAACCATTGTTGCTACTGGTTTCAAAACTAACCCTTCCGAGATTTTACAGGAACAAGAGAAAGAACCTGAGCAGAAAGTTGAACTTGAAATGACGGAAGACCAGATTTTTATCAACGAGGAAACTGAAGATAGCCTTGCCGGACCCGCTGATGAAACAAAAGATGGTGGCGGCAAAAGTGATGAATTGAAAGACCCGGTACCTAAAAAATCCCGAAAAAATTCAAAGAAAGAAGGGTGGCTCAAACGCCAATTCGAACTCTTCTTTGAAGAAAAAAGTGCAGATTTTGATGCTTGATTTTAACCCTGGGATAAATAGCTTAAACAAATAACAACACAACTGATTAAAGAAAATCAAACATGGAAAACAACGATATTTTAACCAACTTTCAACTTCCGGTAAACGAAGGTGGTATCATAAAAGTGATAGGTGTAGGTGGTGGCGGTGGTAATGCCGTAAACCACATGAGCCGGCGAGGCATTACCGATGTAGATTTTATGATTTGTAATACCGACTCACAGGCATTGGCCAACAGTCCGGTACAAACCAAAGTGCAGCTTGGCTCATCTTTGACCGAAGGCCGTGGGGCCGGCAACAAGCCTGAAATTGGACGTTGTGCGGCGCAGGAAAACATCGAAGATGTGAAAGCGGCAATTGGCGAACGCACCAAAATGGTGTTTATAACCGCCGGAATGGGTGGTGGCACCGGCACCGGTGCTGGCCCGGTGATAGCCGAGGCTTGTAATGAATTGGGCTTGCTTACGGTAGGGATTGTGACCATACCTTTCCGAAATGAGGGCAAACGCCGCATACAACAAGCTATTGAGGGAATACAGGAAATGGAAAAGCATGTTGATTCGTTGCTGGTGATTAACAACGAGCGCATCCGCGAAATGTTTGGCGATTTCCGTTTGTCCGAAGCCTTCTCACGTGCCGATGATGTGTTGGCTACTGCCGCTAAGGGCATTGCCGAAATTATTACCGTCCATGGTTATATCAATGTTGACTTTGCCGATGTTGAAACGGTAATGCGGCAAAGTGGCGTGGCCCTGATGGGGTCGGCTGTTGGTACGGGTGAAAACCGTGCCTTGGCTGCTGTGGAAGAAGCCTTGAACTCGCCGTTATTGAACAATAACAATATTGAAGGCGCACAAAATATCCTACTGAACGTAACGTCTGGTGCCGAAGAAATTACCATGGACGAAATCGGCCAGATTACCGATTACATCCAATCGCGTGCCGGTTACGATGCCGACTTGATTTGGGGTAACGGCATTGATGAATCGTTTGAGGGCGAAGTGTGTGTTACCGTTGTGGCAACGGGGTTCAGTACATCTTCGATTCCGGAGGTACTGGCCAATAAAAAAGTTGAGAAAACATATCACACCCTCGACGATAAGAAAGAGGCAAATACACGTGAAAATTTCAAAAAAGAAAAACCTGTCCAGGAAACTTTCCAATTTGATTCGCCAAAACCAACAGATGAATACGATAGCTTGTACAAAAGCTCGGGTAAAAAGCAAAGTGGGGGTGCCGAAGATGAGCCGGCCCGAAAAGTAGAGTTCAATGTTGATTTTGCCGGCACCGAAGAGGAAGAGATTGAAAACCTTGAGAATATACCGGCTTATAAGCGGAGGCAGATAAAAATGAAATCGAAACAAAAGAAAGAACGCGAAGTCTCAAGGTTCAGGCTCGAGAATGATGAAAATGATGAAATATTTTTGAGCGATAATAACAGTTATTTACACGATAATGTAGACTAATAGCCCCCTGAATCCCCCGCAGGGGGTCTTTGGGAGCGTTGTTTTCAGTGTTGTATTCTTTCTAAATTAAAAACGAATAAATTAATATCATGAAGATTTTTGACGATGTAAACAATGGCATAAAAGAGGCTATGAAAGCCAAAGACAAAGTGAGGCTTGAAGCCTTGCGCAGTATTAAAAAAGTAATGTTAGAAGCTAAATCGGCTGCAGGTGCATCCAGCGAAATAACCGACACCGATGCCATTAAAATCATTACTAAACTGGCAAAACAAGGCAACGATTCGGCCGATATTTATACGCAGCAGGGCAGGGAAGACCTTGCACAGGCCGAACTTGACCAAGTTGCAGTTTTTGAGGAGTTTTTACCTGAAATGATGTCGGATGAAGAGCTAAGCGAAGCTGTGAAGGCCATTATTGAAAAAACAGGCGCTTCAAGTATGAAAGATATGGGCAAAGTGATGGGCGTTGCCACAAAAGAACTGGCCGGTAAAGCCGACGGCAAAGCCATCTCCGAAAAAGTTCGTTCACTGTTGCAATAAACAAAAGTTATCAACTTTTGGGATAAGCGCTGCCGGTTTTTTCGGTGGCGCTTTTGCGTTTAATATTTTGTTTGCCAGCTAATATTGTAACGTGTATTTATTTTTATTTTTTGTTAAAAAATTATGTAATGGCAACTTATACGCTTTCAATAGATGATAGAACACCAAAAGGAAAAAGTTTGATTAGTCTCATAAAATCCATGAATGAGGTCGTGACAATTTTGTCAGAGAATGATGTGAACGAACCGGTGAGTCCGTATAAAAAGGAGTTTGTAGAAGAAATCCAAAAATCCAGAAATAGTAAAGGAAAAGTCATTAAGACTGAGGATTTATGGAAGTGATTTACAAGGAAAAAGCCAATATGATCATGGAAGAAGTTATTGACATCTGCAAACAGAATAAAAAACTAAACTATATGCCAAAATAAAGGGGCTATTTCTCCTCAATCTTCTCAAACTCCGGTATGTCCTTCCAATGCCATTTATCCAAAATTGTCCCCTCTTGTGTAAGCATCAAACCCGGGTTTGAACGGATTATTGTTTTCAAGGTTATTTCATCGCAGAAGAAAAACTCATATGGCGGGTTGTGTTCTTCTTTAAAAGTTTCAATTTGGTCAGGTGTTGATGCTGTTAGGCAAATAAAATTCATGCCTTTATCAAGCGCTTTTTGGGCAAACTCGTTTATATGTTCCTGTTTGCGGGTTTTTGCCTTTTCAAGATTGTACGAAATCAACATGAACGTGTAGTTCGTGTCGTATAGGTAAAAGTCTTTTACATCCTCACCATATGAATTTTCAATGGTGAAATCGTGTATTGGGGGGTGGTAACCTTCTTCAACCAAAACCGATTCTGAAGATACATATTCCCAATTTGTTGTATCCTGCCAGGGGTAATTTTCTTCGCTAAACTTTTTTTCTTTACCGGTATTTTTGTTTTTGTATATAAATTCGGTTTCATATTTATCAACCGGTGCATCTTCGGGTACTTCCATGCCTTCCTGTATGTTGTTGCCAACTTTATATGGCCTGAAATCGAGTATGGGCAAATGATTGTATGAGTAAAACTGAACAAACAGAAAAACCAACATAATGGCTGCAAAATAACCATTTTGGAAGCTTTTGTTGTAACGGTTTCTGTAGTTGTAACGTTGAACAAATACAAATATAGAAAGGAGGGTGATAATAATATTTTTGTAAAATGTTTCCCAGTTGCTCAAAATAATGGCATCGCCAAAGCAACCGCAATCTGTAACCGGGTTTTCAATGGCAATCCATAGGGTTAATGGAGTGAAAAATGCCATAAAAATGAGTGCCAGCCACGAACTGATTTTCATTCGGTAATTAACGATGAGGGCTGCACCAATACCAAACTCGGCAATGGCTTGTAAAACCGACAACGAAAATGCAAGTGAATTTGCCCATCCGGTGCCAAAAGCTGTAAAATAATCAACAATCTTGTATGTTGTGCCCAGTGGGTCAACCCCTTTTGCAAATCCTGAAAAAACAAAAGTAATACCTAATAATATTCGGGCTGTATCTCGTAAAAATTTCATTTTATGATAATTATTAAATGCAACAGGTCGGTAATATTTTTTAATCTATTTACAATGTGTTGTTTGTGTTTTGATAGCGTGTTTGTTTAAATTGCTAACATTTAGTGTATTGCTAACAAGTCTATTGTCTCATGTCTAACATCTAACGATCTATTCATTGCCAAATTCAATTTTAATCATAGCAAAAACAGCATAGTTGATCATGTCGAGATAATTGGCATCGATCCCTTCTGATGCGAGTGTTTTGCCTGCATTGTCTTCAATTTGCTTGGTGCGTTTTAGTTTCATCAAAATAAGGTCGGTATATGAGCTGATACGCATATTCCGCCATGCTTCGCCGTAGTCGTGATTTTTGCGCATCATCAGTTCTTTGGCTGTTTGTAAGTTATGTGAATACTTGCTAATAGTTTCTTCTTTTGTGAGGTCTTCACTCTCCGAAGGGCCAAGTTCGAGCTGTATTAGCCCCATCGAGCAATAATTGATAATTCCGATAAACTCCGAGCGGATATCGTCATCAACCTGTTGGGCGCCTTTGTCCTCGATACTCCTTACGCGTTGTGCTTTAATGTATATCTGGTCGGTCATTGAACTGGGGCGCAATATTCGCCATGCAATGCCATAATCGGTCATTTTTTTTTCAAAAACACCACGGCAAATTTCAATGATTTTGTCGTATTGCTGACTCGTTTTGTCCATTTATTTGCTGATTTTAGCCAATAAAAGTAGAAAAAATTAAGAATATTGAAATTGAATTATTGTAGATTTGTGAAACGATTGAATGCACAACATCTTTTTACAATGATAATCAGCACAACAGATAAAGAATATTTCAAAAAAAAAGAAACTATAAACTATAATGGGGCTTTATTCGACTTGAGTCGCCCCAAGGTTATGGGTATATTGAATGTTACCCCCGATTCGTTTTATGACGGGGGCCGATATAACCATTTTGAAAGCGCCATGGAAAGGGTAGGCGGGATGATTGCCGAAGGAGCCGATATTATTGACGTTGGTGCGTGTTCTACCCGTCCGGGGGCCGAGATGCCCGGTGCCGGCGAGGAGTTAAATCGTTTGTTCCCGGTTATAAAAGAAATAAAGCAACGATACCCCGATGTTGTTTTGTCGGTTGATACCTTCAGGTCCAATGTAGTTTCGGAGCTTGTTAATCAATTTGGATGTATGATTGTTAATGATATATCGGCCGGGAGTATCGATGCAAATATGTTTTCAACAATTGCCAAACTGAAAGTTCCGTACATATTGATGCACATGCAGGGGCACCCCGGTAACATGCAGCTTAAACCAAGTTATATCAATGTTGCAAAAGATGTAATAAAGGAATTGAGCATGCACCTTGATAAACTTTATAGTTTGGGGGTTAACGATGTAATTATTGATCCGGGCTTTGGTTTTGGGAAAACGATCGATCATAATTATGAACTTTTTAACCATTTAGATGCTTTCCGGTTTTTTGAGATACCTTTGCTTGTGGGTATATCACGGAAATCGATGATATATAGGTTTTTAGGGGGAGGTCCCCAAGAGAGTTTAAACGGGACAACTGTTTTAAATGCTTTGGCCTTAAATTCGGGTGCCAATATCCTGAGGGTGCATGATGTGAAGCCGGCTGTTGAGGCGGTTTCAATTTTTAATAAACTAAAAGAATTTGCACAATGATAAATGCCTTTATCTCTATACGTTTTCTCGATATAATTGACATTGTGTTGGTCGCTTTTCTTATTTACAAGCTTTATCAGGCTATTAAGGGAACAGCTGCTTTCAATATATTTCTGGGTATTTTCATATTTTATATTGCCTGGGTAATAATCAGGGGATTAAATATGGAGTTAATGGGCACTATTCTGGGGCAGGTGATGGCTGCCGGTGTTGTGGTGCTGGTGGTTGTTTTTCAGCAGGAAATCCGCAAAATGTTTCTTTTGTTGGGAACCCGGTACCGTTTATTGAATATTGGTTTTTCATTAGATAATTTATTCTCAAGTGATCCTCGTTCAGTAAGTAATGAGCAGGTTAAACGCATTGTGACAGCCTGCGAATCGATGAGCAAAACAAAAACCGGTGCGTTGATTGTGATCACCAATAAAGCCGAATTGAATGAATTTATTGAAACGGGAGAGGAAATTAATGCTGAAGTTTCAGTCCCACTGCTTGAATCAATTTTCTTTAAAAATTCGCCTTTGCACGATGGGGCAGTGGTAATACAGGGAAATACCATAAAAGCAGCCCGTTGTGTATTGCCGGTATCGAACCGTAAACTGAAAAGTAAAAACCTGGGGTTGAGGCACCGGGCTGCCGTGGGAATGAGCCAGGCGACCGATGCTGCCGTAATTATCGTGTCGGAAGAAACCGGGAATATATCGTTTGCTTTTAACGGTAAACTTAGAGTTGATGTGAAACCAATTGAGCTGCCACAGCTCATCGATCAAATATATCAGTAATACATAATCCTATGGAATTATTTGGAGACTTTGGACAAAAGATATTGATTGAACTGGGTTCTTTTAAAATGACCATCGCCCAGTCTATTTTTCTGTTAACCGGTTTAATTGCAATTATTTTTGTCAATATTTTTGTAACGCACTCAATGAAGCATGCCAGTACTTTTAAATCAATGAATGCTAAACTTTCGAAATTAATTATTCGCACAAGCAGTTATTTAATATGGATTTTTGGCCTTATTGCCTTATTGCGTGTTGGAAATGTGAAGACCGGTGATTTTTTCGAGCATGAAATCTTTTCAACAGATAAACTCACCCTTACTGTTCAGAAAGTATTTTTTATTATCCTGATTTTCTTTGCTATCCGGATTGTTGCGTTGTTGGTTGATTTTTTGATGAACCGTAAAATTAAACGCAATAACCTCGAAATTGGCAAAGGGAAATCCATTATTCAAATTACCAAATATTTGATTTGGATGACTGGCCTTTTTCTGGCGTTTGGGGCCGTTGGGCTTAAGCTTACTTTTATAATTGCATCGGTCTCGGCTTTGTTAGTGGGTGTTGGTTTTGGTTTGCAGAATATTTTTAACGATTTTTTTTCGGGGATTATTATTCTTTTTGATGGTTCAATTAAGGTGAACGACGTTGTTCAGGTGAGTGATATTGTTGGCCGTGTTAAGGATATTGGGATCCGTACTACAAAGGTTTTAAACCGGGATAATATTATTCTGATTATCCCCAATTCAAAATTCACATCCGATAATGTGATCAATTGGAGCCATCACGACCAAAAAACGCGTTTTAACGTGTCGGTTGGGGTTGCTTATGGTTCTGATGTCGAGTTGGTAAGGAGGTTATTGCTTGAGTCGGCAAGCAAGGTTGATGGAATTGTTGATTATCCGAAACCTTTTGTGCGTTTTGAAGATTTTGGTGAATCGTCGCTCGATTTCAGGCTTTTCTTCTGGTCCGATAAATCATTCTATGTTGAAAATATCCGCAGCGAACTCCGTTTTAATATTGATGCTTTGTTCAGGGTTAATAATGTTACCATCCCTTTTCCACAGCGCGACTTGCATGTTAAAAGCGATTATCGACAGGCAAATCCACCTGCCGATATTATTTAAAGCATCATTAAACCTTTCTCTTTTATATTAGTCATATTAATTCATGTAATTGGCACGTTTATTGTTATGTTTAATCGAGCCTTAAAAAAACAGACTGGTTTTGAATTCTACATTTTTAATAAGAAATATTGTTGCTATTGCCTTTCTAACCCTTGCTTCATGTGGTTCAGATAATAACACTGACGAACTTCATTACCGTGTTGTACCCACAACTTTTTCCGATCATATTATTATTGAAGGTCAAGTAAATGCCATAAATACCTCTATGGTTGTTTGTCCGCAAAATATCCAGGGAACAGTTGTTTATATTGTTGAAGACGGGACAGCTGTTGAAAAAGGGGATACGGTTTGTATGATCGAAAACCGTGAGCTTGAAAACAATTATGATCAGATGCTGACCCGTTTGGAAAACTCAAAAGCGCGTTACGAAAAGGGCTTGGCCGACCTTGAAATGAATTATGCCTTATTAGAGGCACAGATTGAAAGCAATGAAGCACAAACTTCAATTGCGAACCTCGATTCAGCCCAACTGAAATATCTTACTGAACAGCAAAGGCGAATTAAAGAACTGGAAATAGAAAAAGCGGCCATTGAAAAAGAAAAGCTGCAAAAGAAAAAGTACTATCTCGAAATTATTAATGAGTCGAAACTTCGGAAATTAAAAATTGAGATAGAGCAGGATGAGCTCAGGGTAGAAGAGTATAAGGAGCGGCTTTCGCAAATGGTATTAACTGCACCGCGGGCCGGGATAGCCCGACCTGCAAAGTTTCGCAGGCACGACGATCCGGTTAAAGAGGGCGATGATGTTTGGCGCGGGCATCCACTGGTTGAAATACCTGATATTTCTGAAGTTAATGTGCTGGTAGAGGCAACCGAAACACAATTTAAACGCATAACGATTGGCGATACCGTTGAATATACTTTTGATGCCATGGCCGGGAACCGTGCCTGGGGTGTTGTTACCAAAAAAGCCCCGGTTGGAAGGTCGGTAAACCGGGATTCTAATGTTAAAGTGTTTGATATTACAGCCTCAGTCGATTCTTTTTTGACCATTCCCGAAGTGGGGATTTCTGCAAATTGTAAAATAACATTTAATTACATGGCCGATACGATGGTGGTGCCACAAGTAGCTGTTTATCCTTACGATTCGATTTACGTTGCTTATGTAAAGGATAACCGGCAATATAAGCGTTGCGAAATTAAAAAAGGCTATGAGTCGCCAAAAGAAACGGTGATTGTTAATGGCTTAAAGTACAACGATATGGTATCGCTTGTTGAACCTGCTGAGGGTAAAGTGTCAGAAACAATATATTTAGATAGTACTGAAACAAATAATACAAATTGAATATGAGGTATTTCATTATAATACTTTCCATTTTAATGGTTGTAGCGTGTGAGCGTGGCAATAAAACTGAAATTCCGGTAGCTGAAGTAAAGCGTGGAGCTTTTTATATCGACCTGTATGAAGAGGGGGAAATTGAAGCAACCCAATCGGTACAAATTAATTCTCCCAACATTTCGTGGCGGTATGGTATGCTTAAAATTACCAATTTGGTAGAGGATGGAAGCCAGGTGCATGCCGGTGATACCGTTGTGATTTTTGACCCCTCGGAGGTACAGAAGGCCATTGTTGATTCAGAAGCTGAACTTGAGATTAAAGAGGCTGAACTTAAGCAATTAAAAGCTGAACAGCAATCGACCATTGAAGAGTTAGAAGCAGATTTGGAGATTACGCGCATCTCGCAAAAAATCTCGCGGATTGAATTTGAAACAGCCAATTACGAGGCTGATATCCGAAAAAGGGAAATCCAGCTTAACCTCGAGAAAGCAAATATTGCACTGGAGCGTGCAAAAGAACAACTTGAAAACCGTAAGAAAATTCAACGTGAAGAGCTGAAACAAAAGGTGTTGGAGATTTCGCAATCGGAAAGCGAGTTACAAGATGCCCGCGAAACACTGCGGAAAATGTTTATGGTTTCGCCTTCAAACGGAATTGCCATTATTAACCATAACTGGAGCAGTGATAATAAGTTTCAGGAAGGAGACCAGTGCTGGAGCGGTTATCCGCTGATTGAACTCCCCGATATGAGTGAGTTGAAAGCCGTAGTACAGATCAACGAAGTTGATATTTCAAAAGTGAGATCTGGACTAAGGGCCGAAATAAAACCCGATGCTTTTTCTGACAGTGTGTTTGATGCTGAAGTTATCAAAGTGGCCAACCTGGCTGTGAATAAAGAGCGGGGATCAAAAATTAAGGTGTTCCCTGTTGAAGTACTTATCAAATCAAAAGATGAAAACTTACTGCCTGGACTAACCGTTAGCTGCCGCATTATTATTGATGAAATTGACGATGTGCTTTATGTGCCTCTTGAGGCAGTACGCAGCGAAGCAGGAAAAACGTTTGTATATGTGAAAAATGTGACCGGGTTTGAGAAGACGTTTATTGAAACCGGCGAAACCAATACCGATTTTACAAGAATAATCAGCGGACTAAAAGAGGGGCAGAAAGTAGCCCTGGTGAACCCGTTTGCTGAAAAAGTAGAAGACGAAGAAGGAAATTCAAAACAAGATGCCGATGTTTAAAAAAGTAACGATATTATTATTGTTGGGCGTTGTTTTGCTTTTTACTTCATGTAACGAGAAGGCCGAACAGGGCACACGCATTGTGAAGGGCGATTTTATTCAAACCATAACCGAAACCGGCGAGTTGGAAGCTGTAAATGCAAAAACATTTGTGATGCCACGCTTTGGACGGTACTGGTACGAAATGAAAATTATTGGTTTGCTTGAGCATGGCACCGTGGTTGAAGCCGGCGATTCACTGATGCAGTTCGACCCGTCTGAGATTAAAAAGTTTATTATCGACCGAGAAACACAGCTTGAGACCCAAAAGGCCAATTTGGAGAAAACTTTTGTTGAAATTGAAAACCGGAAAAGTGATATCCGGTCAACTTTACAAAGCGAGCAGGCTGCCTTCGATTTGAAAAAGCTCGAGGTTGAACAGTTTCGGTTCGAATCGGAAAAAGTGCGCGAAGTAAAGGAGCTTGAGTTTGAGCAGGCTAAAATCAGGCTCGATAAGGCCAAAAAAAGTGCCATGTACCAGGAAATTATTGCTGAAAACCAGTTGCAAATTCAAAAAATACGCGTAAGGCGGATCGAAAACCAAGTACGCGATGCTTATGATATTCTTCCCGATCTAACCATACGAACACCCATCCCGGGTATTTTCCAAATTGCCACAAAGCGGCGTTCGCGAGAAATGTTGCAACTTGGCGACGAAGTACGTATGGGACGTCGTTTGGGCAGTGTGCCCGACTTAACATGGATGAAAGTTAATACCATGGTTGATGAAGCTGATTTTTTAAAAGTCTATGTGGGGCAACCGGTCAAGGTCCGTCTCGATGCCATGCCAGATGTGGTTTTTGATGGCGAAGTTACATACATGAGTAAACTTTGCCGGGCCAAAGATTGGGGCTCAAGCCAAAAAGTTTTTGATGTTGAAGTACAACTCAATGTCTCCGATGAAAGATTAAAACCGGGCATGACCGTTAGTTGTGAATTTGTAAGTGCCCAATTTGAGGAAGTTTTACAGGCTCCGCTTGAATGTGTTGATTTTGAAGAAAACCGGAGTTTTGTTTATTTAAAACGTGCTGGTAAAACGGTGAGGCAAGAAGTGAAAACAGGTGCAATGAATAACACTCATGTTATAATTGAAGGAAATGTAGGTGAAGGACAGCGTATTATTCCGCTTAACAAACTTAACCAGGAACAAGAAGATTAATTATGCAATTCGAAGAAAATATACGGGTAGCCTTACGCGGACTGATTGAACACAAATTCAGGTCGTTCCTGACCATGCTGGGGATTATTTTTGGTGTGGCATCGGTAATTGCTATGCTTTCAATTGGCGAAGGTGCCAAACGTGAAGCCATTGCCAAGTACCAGGACCTTGGTGTGACCAACATTATCGTACGTGATAAAAACCTTTCAGAAGCAGAGTTGGAAGAAGTACGTGCCAAATTTTCACAGGGGCTTTCACTTTCCGATGCCAATGCAATTAGGGATATAGTACCCGGCGTTGAAAAAGTTGCCCCCCAGGCAGAAATGAAAACAGAAGTAAAATTTGCCGATAAATCAGCAAATTCTACCTTAATTGGGATAACCCCCGAATTTATTGATATCCTGAATTACGAAACCGACAAGGGGGTTTTTATTGATGACCAGCACTATAACAACGGGATGAAAGTTTGTGTGCTGGGTGCCGGTATTGCCCGTACTTTATTGCAAGGACGGGAACCTGTGGGGCAAATGGTGAAGATTGACGACCAGTGGCTCGAAGTGGTTGGCGTAATGAAATCGAAAGCCTTGTTTACCGAAACTGTGGGGGAGTTGGCCTCGCGCGATTTGAATAACGATGTTTACATCCCGCTGTCAACCTTTCACAAGCGTTTCGAGCCCGAAAACGAACTGGCCAGTGAGCTCAAACAGCTGACCGTGAAAATTGAAAGTTCCGAAAAACTAATGGTTGCAGCTTCTGTGCTTGAAGAGATCTTAAAACGCCACCATTACAACAACGATGATTATAGCATTGTTATCCCGTACGAACTTTTGAAACAAGAAGAAAAAGAACGCCGCATTTATAATATCTTGTTGGGTGCCATTGCAGCTATATCGCTTATTGTAGGTGGTATCGGTATTATGAACATTATGCTGGCCACAGTTATGGAACGCACCCGCGAAATTGGTATCCGCCGTGCCATTGGTGCCCGTAAAGCCGATATTATGAGCCAATTTGTAACCGAGGCTGTGGCCATTAGTATAACCGGTGGCATTATTGGGGTTATACTGGGCGTGTTACTTTCATTCGGGATTACCTTGTTTACCGATGTTACCACGTTTATTCGTTTATATTCGGTGTTTATTGCTTTTGGCTTTTCCGTTGTTGTTGGAATTAGCTTTGGTTATCTGCCGGCTAAAAGCGCAGCAAATCTAAAGCCTATTGAATCAATCAGATACGAGTAATGCTATGCTAATTGAAATAAAAAATTTACAGAAGAAATACCTGATGGGCGAAATTGAAGTTGAAGCCCTGAAAAAAATCGACCTTCAGATTCGCAAAAACGAATATGTGGCCATTATGGGGCCTTCAGGGTCGGGCAAGTCAACGTTGATGAATATTTTAGGGTGCCTCGATACTCCAACATTGGGCCATTATTTGTTCAACAAGGTTGATGTGAGCAGCCTGACCGACGATGAGTTATCGGCCATGCGCAACCGCGAAATAGGCTTTATTTTTCAGACATTTAACTTATTGCCCAAAATGAGCTCATTGCACAATGTTGAGCTTCCATTAATGTACGGTGGTGTTGATAAACACGAAAGAAAAAAGCGTGCCGAGCAAGCCCTGCAACGGGTAGGGTTGGCCGAACGGATGCACCACAAACCATCGGAGTTGAGTGGGGGGCAGCGCCAACGTGTGGCTGTGGCCAGGGCACTGGTTACCAACCCGGGCATT
>JASMTI010000308.1:0-23647 GCA_041694375.1 Bacteroidales bacterium | reverse complement strand
TTTTAATTCCTGTATCCAGGAAGAGGGCATTGGCGGTAACAGTAGCATTGAAGGCGTTTTAATAGAGAAATATTACAATGAAGATTTTTCGGTTTTTCAATTTGAGCGTCCGGCAAAGGGTGAGGATGTGTACTTACAGTTTGGTAGCAGCAACCTGGCCGACGAAGATGTAGAAACCAGTTACTCGGGTAATTTCAAGTTTGATTATTTATGGCAAGGGGAATATGCACTTTATTATTATTCTGATGATACAACACTCAAATCACCCGAAGAAATAGAAATATTGCAGGAAGTTACCATCGGGAAAAAGCAAAATATCAATCTTGATACATTGTACACTTACAAGGCACTCGACTGGGATGATGGCACATCAAAAATAAAAGGGAAGGTTAGTTTAATTAATTACAAAAACGAATCGACCCCCGATAATTTGATGATCAAGGATGTGACGCCCGCACAGGAACAGGAAGTGTATTTAACCTACAATGACGAGGATTTTTATGTTGAGCGGATCCGTACCGGCAGCGATGGTGTGTTTGTTTTTTCGGATTTAATAATCGGGAAATACACCGTCTATGTGTATTCCGAGGATGTACGTGAAAACAGTACTGCCGATATTGTGGTGTCGGTTGATGTTGAAATTACCGAAATGGGGCAGGTTGTTACCATTGAAGATGAATTAACAATTGAAAAGATATAGCTATGCGTATCGTATTAATAACCTTGTTTGTTTTGTTTGCAAATGTTTTATTTGCGCAAAGTAAAACTGAAATTGTTCAAAAAGGAATTGAAGTACGCCGTTATTACGAGCAGGATATTGAGGATGGCGAAAAGAAAATGTCAATTTTCAAGGAAGAATTTTTCAACTTTCAGGGAGAACTTGTTGAAATGAAATCGTACGAAAATCAAGGTGAGAAAATTGATGAATGGTTCAAGTATAAGTACGATGAAAATGCCAATCTTGTTGAAGAGCTCGAACTTGACGAAAAAGGAGAACAAATTGAACGTATCGTCAGTGTGTATAAAAATGGCTTGAAAGTTGAAAAACTATATTACGATTATAAAGACCGGTTAAGACAACGCCGCACCTATGAATATGAGTTTAGAAAATAAATTGCACCATATATTATCATTGTTCGACCCAATTGGGCTTGATCAAATGGAATCGGTGCGCCTTATGCGTCGTGTTGATACAAAATTTGTTTTTCCGGTAAGGCACCTCGATGAACTTCTGACTGGTGTTGTAGATGATTACTATATTGTTGAAATTGAAAACGAGCGTGAACAAATATATAAAACCACGTATTTTGATACCGTTGATTATGTGATGTACCACTTGCACCATAATGGCAAACAAAACCGCCATAAAGTACGAATTCGGAAATACGTTTACTCCGATCAGGAGTTCCTGGAAGTGAAACGTAAAAATAATAAAGGTGAAACCATTTAAAAACCGTATTGAACGAAAGGAAAATCATAACATCAACACTTGCAGTTCATCCAAAAATTTTATCGGTTCTTATTCTCCCTACAATTCGGAGTTTTTAACGCCCACACTTGGGAACAATTTTATAAGGGTGACCTTGGTGAATAAAAATTTTAAAGAACGGATAACCCTTGATTATAAAATAAAATTTACCGACCTAAAATATAATTCACACCGCATTAATAATGATACCTGCATTACAGAGATAAAAACCGACCGTGACACAAAGGCACAATCGCCCTTTTTGAAAAAGCTGAACGATATGCGGATAAAGTCAATGGGGTTTAGTAAATACTGCATGGGGCTGGCATTGTTAAACCCCGAAGTGAAGAATAATATATTTAAACAGAAGTTGCGCACATTAGCTAAATAAGAACAATACAAACCTGACTGCGAATGGAGATTTTTAATATTGATTTGATTGACGTTGATGATTTTTTTGAGTTATTACTTCGGTTTGTCCTTAACTTTATCGTTGTATTTATTGCGGTACGGTTTTTTTATTACAGGGTAAGGCAGCGCCGTGATTATCTTTTCACTTACATTCTCATTTCAACTGTTGTTTTTCTATTATGCTTTTTGCTTGAAAATGTGAAGCTTGAGCTGGGGTTTGCTTTAGGCTTGTTTGCCATTTTTGGTATTATTCGCTATCGTACACGGCAAATTCCCATCAAGGAGATGACCTATCTCTTCCTGGTTATTGGGATTTCTGTAATTAACGCATTGTCGAATAAAAAAATCAGCTATGCCGAGCTTTTAATGACCAACGCGCTTTTACTGGCTGTAACCTACGGGTTGGAAAAAATGATGATGCTTCGTCATGAATCGCGAAAAGCTATTAATTACGAAAAAATAGAACTGGTAAAACCTGAGCACAGGGCTGAGATGCACAATGACCTGGAACAACGTACCGGATTGAAAATAAATCGCTTCGAAGTAGGGAAGATCGATTTTCTACGGGATACCGCCCGCGTAAATATTTATTATTACGAAGATGAAAACTTTGAAAACCTGGCCGACGACGATGATATAACCGATGATGACGATGAAGATTAATAGCCTGGTCTTGTTTTTTCTTTTACTGCCTGTTGCCATGATGGCCCAGCGATACGATAATAAACTTCGTTTGTCGGGAGAGATTGATACTGAAATATTTGACGATGTTGATTTCAAGCTGGAATATGAATACCGTCTTGATCGGAATCTATCATCATTTGATAAAACATTTTTAGAACCGGAAATTGAAGTTCAAATATTAAACGACTTAAAGCTGGGGGCTAAATATCGGTTCTCATATAATAAAAAGAAAAGTTCAGGAGAGCTTGAACAAAGGTTTTCGGTTTTTGGAAACTATGAATACAATTATGGTGATTTTGAATTTACCTTACAAGGTACTTTGCAATATGGAGCTGATGATTTAACCTTTAGTACAGGTGTTGATGGTTCTGAACTTGTTGGCCGTTATTCTATTAAGGTTGATTATGATTGGTTTGGGACCAAGATGGAACCTTATGTCAAGTACGAGTTGTTTCACCACTTGAACAGAAAAGGTGGGGCTTTATTAAATGAATGGAAAATTAAAACCGGCCTTCAATACGATCTTTCTTCTAATTCTTCATTTGATATATTTTACATGTTCGAAAATGAATTTAACGTCTCTAACCCCGTTGATGCCAATGTGGTTGGTTTAGGGTACGGGTATTCATTTTAACTTCGATATTATTTGTTAAAACTTCATCAATGAAGCAACCCTTTGTGTTTTATCGCTGTCTATAAAGTATAGCCATGAAAACACAAACATTTTAATTATGAAGAAGAAAAATTTCCTTGTCCTATTTATTTTGCTTCTGCCATTTTGTGCACTTGCACAAAAAAGTTATACCATAAAAGGTCAAATAACTGATTTTGATACAGGCAAAATACTCAACAATGTTGACTTGGTTGTTGAAAACGCTACTACTGGTACGATATCCGATCAAAAAGGAAATTACTTGCTCCATTTGCCCGTGGGGGAATACGAGATAACTTACTCGATGAAGGGGTATCAACAAAAAACCATAACGGTTGTACTAAATTCAAATACTGAAATTAATATTAAGCTTGAAAAGAGAAAAGATGGCCATAAAAATGCGAAAAATGATCCAGGTGTTTTGTCTTTTCTTATTAGGAGGGCAGAAAAATAAGATCGAAAGCAAAAAAAATGATCACCGGGGAGTGATCATTTTTTAGGATTTAAGATTGTAAAACAGGAAGGGAGTAATTAATTCTGATTCAAATTTAAAAAAAGAATTGATCACTGAATTGCAATGTTACTTGAAATTATCAGGCTTTTGATGAACGGCCGGATTTTGTTTATGAAAGGTGGTTTTCTGGTGACGAATGTCTTGTGAATAGCCTCCTTTTAATCACAAAGAATATAATTTTCAATACGGGGATTGGTCAACAGAAGAGGTTGCTTGTGTTTGTTGATCAACCGTTTTTCAAATGATCCGATTAACCTGTCAAAAAAAGTAACATAGTAACTGCCCGAAAAAATGATCATATCTGAATTTTGCTTAAAAGCTTCATTATGAATCTTCCAGCTGCTTTTTTTGCTGTGGGTGATTTTAGGCGTATGGTTTATTTTTTCAAAAAGGTTTAGCGCAGCATTTATGTTGCTTTCAACTTTGTTGTTTTGTTGTGGGTCTGTTTGTTCGTTGGCTGCCAGTAAATGTATCAATGAACCATTAAAGCGGGCAAAATAACTTGACCAAATCAGTGCATCTTTTGTGCTTTCCCTAAAATCAACAGGTATGCATAAGGTCTTAAATTTTCCATTTGTGAAATCCGAAACGGTTTCTGAAGAAAAGAAGAAGGGAAATTGTGCTTTGTAAAATGCCTGCAAAAGTTTATTGTCCATCCTGCTCCCACAACACAAAACAATGCAATTGTAATCACTGCCTAGTGAGAAAATCAAATTTTTTAGTTTGCCTTCAAGCAACAAGGTTGAAAATATAAGGGCCGGCATTTTTTCATGGATGAATGAAGCATAATGCTGTATGCGTTCATCCAGTTCCTTTTTTTCTTTTTGGTTTTTGTAATTGGCAAACAAGCACAAATCTTTTTTGAATACCGATGCCAGGTAAATAGCATCAAGTATGGCATTCTTTAATTGATGCGTGGTATTGCACCAAACAATAATCTTTTGTTCTTTGTTATCTTGTGCCATCTAATGTACTGTTTTGTTAAGTACCCTGTAAAAAATCATCAAGCCAGAGTTTCAAAACCTTTAATTTCGTAAAAAAATAATCTCAATGATAAACGAACAACTTTTTTACCCGGATAGTATTGTTGTTGTAGGTGCCTCAAACAATGTTGAAAAACCGGGCGGAAAATTACTAAAAAACCTTATCGATAACAATTACAGTGGCAAATTGATGGCTGTTAACCCGAAAAGCACCAATGTTCAGGATGTTGAAACCTATAAGCGTGTTGAGGATGTCGATCATGCCGATTTGGCTGTATTGGCAATACCAGCGGCTTTATGTCCGTCAGTTATGCAGGTCTTGGCTGAAAATAAAGGGGTTAAGGCGTTTATTGTTATATCGGCAGGTTTTAGCGAAGAAAGTGAAAATGGGGCGGCTTTAGAAAACGAAATGGCTGATATTGCAAACCGGAACAAGGCATGTTTAATCGGGCCAAACTGTATTGGTGTATTAACACCCGGGCATGCCAGTGTATTTACCACACCGGTGCCTGGCTTAAGCCGTAAAGGTGCTGATTTTATTTCCGGTTCAGGCGCTACGGCTGTTTTTATTATGGAATCGGCCATCCCCAAGGGCTTGCAGTTTCATTCGGTGGTGTCGGTCGGGAATTCGGCTCAACACGGTATTGAAGATGTGCTGGCTTATATGGACGAAACTTTCAATCCAAAAGAGTCGTCAAAAATCAAGTTGTTGTACATCGAAAACATTAGTAACCCCGACCGTTTGCTGTATCATGCCAAGTCGTTAATACGTAAAGGGTGCCGTATTGCGGCCATAAAGGCAGGCTCATCCGAAGCCGGAAGCCGGGCTGCATCTTCACATACCGGTGCACTGGCCAGTTCCGACCTGGCTGTTGAGGCACTCTTCCGTAAGGCTGGCATTGTACGTTGCTATGGGCGTGAGGAACTCACTACCGTGGGCTGTATTTTTAGCAACAAAATGCTCGAAGGGAAAAATATTGCCATTATTACACATGCAGGCGGGCCGGCGGTTATGCTTACCGATGCCCTTGAGGACGGCGGTTTAAAGATTCCACACATCGAAGATTCAAAAGTAAAAGAAAAGCTGAAGAAAAAGTTGTTGCCCGGGTCATCGGTCGAGAACCCCATCGATTTTTTGGCAACAGGTACGGCTGAGCACCTCGAAACCATTATTGATGCCTGCGAAAATGATTTTGACAACATTGACGCGATGGCAGTGATATATGGTAGCCCGGGGCTTTTCCCGGTACGTGAGGTTTACAAAACGCTCGACAAAAAAATGAAAACCTGCCGAAAGCCTATTTACCCGATTTTGCCGTCGGTGGTTAATGTGAAAGAAGATGTTTCGTATTTTATTTCGCACGGCAATGTTAATTTCCCAGATGAAGTTTTGTTGGGAAAGGCGCTAACTAAGGTGTTTAATACGCCACAACCTTCAGGGGTTTCTGAATTTTTAAATAAAATTGATGTTGATGCCGTTCGTGAAGTTATTGCAAAGGCCAACGATGGTTTTCAACCTCCTGAAGTGATAAGCCGGTTGTTCAAAATTGCCGGAATACCTCAAGCCAACGAGATAGTTGTTGTAACACGTGAAGATGCGTTAAATGCAGTCAGGGACATTGGTTTCCCTTTGGTGATGAAAGTTATTGGACCGGTTCATAAAACCGATATTGACGGGGTGAGCCTGGGGATAAAATCAAAGGAAACTGTTGAAAAAGAATTTAACCGGTTGATTAACATTGAAGGTACAACTGCTGTGTTGATGGCAGAAATGGTTTCGGGTACTGAATTGTTTATTGGTGCCAAGTACGAAAATAATTTTGGCCATGTAATGCTCTGTGGCTTGGGCGGTATTTTTGTTGAAGCCTTAAAAGATGTGACCTCAGGGTTAGCGCCGTTAACAATGCCCGAAGCACGTTCGATGATTAAAAACCTGAGGGCACGTAAAATTCTTGAAGGCTTCAGGGGGACTGAAGCGGTTGATGTTGAGCGTTTTGCCGAAATGTTGGTGCGCTTGTCGGGCTTATTGCGTTTTGCAACCGAGATTAAAGAGCTTGATATCAATCCTTTGATGGCAAAAGGAAGCAGCATTGTTGCTGTTGATGCACGTATTCGAATTGAACACGAAACTAAACAAAAGTCATCAAAGAATCATTTGTGTTAATTATTTTTGCATTTTTATTAAAATATGATACAATGAAGCGAAATTTCATCTATTTATTCATTATTATTTCTGTTATGATTTCAGCATGCAGTGAAAAGCAGGGGGGCGAAAAAGGTTATACCCCCGATATTCCCGAGTTGCAAACCAACAGGCTTACACCTGAGCTCTTATGGAAATTGGGGCGTATAGGCGGTGAGCAAGTGTCGCCCGGCCAGTCAAAAGTGCTTTATTCGGTTACTTATTATAAAATTGAAGACGATAAGGGTTATAAGGACTGGTATGTTTACAATTTGGATGATAAAACAACCATTAGGATAACCAATACCAATATCAACGAAGGTGGTGCCGTGTGGCGCCCCGATGGTAAAAAAATTGGCTTTATCAGCGATGAATCAGGTTCATCTCAGCTATGGGAAATGGACATAGATGGCAGTAACCGCAAGCAAATCTCATTTATTGAAGATGGAATCTCGGGGTTTAAATATTCGCCCGATGCTTCCAAACTTGTATTTCATAAAAAAGTGAAGCTCGATAACACCATTGAAGATATTTATCCCGACCTGCCAAAGGCAAATGCCCGGTTAGAAACCGACCTGATGTACCGTCACTGGGATGTGTGGCACGATTATACCTATAATCACCTTTTTGTTGCTGATTATAACGGGGAAGGTATCCATGATGCCAAGGATATTATGAAAGGCGAACGCTATGATGCCCCAATGAAACCTTTTGGTGGGATGGGCGAAGTTGCATGGAGCCCCGATGGCAGTGTTGTAGCTTATACCTGCAAGAAAAAAACCGGGAAAGAATATTCGTTTTCAACCAATTCTGAAATTTGGTTGTATAACCTCGAATCAGGTGAAACGACCAACTTTACCAAAGGCATTGAGGGGTATGATAAAAACCCCGTTTTTTCGCCCGATGGAAAATTGCTGGCATGGGAGAGCATGGCGCGCGATGGTTATGAATCGGACCAGGCACGTCTTTTTATTGCCGATGTTGAAACCGGAAAACGACGTAACCTTTTTAAAAATTTTGAAGAACATGCCCAGAACATCACGTGGGACGACAATGGTAAAACCATCTATTTTATAAGTGATATTGAGGCAACCGATGAAATATTCAAAGTAGATGTGGCAACAGCACAAATTGAACGTGTAACCAATGGCGTGCATAATTATAAATCGATACAGTTGGCAGGCGATAAATTACTTGCCCGCAAACAATCAATGTCGTACCCCGATGAGCTTTTCCTTGTTGACCTTGGCAGTGGTTCGGACGAAGCGGTTACAGCGGTCAATAAACCTATTCTCGACCAAATTGAAATGGGAAGGGTAGAAGAACGCTGGGTGAAAACTACCGATGGGAAAGACATGCTGGTATGGGTGATTTACCCTCCCGGTTTTGATGCCAATAAAAAATACCCCGCATTGTTGTATTGTCAGGGGGGGCCGCAGGGTACCGTGAGCCAGTTTTGGTCGTACCGTTGGAACTTCCAGCTTATGGCAGCCAACGATTATATCATTGTAGCCCCCAACCGCCGTGGATTGCCCGGTTTTGGCATGGAGTGGCTCGAACAAATCAGTAAGGATTATGGTGGGCAAAACATAAAAGATTACCTGTCTGCCATCGATGCCGTATCGGAAGAACCCTATGTTGACAGCGATAAGCTTGGGGCAATTGGGGCAAGTTATGGTGGTTTTTCGGTATTTTATCTTGCAGGTCACCACGACAAACGTTTTAGTGCCTTTGTTTCACATGCCGGAATTTTCAATTTTGAACAAATGTATTCCACCACCGAAGAAATGTGGTTTGTGAACTGGGATATTGGAGGTGCCTATTGGGATAAAGACAATGAGGCAGCACAACGCTCCTATCAATTTTCACCGCACCGGTTTGTTGATAAGTGGGACACACCCATTTTAGTCATAACCGGCGAAAATGATTTCCGTATCCCATACACTCAGGGTATGGCGGCTTACAATTCCGCAATTATGCGTGGTATCCCGGCACAGTATTTACATTTTCACGATGAAAACCATTGGGTGTTGAAACCACAAAACGGACTTTTATGGCACCGCACATTTTTTAATTGGTTAGATAAATGGTTAAAGTAATATGTATAATTTTTTTAAAAAACAACAACATGGAGAGCCTTAGCCATGAAAATGCAGAAAAAATTGACGAACGTCATGTTTTCGTTGATGAAAATGCATTTTTCTTTGATAAAAGTTTAAAAAAGTTTTGCTGGTTTCAAACGAACCATTATATTTGTACACGTAAACATATACAAGAGTATATTTCTTGAATATATTTTTGGTGGTGTTTTAGTTTAAGAGGGGAACGAAACAGCTCAGCCGCAAGGCTGAGCTTTTCTATTTTATAGGGTTTTGTTTTTACTGTGCAGATCCTGCTTTGGATATTCTAATTATTGATCCAATAACCAATCAACTAAAAAGGCCACCCTGGGTTAACAAGGCAGCCTTCATTTAATAGATGATTGGATTGTGGGTTACACGCTTCTTTCTACATTCCATACAAAAGCCCTGATGCCGACTTCTTCGTTTACGGCATTGAGTTTTTGAATTTTTTCCAGTAACACATCCACTTTTTCGTCATCAACAATGGTAATTAAGGCATTATTGATTTCGGGCCAGGTATGGGTGCCCATGTGTGGTGCCCCTGTTTCCGAGCCCCGGCCTTTCACTTCTGTCCATTGTGTGAAGCCATTTATTTCGAGGCGGTCGAGCATATACTCAACACGCTCGGTAAATGCCTGGTTATATGTTATAAAAACTGATTTCATGTTTCCTTAATTTTAGTTGTCCATAAATACAAATTTCTCGCGAACGGCCATTTTCTTGTCGCGTTCCCCCTTGCGGGCCATCAATGCATATACAACAGGCACGAGGACCATTGTAACCACGGTTGAGAATACCAGCCCACCAATTACGGCGATGCCCATTGGGCTCCATATCTCTGAGCCTTCGCCTGTGCTAAGGGCCATGGGCAGCATGCCGAGCATGGTTGTGAAAGCTGTCATCAGCACGGGGCGCAACCTCGATTTACCCGATTCGACAATGGCTTTGTTGAGCTCTATGCCCCGGTCGCGCATCAGGTTGATGTAATCAACCAGTACGATACCGTTTTTCACCACAATACCCACAAGCAATACAGCCCCCAGTGCTGCAATGATGCTAAGGTTTGTGCCGGTAATGGCAAGTGTGATGATAATACCGGGTACAATGAAGATGATAGACAGCATGATGATAAATGGCATTTTGAATGATTCAAACTGGCTGGCCATTACAATAAATACCAGCAATATTGAAAGCAAGGCCAATAAACCTAAATCCATAAACGATTCGTTCATGTCTTCGTATGCACCCCCTACTTCGAGGTTTATTCCCTGTGGCACGCTCATTTCATCAAGCTCGGCCTGAATGGCAGTAGCAAGTTGCCCCATGGAAATTTTGTACGGAACGGCTGTTACATTTACAACACGTTGTTTTCGGTTGCGTTCAATGCTTGGAGGGGTCATTGTTTCAACAACTTCACCAAGCTCTTTGAGCCGAACACCATCGCCACTTGGTGTCATGATCAGTATGTTTTCAAGATCGGTGATTGAATTGCGTTGTTCTTCTTCAAACTTAACAACAACATCGTACTCATCGCCAAATTGCCTGAAGCGGGTTGCGGTTAACCCTTCAACACGGTTCCTGATCATGGTTGACACTTGAGCTGTGGACAAACCGTGCAATGCCAGTTTTTTGCGGTCAAGGTCAACCGTTAGTTCCGGCTTAAACTTTTCGCGGCTTACCTGAACCTCACGCGCACCGGGAATTTCTTCAACACGCTCTTTTATCGCATTGGCAAACTCGGTAGTGGTATTAAAATCGTAACCATAAAGCGATACCTGAACATTTTGTTCGCCACCAAACCCGGAGTTAGACTGTGTTGATACACTAAAGTTCACAATTTCAGGAATTTCATTCAGATATTGCCTGAATTCTTCGGCAATAACCCAAACCGAACGTGTACGTGTTTCCGGTTTTGTTAACGACAGTGTATAGTTTATAATATGCGAACCTGATGATTGGAAAAGTGAGTTAGCCGTCCCACGGTCGTCTGATCCGGTTGATGCCGAGTAAAGCTCAGCTTCGGGGATGTTGCCGCTAACAAAATTTTCGATTTGCGTTGCAATTTTCGACGATTCCTCAAAACGTGTACCCGTTTGCAGTTCAATTTCGGCTGTAATATTACTCGAATCGGTTTCGGGGATAAACTCCGTCCCAATGTTTCCGGCGAAGAATAATGATCCTACAAATAAAACAATGGAAGCGATAATTACAGCAAGTTTGTTTTTCAGGGCAACTTTAAGCGACCTGCCGTAAAATTTGTCGAGCCAGTCGAGCCCTGGTTTTATGGTACGGTCGTAACTGAATTTACGGGGTTGCTTTGTCTTCTTTCTTAGTTTTAGCAATTTTGAACTAAGCATAGGTGTCAACGTAATAGCAGCGATGGTTGATGTTACAACCGTGATGGTAACAATCCAGCCGAGTTGGCGGAACAGAACACCTGTCATGCCGCCCACTAATGTTAACGGGAAGAATACGGCCACAACTGTTAGGGTGGTCACAATTACTGCGAGCCACACCTCGTTGGTTGCATAAATAGCGGCTTCGCGCGGGCTGCTTCCCCTTTCAATATGTTTGGTAATGTTCTCGAGCACCACAATGGCATCGTCAACCACCATACCAATAGCTATGGCCAATGATGACAGCGATATTATGTTGATGGAACTGCCTGTAGTGTATAGGTAGATAAACGATACAATAAGGGCGATAGGGATGGTTAACACGATGATGAATGTAGCCCTCCAGCGGCCAAGGAAAAATAGTACAACCAGGGTGACAAAAATTAATGCAAAAAGCAATGTTGTTGCCAGGTTGTTGATTGAGCCTTTAATAAATTCCGATGAGTCGAAAATGGTTTCAATTTTAACATCGTCGGGCAGGTTCTTTTCAAGTTGTTTTAATTCCTTTTTTACATCGCGGGCAATTTTTACCGTGTTGCCCCCCGATTGTTTCATCACGAACATACGGGCGCCGGTTTTACCGTTAATTTTTTCCTCGATGTTCATGTCGCGCATGCCGTCAATTACGGTTGCCACATCTTTTAAAAGTATGGTCGACCCGTTAAAGTTGCCCACTACAAGATCACCAATCACGTGGCTGTCGTCAAATTCACCTTTAACGCGCAAGGGGTATTCAAGTTTGCCCATTTCGATGCGTCCCGAGGGCATGTTGAGGTTTTCGGCAGCCAGTACATTGCCAATTTGTTCAACCGTAATGTTATAGGCCTCCATTTTAACCGGGTCAACCTCGATGGTGATTTCGCGCATGGGTGCGCCCGAAAGGCCAATTGACCCGATGCCTTCAATTTTATTGAGCGGGGTAACTACTTTTTCATCAATAATTTCTTCGAGGCCTTCTAGGCTTTCATCGGCCGTTACTGCATAAAACAGGATGGGCATCATGCTCGAATTAAACTTAAAGATGGTGGGGTCTTCGGCATCTTCTGGTAAAAACCCCTCGATAAACGAGAGGGCATCCCGTATATCGTTTGCGGCCTCATCGAGGTCGGTTTCCCATTCAAATTCAACCGTTACCAGCGAAACATTGTCGCGCGATGTCGAAGTGATTTCTTTCATGTCGCTTACCGACGATAGTGCATCCTCAATAGGCTTTGTGAGGTTTGTTTCAATATCGGCGGCATTGGCACCTCCATATTGCGTGTATATGGTAATGGCCGGTATTTCCATCTCGGGATACAGGTCCACGGGAACCTGCACGAGCGAATATATCCCGAAGATCATTACACCAACGAAAAGCAACATCGTGGTGATCGGCCGTTTAACTGCGTCTTTATATATACTCATTGTTTTACTGTCTTTTGTTTAGTTTTTTACTTCCACTTTGTCGTTATCCATTAACACCGCCTGGCCTGCAACTACAAGTTGCTGTCCGTTTTTAATATCACCTGAAATGATTTCGAGTTTGTCATCAAAACGTTTACCCAGTTGGACATTAATGCGTTTTGCTTTGCCTCCCTGGTTAATAAATATGTAGCGGTTGTTTGTCCCTTCTTGTTGAAGTACGGCACTTGCCGGCACAACAATGGTTTCGGCTTTTTCAATTACAATCGATAAGCGGGCAAACATTCCCGGGCGTAGTTCTTGGTTGTAATTTGGTACTTTCACTTCAATGTTAAACGAACGTGTTAGCGGGTCGATGGTAGGGAAGATATTCATTATGGTACCACTAAAAACTTTATCGGGATATACATTGCTGTATAATTTTACTTCTTGTCCGTTTGAGAGCTTGTTAAAGTATTGCTCCGAAACATTTAAGGTAGCTTTCAATACCGTAATTTGCTCAAGTGTAACAATAGCAGCCTTGCCTGCTTGTGTGTTGGGCGATCCGTTGAAAACCTCACCGTTTTCGAAATATTTAGCTGTGATAACACCATCAAACGAAGCTGTAATAGAAGTATTTTCTTCCAAAAATTCGATGTTTGATTTCGCTGCATCGTATTGCGATTCAACCTGGTCGTATTGTTGTTGTGCAATGCTTTCAGTTTCCAGTAGGTCTTTCATCCGCTGATACTCTTTTTCGAGGTTCTCTAGCTGAATTTTTGCCTGTTCCAGTTGTGTTTTATCCATTTGAACGAGGAGCTGTCCCTTTTTAACAAAGTCGCCTACTTCAACCAGTATTTTGGTGATTTTCCCGGGGTTGGCCGGGGCAACATATAGTTTTTCAAGGGGCTCTAGGTTAGCCGAGTATTCTATCGTCCTTTCAATAATGGTTTTTTCTAATTTTTTAACTTTAACAGGGTAGGTTCTTTCAACAGTTGTTGTTTCTTCCGCTTTGTTTTCAGGCTTTTGGCCACAAGCTGCAAACAAAAGGCCAATAATTGCAAAAGTGATTATTCGTTTCATTATGATTGTTTTTTGTTTTTTATAATTGATTGTATAATTTGTCGATTGCAACCTTTGCTTGCAACAAGGTCATCAACGATTGAATATAGTTTGATTCCGCTTCAAGGTAGTTGTTGTTTGTTTGTGTTAGCTCAAGGCTTGATACCATACCTTCTTCGTACTTCCGTTTAATGTTTTCGTAAACACGGTTGGCAATTTCTACATTTTTCTCTTGTGCTTCGTAGTTTTCAATTGCACTTTTCAAATCTGCCAAAAGCTGGTCTTGTTGTATTTCAAGTTGTTCTTTGAGCATTTCCTGGTTGATGCGTGCCTTGTCAAGCTCTATTTTGGCCTGGGTGACTTTATGTTTTCGGCTGCCGCTTGAAAAGATTGGCACACTCAGTGTAACACCGGCCATGTGGTTTGGTGTCATGTCGAAACCGGTGGTCAACAGCTTTTGATTATAAGTGTAAAAGCCAGACAAGGTTGGTGCGTAGTTCCATTTTTCCATTTCGAGCATTTTCTCGGTGAGCTCCGACTGGGTTTGGGTTAACTGATATGTGATGTTGTTGGTAACATCGAATGTATCGTTTGCTTTCAGTGGGTTAAGTTCGTTTGTAACATCATCGAGATTGTTTGTAAGCTCGATTTGTTGTGAAGACTGAAGCCCCAGTTGAAATTTTAACATGCTGTAGGTCATTGACAGGCCACGCTCCATCGACCTGAGGTTGTTCTCGAGCATGGTAACCTGTATGCTGATTTGATCGACATCGGTTTGCTCGGCCATGCCGCTTTTGTACATCATCTCGGTATGTTTTTTTACCTTGTTGAGGTTGTCAATTGATGTTTTAACGGTCTCGATGGACTGTTGGGTAACCAAAGCCATAAGGTAACTGTTGGTTACCGATTCTTTGATGTCAAGAATTGAGTTTTCGAATCCCTGCTCGGCTATCTTTGTGCCCAGTTTGGCTGCTTTAATACCCGCCCAATATTGCCCGCTAAAAATAAGCTGGCCAATTTGAAGGGCCGCTGTTGATGCATCGGTCATTTTTATGGTCGATGCCGGAACCATTGAAGATATTTGTTGTTCAAAAAAGCTTCCGGCCTGGTATATTTGCAGGTCTTGCTGGGTGACATTAGGGAACTGTGCACTGGTTTTGTTCCATGCCTCGGCCATTTGCTCGGCGCTTGGGTTAAAATCGCCACCGCCCATTGAAAAACCGAACTCCATTTCGTATCCGAAATAAGTTTGCCAATCGAGCGTAGCATCAATTTGGGGCAATCCCTGTGCTATCGACTCTTTTACTTTTGCCTCTGAAGAGGAAATGTCGAGGCGGGCATTTTCCAGGGTTTTATTATGCTCTACAGCATAAGCCTGTGCCTCGTTGAGTGATAATTTAACTACTTCCTGCCCGTGCAATGTTGCACCGAGTAGTAAGAGTGTGAAAGTTAACAGTTTGTACTTCATTGCTATTTTTTTTAGTAAACTTTAATTCTTTTTTGAGTTTTCGTATTTCTGTACGAATTTTTCAACTATTTCTTGTCCTTTATCCGTACATAGTCCCCGTAAATAGGGCAAATGAACTGATATCCATATCTTTTGGTGGTCGCATTTGTTAATAGAATCTTTTTCGTCTTCAAGTTTATGAAAGAAGTCCATAATGTGGTGAATAAAGCGGTTGGCAATATCAATATCTATTTCCTTTCTGAAAGTTCCTTCGTTCATCCCGCGCTTTAATATGGTATAAGTTACTTCATAATTTCTAAAATTCTCGTTTTCAATAACAGTCTTGAATATTTGAGAATGATATTTTTTCATGTCATCAAAAAAAACGGGGTTTATTTTTTGAAGTTTTTGTTGGTTGTGTTCACCAAAAGAAAACAGTGCATCAATCACATTATCAGCATTGTTTATGATGTTGATTATTTCCTTTTTATGTTTGCTGAATTCTTCAGTTAAAAAATTATACAACAGGTCGTTTTTGTCTTTAAAATTTTCATAAATGGTGCGTTTTGATATGCCCAGGTTTTGGGCAATGATGTCCATGGTAATCTGTCTTACGCCATTTTTTATGAATAAATCGCCTGCTGTTTTTAAAATATTTTGTCTGATTTCCATAATTATGAATTATTGCGCAAATGTAGAAAACTTTACATGCTGTAAAAGTTTTCTATGGTGAAATGTTCTAAAAAATCGGTGAATGACAGGTTATGTAAGGTTAATTTAACACCTCTTGCCAAATGACAATAAAAAATGGAAGGAGGTTGCAATTTTTTATTTGTAGCTGTTAATGGTTTCATTAATTTTGCAGGTCTAAAAAAATGTAAACAAAATGGCACAGAAACCATCGATACCAAAGGGCACGCGCGACTTTTTGCCCGAATTAACTGCAAAACGAAATTTTATTTTCGATACCATAAAAAGTGTTTTTGAGTTATACGGCTTTCAGCCTATTGAAACACCAGCCATGGAGAACCTTTCGACATTGATGGGGAAGTATGGCGAAGAAGGCGATAAGTTGTTGTTTAAAATATTGAATTCGGGCGATTTTATGAAAAAGGTGCCAGCTGATTTATTATCTGACGTTGATTCTGTAAAGATCACCAATAAAATTTCGGAAAAAGGGTTGCGATATGACCTTACCGTGCCATTTGCCCGTTTTGTCGTTCAAAACCGAAACGAATTGACATTCCCTTTTAAACGTTTTCAAATACAACCGGTTTGGCGTGCCGACCGCCCCCAGAAAGGTCGTTACCGTGAGTTTTACCAGTGCGATGTCGATGTTATTGGCAGTAACTCAATGCTGAACGAAGTTGAACTGGTGCAAATAGTTGATGAGGTATTCAAACGGCTTAATATAAATGTGACCCTCAAAATTAACAACCGGAAAATATTAGCCGGAATTGCCGAAACGATCGGTGAGGCAGACCGTATTGTAGATATTACCGTGGCAATAGACAAACTTGATAAAATTGGCATTGACAAAGTTAATGACGAATTAAGGGATAAAGGGGTAGGCGACATGGCAATTGAGAAATTGCAACCCATTTTAAACCTTTCCGGGACAACGAACGAAAAAATTGAGCAGATTAGTGCCGTGGTTGCCTCCTCTGATATTGGGGTAAAAGGGGTAGGGGAGATGAAGACCTTATTTGGGTACCTTTCAGCATTGGACCTTAATATTGATGTTGAACTTGATCTAACCTTAGCACGTGGTTTAAACTACTACACAGGTGCTATTTTCGAGGTAAAGGCTAACGATGTGCAAATTGGGAGTATTACAGGTGGTGGACGTTACGATGACTTGACCGGAATTTTTGGCTTGCCGGATGTTTCTGGGGTTGGTATTTCATTTGGTGCCGACCGTATTTTCGACGTGATGTCACAGTTGGGGTTGTTTCCTGAGGAAGCATCGGCTTCATCGAAGGTGTTTTTTGTGAACTTTGGCGAAAAAGAAGAAAAGTATTTGTTGCCTGTTATCAAAAAAGTAAGGGAAAATGCTATTTCATGCGAAATTTTCCCCGATGCAGGTGCTAAAATGAAGAAGCAAATGAATTATGCCAACCGTAAAAATATTCCTTACGTAGTATTGGCTGGCGAATCGGAAATAGATGCAGGGAAAGTAACCTTGAAAAATATGGAAACTGGTAAACAAGAGTTGGTAACGGTTGATATGTTGATTGAGTCTATTAGTCATTAGTCAATTAGTCAATAAGTCAATAGTTTTCGAGGTAAACCCGGGACTGGTCGAAAAGCTCCCAGCATTAGTGGGTTAGTGGGGTGTTATTCGTTGATTGATTTTACTTTAACAGGTGTTGAGTGGTTACGAATGTCTGCTAAAATTCAGCAATTGATGGAGGCTTGCGGCCCTGTGGCAGGGATAGTAGCGGCATCCTTTTGCGGAGTTCACGGAGCAAAAGATATAGCGGATAGCCCGGTGCCCGCTGCCTTGATGGGAGTATACTGGTGATTTGATTTGTTTGTTGGCCGGAGTATTTGCGATTAAAAGATGAACGCGGCGGGCAGCCACCCAAATAACCTCATCACCCTCATTTAATTTGTAGCTTGCACCTGTTTTTGATCTTCTTTTGGTGGTTTTACTTTTGTTTTAAAAAGCGGGATTTTGTAATAAAGTGAGTAGTTAACACCTACCCAGCTGTTGTTCCAGGCACGACCGAAACCGGGAATATAGTACGGTTCCATAATTTCATCTTCCTGTAGCCATAAACGAACCCTGAAACGGACAGACCAGCCGAGATAAAAATTATTGAACAAGTGCGCCCTCATTCCGGTAGTAGCTTCGAGCCAGTTTGCTGTAAGCCAGTTGCGATCTGTCTTTAGGTTAGGCATGTCGCCCCAAATATTGTCGTAAAGTGTAATGTTATCGGCCTGGTGGAAAAAAGTAGTGAAACCGTAGCGTATCCCAACCAATAGCTGGTCGGTACTCCTCTCATCGATGTGTTTCATAAAGTTGTAATCGATACCAAGGCGGGTATATGCCCCTTTTGAAAAATAGTGGTACTGGGGGGCGCGAAATTGTGTGTTTTGTGCCCCGATTTCTAAATTTACAAACATGTCGTTAAGCAATTCGTAATCGGCCGATAATTCCCATCCATATCGTGAGCTGTCAATTATTGGTACAATAAACCTCGACAAATCTACACCCAAAGATACATCATGGTATTTGTATTCAGTTTTCTGGGCAACGGTTATTGTTGTAAGAAACAGTGCAAGTAAACTAAAAATATATTTTAACATTCTCCAATTCTCCATATTCTACAATATTTTTTGAAACCCAGGCTGAGTCGAGCCTGTTGCTGCTTGTACTTATCTCGCTGATGTCGAAAAAAGTAGTAAATCCACAGGCATGGGAGGGCAGGTTCATAAACCTGTCGTAGTAAAAATTTAATGTGTCGGCAATACTGTCTTTGTATAAAAAAACAACTGAAGTTGTATCGCTGTGTATCGAAAGTGGAAACTTTACGTTGTTGGTTTTTGATTGATAAAAATATGCCGGGTTTGGCAAACTGTCGGTAAGCATGATAACAGTTAATGAATCGATTAAAGTGTCCGATAAACTTCCACGTTCAATGACATGAAAGGTCAGGTTTGCCTGTACCCCGTCATCATCTTCACATGGCAATTCGTCGCACGCGAAAAAAGCGATAATCAAAGCCGTCCATATAAGAATACTAAATATTTTTTTTGCAATCATGGTTTTGCTTTTGCTGTAGTACAATAACGGCACAAACATACAAATTAGTTTGCAACCTTTAAGCAGTGTTGAAAAGTTGATTTGTGAGAAGTGTTATTTTCTGTGTATTTTTGATCAAAAATTTTGTCAATGATTGAAGTGTGTGCTATTGCATCGGGTAGTAACGGTAATTGTTATTACGTTGGAAATGAAGAAGAAGCGGTTTTGATTGATGCCGGTATCAGTTGCAAACAAATTTTGTTGCGAATGGAACAGCGCGGCCTTGATGCGTTTAAAGTAAAAGCAGTGTTTTTAACGCACGAACACGCCGACCATATACGCGGGGCGCGGGTGTTAAGCAAAAAGCTCGGGATTCCGGTGTTTTATACTTATGGAACCTGGAATAAAGCCCATAAAAGCTCAAAAGCTCCGTATCACAGATACATTCATATTGGTGAACCTTTAGAATGGGGGCGTTTTACAATTCATGCCTTTTCAAAAAATCACGATGCCAATGAGCCTTGCAGTTATCGGGTGGTGATTGACGGCCTTAATGTTGGTGTGATGACCGATATTGGTTCGGTGTGCAATAATGTTATTGAGAATTTTCAGCTTTGTAATGTGGTTTTTCTTGAATCGAACTACGATGAAGGGATGTTGGCCAACGGCAGATACCCGTGGTACCTTAAACAGCGTATATCATCCAATGTAGGGCATATGTCAAATGTACAGGCTTTGGAATTGATAACGGAATATGGTAATGGAATTCTGGATACCGTCTTCCTGTCACATTTATCGGGCGAAAATAATACCCCCGAAATAGCTTATCAAGCTTTTAAATCGTTGCATGAGACTTATAATTTTGTAAAAACATCTCGTAACGAAGCAACTGAAGTGTTTAAGTGGAATAGCTTCGATTGAAGAAATGGCCACAAATATTCATATGGAATGTATTTTCTGTCCGTCAGCTAAAGCAGACGGCAATTCATATCTTATCCTTTAAGTCTTGTCTGTGCATGTTTTTTATCCTCGAAGCTTCGTTTAAAGAAATGAAAAAATACAGCAACATGCACTCTTCATATGAATTGCCGTTTGGCTTTAGCCAACGGAACAGGTTCAAATAGAATATAATTATAACTCAGCCGTTAAGCTATAGTCTATCCTATTTTACAACAACATTGATAATTTTCTTCGGCACCACAATGATTTTTACAATTTGTTTGCCTTCGATCCACTTCTGTGCATTTTCGTGCTCAGTGGCTGCTTTTTCAATTTCGTCTTTGGGCATGTCAACCGGTAGCTCTAATTTGAACCGCATTTTACCGTTAAATGAAACCGGGTATTCAAATGTGTTTTCTACAAGGAAGCTTTCGTTTACTTCGGGCCATGGTTGCTGGCATGCAGCAGGTTCATTTCCGTATAAAGCCCACAGCTCTTCGGCAAGGTGTGGTGCATATGGTGCTAAAACCTTGGCAAATGTTTCGGCTGTTTCTCGGGTGACTTTTTTCACTTTATAACAGTGGTTTGTAAAAATCATCATTTGCGAAATGGCTGTGTTGAATTTCATATCCTCAATGTCCTCACCAACCTTTTTAATGGTTTGGTGCAGTATTTTGAGCGTATCTTTATCTTCTTCGCCGTTTTCTATAATATTATCTTTATTGGCAAAGAAATAGAAAACCCTTTTTAGGAAGTTGAACACGCCTTTAACACCAGTGTCTGTCCAGGGTTTTGTTGCATCTAATGGCCCCATGAACATTTCATACAAGCGAAGTGAGTCGGCTCCGTAGCTGTCTACCACATCATCGGGGTTAACAACGTTTTTCAGCGATTTCGACATTTTTGCAACAATCTGCCTGACTTCTTCTCCTGTTTCGGTGTGATAATATTTTCCGTCGCGTTCTTCAACTTTATCGGATGGAATTTTTGACCCCGAGTTTGTTTCATAAGCAAAGGCCAGTATCATTCCCTGGTTGTAAAGTTTTTTGTAGGGTTCATCGGTCGAGACGATGCCCAAATCGAACAGCACTTTGTGCCAAAAGCGGCTGTAAAGCAAGTGTAAGACAGCATGTTCGGCACCACCAATGTATAAGTCAACCGGCATCCAGTAGTTTTCCTTCACTTTGCTGAATGGTTCTTCATCGTTTTTAGGGTCGATATAGCGCAGGTAATACCAGCACGAACCTGCCCATTGAGGCATGGTGTTTGTTTCGCGCCGTCCTTTTCGGCCGTTTTCATCGGTCACTTTTAACCAGTCGGTAGCATTGGCCAGGGGTGATTCACCGCTCTCGCTGGGTTGGTATTTGTCGGTTTTTGGCAACTCTACCGGCAAATCTTTATCATCTACTGTGGTAATTTCACCATCTTCCCAGTGAATGATGGGGAAGGGCTCGCCCCAGTAGCGCTGACGGCTGAACAGCCAGTCGCGGATTTTATAATTTATGGTAGCTTTACCAAGATTTTGTTCATCAAGCCATTTAATAACAGTTTCAATGCCTTCTTTTTTTGTCTTGCCATTAATGTCGAGTCCTAATTCAGTGTTTGCTGAATTAATGTAAGCCCCGTCATCTGTCCAGCAAGCTTCACCGGCAAGTATTTTGTCGCGTGTTTCGGCATCAACCTGTTCTTTCGGGTCGAGGATGCAAGCCACGGGTATGTTAAAAGTTTTGGCAAATTCAAAGTCGCGGGTATCGTGTGCCGGGACAGCCATAATTGCACCGGTTCCATACCCCATGAGCACATAATCGGCAACCCAAATTGGTATTTGTTCGCCGGTTAAAGGGTTAATGGCATAGCGGCCGGTAAACACGCCGGTTTTTTCTTTGGCTAATTCGGTGCGGTCTAAATCGCTTTTTAAAGCGGCTGCTTTGGTGTATGCATCAACCTCGGCTTTTTTATCGGCTACTACAATTTGGTCAATTAAGTCATGTTCAGGGGCAATGACCATGTACGTTGCACCAAACAATGTATCGGGGCGGGTAGTGTATACGCGGAGCTTTTTGTCAATTCCTTCAACTTTAAAATCAACTTCAGCGCCTGTTGATTTTCCAATCCAGTTGCGCTGCATGTCTTTTACACCTTCGGGCCAATCGAGGCCTTCAAGCCCTTGTAACAGTCGTTCGGCATAGTGAGGTATGCGCAGCATCCATTGTTTCAAAAAACGGCGTTCAACTTCTTTTGTCCCACATTTTTCGTGCGAGCCATCGTTTAATACCTCTTCGTTGGCACACACTGTTTTACAAGTATTGCACCACCAAACCTGTGCATTGTCGTAATATGCTAGGCGTTTCGAGTTAATGTATTCTGTAATGGCATCTTTGCCTTTTTCTTCAATGTCGGCTGGTATCGGAAGTTCGTTAATGGGCCTTCCTTTTTGCTGTTCATTGTCGAACCATGTATTGTATAAGCGGATAAAAATCCATTGTGTCCATTTAAAATATTTGGGGTCGGTTGTGTTAATCTCGCGATCCCAGTCGTAGCTTAACCCTAACGATTGTATTTGCCGGCGAAAATTGTCGCAATTTTTTTGGGTCGTAATGGCCGGGTGTGTGCCTGTTTGTATGGCATATTGCTCGGCAGGAAGCCCAAAGGCATCCCAGCCCATGGGGTGTAATACGTTAAACCCTTTCGCACGTTTGTAGCGGCAAATGATATCGGTTGCAGTGTATCCTTCGGGGTGGCCAACATGCAGCCCGGCTCCCGACGGGTATGGAAACATATCAAGACAGTAAAATTTTGGTTTGCTTTTATCTACTTCACTGGCAAACACTTTTTTTTCTAACCAATACTTTTGCCACTTTTTCTCAAATTCTGAAAAATTGTATTCCATTTTATTCCAAATAATCAGGGTTTAACAAATTGAATTGGCAAAAATAGAAAAAAAGAAGCGGTGCGGATGAATAAATGTTGGTAAATATTTCGGGCTTTATGTTGTAGAACTATAAAGTCTTGTTATTGTGGGCTTTCATTCGGCAATAGTATTTTGTAAATTTATATAATTCAAATTAATAAACCTGGTGTTATGAAGGCAAAAATTGAAAATTTATTCACGGAGGGTGACACATATCTTAAAGATGCAAAAGCAATGTTTTTTGCTAACGAGGATAAGCATGGTGGTGCTTCATGTAATTGTTGTGAAGCTTTAAAAAGGTACATCGATGCTTATGAAATGTTTCTTTTTGAAAAAATGTCGCCATCGAAAAATTATCATGTGGTAATGCACACCATTGAACAAAAAGATACTGATTTTAAAAGCTTTAATGCAGTTATCTATGAAATCAAATGTTTTGCAGATGAAGCCAAAAAAGAACCGGAAAATTTCTTTTTGTATGATGACGAAATTGATGATGTTTTGAAAAACGTACTTAAAATCAGGAATTACATTGCTTCAAAAATTAAGCTTGGAAAAGAGTTTATGCAAGAGTTTAGCAAAAATGATTTTATGGCAATTTAAAACTTTTGGTATAGGCGGTTAGACCGCTGTTTTTAATTTGTTCTTATTTAATCGTTTAGGTTCGCTGAAAACCATCTTTTTTAGGAGTAAATCGAAGATTGACCCCATCATTGCACGTCTGTTATACCGGAAATGATACTCATC
>JASMTI010000307.1:0-6767 GCA_041694375.1 Bacteroidales bacterium | reverse complement strand
TGGGAATAACACATAATAAACGGGTTGCGTTGGATATCAATTGCCCCCTTCCGATGAAAATAGAGGATTTTTAAATAGGGATAAAAAGATGAATCATATAGTCCTCAATCATCGAAGCTTCGGATATGAATAGCCCCCACTTTCAAGTTCAGGATAATCACAACAATTTAAGGGCTTTAGCCCAAAATGTGCTGACAAGGCTACCACCATAGCTTCATACTGTGTCATTTCGATACGCCAGCAGGCGGAGAGGGATCTCAGTTGTTGTTCATTCAAACTATGCTAACCCACCAATGACTTAATAACTAATGACCAATGACCAAAACTTCGAACATCAGAACTAATTATTTTAATAATATGGGTTTGTTTGTAATGACAACTTTTATATTTTGATAAAAGGCACTGATATGTATGATGAAATGGTGTTTTTTGTTGATAAATGTAAGAATATTGAAAATAAAGGGTATATTAATAAAAACATAAGAACACAAATAAGTAAAAGTAGTAAATATACAAGAAATAAAATATAATTGTTATTAATAATCTTATATTTAATGATTAACGTTTTGCAACAATTTAAAAATCAGTCAAAACAGATAATCATGTCTTTTTTATGGGTTTTGATAATCCATTTTAATAATAATAGAATGGTTACAAATTAATATCGAAAATTCGTGTTTTATTCCATATTTTATTTACTTTGTAACGGTTTAAGTAAAGTATTTGATTAAGTGAGATTTAAATCCTAACCATTAAAAACTAAAATGACATGAGAAATGGTGTATTTATTTCTTTTCTTTTAGCCAAAATGGTTCGTTTTTAACCGCTTTTTTACTATTTTTAACCGTTGCGTTAAGGTAAGTGGATGTATTTGAGAAAATTAAATAAAATACTGCTCGTGATTGTGGGGGTGTTGGTTGTTTTTGTGACTAGTGCACAGGAAGAACCAATTCAGCTTTACAATAATTTACCTGGTGGTGCTTCTAGTGTGGCGTCAGAGAATGCTGTTTGTCCTTCTTTCGATATTGGGGGGAGCGATGAGGTGCTTGCTGTTGATACATTTAAAGTTCTGGCCAATAAAACTGATGTAGGTGACACGTGGTTTGAATGGGTTGTTTATGGAGGTACAATTATTTATGACAATGGTGATTTAAATCCTTCCAATAATGCAAATTCAGATAATTATAATAATGTTCCATATTTTTATATCTCTAACGATAATTACTCAATAGCAGATGATTCATCTGTTATAGCTGTTCAGTGGCATGATCAGGATTTATCCGAAGCATGGGTTGCTGTTCGGCAGGTTAGTCAATGGGGTTGTACCGATAGTTCTTGGACTGTCGTGACACAAGAAATTGTAAATTATAAGCCGGAGCTTAATTTTCCGGCTGATTCAAATATATTACTGGGTTATCATCAGCGTGTCGATTTTATACTACCATTACCGATACATTTCTACGACGAAGGATGTCCGAATCCGCTTACACTTACTTATACCATTGATCGTCCTTCTTCATCCGATATTGCAGGTGTCTATGATTTTGATAATGATGAAGATAGTCGTGTTGTGAGTCTCGACATAGGTGAAAACCTGGTTACATGGACGGCTTCCGACGGGGCACTCGATTCTTCGCTTACTTTTTTAATTACGGTTGACGATTCATTATATATTAACAATATTGCATGGAGTAATCCCACGTGCCACGGGAGCAACAACGGCCGTATTTATGTGCATGATGTAAATGTAACAGATCAGCTTGATGCATCGAACATTTCGTATAATCTTTCAGGGGGTACATTCTCTCAAACAGACAATCTTTTTTCTGATTTAGTGGGGGGGACAGCCTATTCTGTTGTGGTTGAAGCTGATTATATTGATGATTTTGACTGGGATGGCAATGATGATACCTATACAGAACAAACAGCATCTTATCAAATTAGCCTGAATGACCCTGCCGAATTTGCGACCAATGACACGATTTCGCAAAACGATCTGGAGAGCCCCGCTGATGATGACGAAGGGCTGACTATCACAACAACCAGTTGTTCTGATACCAACGATGCGTTGATACTAGTAGATGATGATTACCTGACCCCCAACAATAATTCACTTGATTTTGATGGCAGTGATTATATGCCCTTGAATCTTTTATATCTGGGACTCATTGACCAAATATCTGTTGCTGCATGGATTAAAACAACGTCAACAAGCAGTGGTGCCATTATTTCTTTCGACGATTTGAATTATTTTCAACTTAGGGTTTCAATAGGTGCAGGTGATTGCCCTGCTGTGTTTCAAACACCTGATGGGCAAGTGTCGAGTAGTCAGCCGGTTAATGATGGTGAATGGCATTTTGTTGTGGGGGTGTACGATGGAACAAAAGGTAAGGTCAATATTTATGTTGATGGTCAGCTTACTTCAGTAGATAGCGATGGTGCAAATCAAATAGGAAGTGCGACTCTTGAACGTTATGGGTATATTGGTCGAAAGTCAAATAATGCAACATTTAATGGAACATCAAGTGCTTTCTTTTACGAAGGTCAAATTGCAGAAGTTGCCATTTTTGATGATGTAGCCCTTGATTCTACCGATATTGATGGTTTTCGTAGAAATGGTGTTTCAGGGGCAACGCACCAGTGGGTGTTAAATGAAACACCTTTGAGTTTATCTGCCGACGATGAATATAGCGACTTGCTCAACCTGGCAAATGATAAAGATTTTTGGGCACGATTTGAGAGTATGCCTTCACGGATAGCCTCCGATGCTCCTTTACTTTTCGAATGGGATTTAGCAAATACACAGCCCGAACCTGCATTACAGGATTTGACATTGGGCGATTATCAATTATCTGTGAAAGATCATATTGGTTGTAGTACACAAACCGAAACTTATAGTATCTTTAGTGGCGATAATTCTAACCCAACTTTTTTGTGGAACAGTGCATTTATGGGGCAGGCTTCACAATCTGATACCCTATCACCACCCGGGCTGGCTGTTGACGGGAGCCTGGCTGTAACCGGAAATACGGAAACCTCAGCAACAAATGGCGCATGGTGGCAGGTTGATATGGGTGCGTTACAAACCATACACGTTGTTCGTATATATGCACCGGCAGCATTTACAAATTTCACCTTGGAATATTCACAAAATGGCACCGATTTTATCTCAATTGAAGATTATACCAGTTCAAGCAACTCGTATTATGAGTTTACAGTAAACGGTACAACCGGTCGGCTTGGGAGGTTCATTCGAATTACTACAACAGATACTTATTCACTGCGATTATCCGAAGTTGAAGTTTGGACCGGTGAATTGCCCGAAAACCGAACATTTTATCTTGGTAACGATGTGTGTTCCTACATTATTGACGATACTGAAGATGGTAGCATAAACCCTATTGCATGGGATGTTTGCGGGAATGCTAATGGTTATTATATCGATGGTTCTCAACAAACTACTGTTAATGGCATTGAATTGTCGTTAAGCATGCCCGATACTGTACGATGGTATGCCGAAGATAACAACCAGCCCGAACCGAATAAAGACAGCATTGATGTGGTTTATGAATTAATTGATACAATACCTCCGTCATTTGTTGATGTGTTTCCCCAGGATACAACGGTTATAACATATTGCGATGCACAGACATATAAAATTCCTATACCCGATGTGGCTGACAATTATGATTGCGGAAGTGGTGATAGCTTGCAATCATTAGATGTGCAAATGGATGATTTTTCACAGTCTTTTAGTTATAAAACCGATATAGATCCGATTAATACCGACAGTATTACAATACCTTCAGGCGACTTATCGCAGGGCGACCATAATATTGTTTGGACGGTTACCGATTTAAGCGGAAACGTTCATTCTGATACGTTGCGGATATATGTACAACAACAACCATTTATTAACCGTTTAAGCTCTTCTAATATTTCATGCAATGGACGAAATGATGGACAAATAATGGTATGGCGTATTACTAAAGATGATACCGAAGAATTGGTTGATTATATTCTTGTTGATGAAAATAACGACACAACCATCTATGCTGATCCATACATTCAGGGATTACCGGTTCATGATTATCAGGTTACCATTAAAGTTAATGGTTGCGAGTCATCACCATACAGTGGTGGGGATGTTTCAATATCAGAGCCAGTTGCTCTCGACATTGTTCCTTCGTTTACCGAACCGGAATGTTTTTATAATGATGATGGCCGGATTGACCTTACAACTGATGGTGGCGATGGCGCAAATCCATATGGGGTATTGCACTTTGCGGCTGATGGAGGTGTTTCTTCATCAGATTATGAAGCATTAAGCAACGATACAACTGATGGATCAGTCGAGGCATGGATTTACCTCGATACCTTGGCGGGCGGATTGAATGATAATGCCGTATTTGTTGAAAAAGGAAGTTCAGATTTCGCATTGTTTATGGATGGTACAAACCTTGTATTTAATGTAAATGGAGCTACATCTACAACTGGTGATGGTACTTATCTGGAATTAGCTGGCGAAATAAATGAAAAAAAATGGTACCATATTGCAGCAACCTGGAATAGCGATAATGATGTGCGTATCTATGTTCATGATATTGTTTCGGGTTTTCTTGGAAGCGCTAATGTAACCGATACCGATGGTATTACAGCAGGAGATACAGGTGGGGGCATTACGATTGGCAATGGATTGCTTGGTTTTGTTCGAAATGTTCGCGTTTGGGACCGGGCACTTACTATTGATGAAATTCAAATGAATTTGCGCTTGCGTGAACCTGTTGATCCGGGTAACCATTGTGTAGCAAACTTTCCGTTATCGGCTAACGGTGCAACCTCATTGCTTAATCTCGAAGGAGCCTCTATTACTAGTGTGCCATCTACATATAACTGGCAGGATAAACCCTACCAATGGGCCGGGTATGATTATACTCAAAATGTTTTTGATTACCTTGATGACCTTGAACAAGGAGATTACACCGTTACCGTTCGCGACATATTTGGCTGTGAAGCTTCCGAAACAGTTACTTTATTGTTGCAAGACAATACATTACCAGATTTTACTTTTTACGATGGATTTGGTGTTGAAGAGCTGTATAATGAAATTCACAGAAAATCGGATACAGTAAGTACTTCTAGCGATGCTATAAATGTTAGTGGCGACTGTTGGTTCATGTCGCTGGATGGTGAACTCGATCCGGTTGTTGTTGATAATTGTGGTTCCCCGCCTGATGAATGGATCTGGCACGATTTGAGGGGGAATGATGCGCAGGGAAATGTAATTGCTGATACAACCACCCTTGATAATGTTGCCCTTTCCGGTACTACCGAAGTTACTTGGTATGCTTACGACGGACAAAATCTGGCTGATACAACGGTAACTTATGTGATTGACGATAATGAAGCGCCTGAGTTTACGAACGCTGGGGATGACAGTTTTAGCGTTTATGTTGACGACGATGGTTCTGCTGATTGTGCATACATCGTATCAGGAAATACTTTTGTTCCTTCCGTTTCCGATAATTGTGCCCTCGACTATATCGAGAACAATTACAATGGGTCAAGTAGTTTGAACGGCGCAGAGTTTGGTATTGGTAGCAGCGACATTCGCTGGGTTGCTTATGATGTAACAGGAAATGCTGACACCTTATACCAGACGATAACTGTACTTGATACGATTAAACCTTATAAAAATTGCACCTCTTATACGGCTTATCTTGATGATGATGGATATGCTATTCTTAATGCTGAAGATTTATATGGTGATTTATCAGCTGCTGATAATTGTTATTTACAAAGTATAACCATTGCAACGAATGTTGCATTGAACAAGACAGCCTGGCAAACTCCAGATGATTTTAGTGGGGACTACTCATTTTGTGATGGATCACCCGATGCAACGAAAGCAAATGATGGAAGCACCAATGGCAATTTTAATAATTGTTCCGTGTCAAGTACCGGTACAGCTGGTACAATACAATGGGGGGTTGATTTAGCAGAAAATTATGATATAAAACGAATTGTTATTTATAATCGTACCGATGCAGGTCGCTCTTCTAATAATCTGACTGATTTTACGGTTGAAGTTTTGGAAGATGATAATTCTACAGTAGCTTTTACCGAAACATACAATTCAACCATTGCTGATACATATACATTTAACATTCCGGTTAGTGCTCCGGTTACCGGTCGTTATGTTGAAATAACCAGTAATGTAACCGGAGAGCCTTTACAAATAGCCGAAGTTGAGATTTACGGTGTACTGCAGGGGTCTGCAACCGAAAATGTTGCTTTAGGAAAATCTGCAACTATGATAAGTAGTTATCATACTGATATTGGTACAACATGTGGACAGAATGTAAGTGCGAAAAGGGCTGTTGATGGCGACACAAGGGGAACTATGTATATTCCTCCCTGTACTGTAACACATACTTCTGGAGACTCACCTAATAGCTTTAATGATTGGGAATGGTGGCAGGTTGATCTGGAAGGGGAGTATAGAATCGATAAAATTGTTGTGTGGGACAGGGTGGATGAAATATATGATGCAGATGAGCGATTATATGACTTTTATATATTATTAGCAGATGCTCAGGGTGATTATCCAACTTATGACGATTACGTTGACGGGCGTAATGGTAATAATGAAAATGAAAACCATACTGCTGCTTTTTGGTCTGCTTATAATGTCATACCTTATTATAACGTGGGGCCAGACTGGCCTGGAAACACCAACGGGGGAGATGTGTTTGAAATTACTATAC
>JASMTI010000306.1:0-22770 GCA_041694375.1 Bacteroidales bacterium | reverse complement strand
ATACGAAGCAAGGAAGAACTTGAATTGTTCGGGGCAAATTCTAAAGCATGGATGGGGGCTCCTTTAATCAACAATCAAAATGGTGAATCATTTGGGGTGATAGCGGTGCAGGATTATGATAATGATAAAGCATACAGCGATAATGATTTACATTTCATCGAAATTATTGCATACAATGTGGGTATGTTTATTGAGCGGGTAAAAACATTCGAAGAATTGAAATTGGCCAAGGAGAGGGCAGAGGAAAGCGACAGGTTGAAATCGGCATTTTTGGCAAATATGAGCCATGAAATACGTACCCCCATGAATGGCATACTGGGTTTTGCCGGCTTACTTAAAGAGGGGTGGGTAGAGCCTAAAGTCCAGAAGCAGTATTTGAATATTGTGGAGCAAAATGGTGAAAGGCTTCTGAATCTTATCAACGATTTGATTGATGTTTCGAAAATTGAAGCGGGGCAAGTGCAAATTAACAACTCAGAGGTTGATATTCATGAAGAAATACAGTCTGTTTGTGACTTCTTTATGCATGATGCAGAAAAAAAGGGAATATTATTAAAAGCCCTTTTGCCCGGTAATTCAAAAGTTAAACTGAATACTGATAAGGTTAAATTGCATTCAATTATTTCAAACCTGGTAAAGAATGCCTTAAAATTTACATCCCAGGGTAGCGTTTCAGTTGGTTATGAGCCGGATGGTAGTTTTATCCGTTTTTTTGTTAAGGATACGGGTATTGGTATTCCTGATGATAAAATTGACATTGTTTTTAAACGGTTTGAACAGGCCGATCAAACACTCACAAAATCATACGAGGGCAGCGGCCTCGGCTTACCCATTGCAAAAGCATTAACCGAGAAGATGGGCGGAAAAATGTGGGTGGAGTCAGAAGTCGGGAAAGGTTCTGAATTCTATTTCACACTGCCGATTATCGATGATATATAGGCAGATTTGTTATTTGTAATAATTTTTGTAAAGCAGATTATATACGTATGAACATGATAGTTGTCTTTATTCAGAATGCAGCCGTACTGGTTACCCTTACCGTTTTTTATGGTGTCATAAAATGGTACCGATTTGAAAATAAATATTATTACAAGTTGTTTCAAGGTGCACTGTTTGGAGTTATTGCTATTGCATCGATGATGATGCCTTATGAATATGATACAGGCATGATTTACGATGGACGCTCTGTTATTTTGGCACTGGCAGGTTTTTGGGGTGGAGCATATACTGCCACTTTTTCAGCAATAATTGCAGGTGTGTATCGTGCCTCATTCGGGGGTGCAGGTATGTGGGCCGGTTTGGCCACAATTGTTCTTTGCAGTATGAGTGGTTATCTGATCAGGCAAATGTATAAAAAGAAGGTCGAGGAGATTTCCTTTTTTAATTTCTGGATGATCGGAATTGTTGTTCACCTTGTAATGCTTGTCAGTCAGTTCTTGCTCCCTGGTGCATTGGAAATAATACTTCACATTGCTATCCCGGTGCTTCTCGTGTTTCCGCTCACATTTGCTTTTATTTCAAAGATTATCCAAATCATCGACCAGTATATAATTGATGAACAAAATTTGAGGGATGCCGAAGCATTATACCGTTCTACCTTAATGAGCATTGGCGATGCTGTAATTTGCACCAATAAGAGGGGGCAAATCAATCAAATGAACACAGTGGCGGAGCAGCTAACCGGATGGGATTTTTCAGATGCCAGGGGTAAATTTTTAGAAAAAGTTTTTAATATCATTAATGAATTTAACCGGGGGGTTGTGGAAAACCCGTTTAATAAAGTAATTGAAAGCGGAAAGATAGTGGATTTGGCTAACCATGCATTACTGTTATCAAAGGACGGAAGGGAGATTCCTATAGCCGATAGTGGTGCTCCTATTAAAAATGAAAAGGGAGAGATTACCGGTGTGGTTTTGGTATTCCGTGACCAAACCAGAGATAGAGAGGTAGAAAGAAAAATTGCGAAAAGTGAAGCTCAATATCGTGAGTTGGTTGAATCGACTGATGCCATTGCATGGGAATACGATATTGGTCAGGATAAATGGGTTTATGTTGCTCCACAAATAAGCGAAAAAACCGATTGGCAACCTGAAGAATGGACTAACCTGGATTTCTGGAAAAATAATGTACACCCTGATGAAAGGGAAAATGTAACCCGTTATTGTTTAGCATGTTCATTTAAAGGTGAAAAGCATTCATTGGAATATCGTTTTAGGAAAAAAAATGGTGGCTATATCTGGATACGCGATGTTGTTTCCGTTGAAAAGAAAAATAACAAACCTGTAAAATTGAGGGGGGTTATGTTTGATATAACGGAAAGGAAGAATATTGAGAAACATCTTCAGGAAAGTGAAGAACGTTTTAGTAAATCAATTCTACTGGCTCCCATTCCTATTATGGTCCACGATGAGGATGGAAAAGTAATAAATATCAGCCAGGGCTGGACCCAATTTTCAGGTTATACACCTGAAGATATTCCTACTATAAAAATTTGGGCAGAAAAGGCTTATAGAGATAATGCCACGGAAGTTGAAAATTATATCGCGGGTTTATTTGATGGTGAAGAAACCATTGAGAGTGGCGAATTTGAAATCTTTTCGAAATCGGGAGAAAAAAGAATATGGAATTTTCACACGACACCACTTGGCAGGTTGAAGAGCGGTAAGAAAATCATGCTGAGTATAGCGCCCGATATCACTGAAAAGAAAAAGCTGCTAAATGAGTTGGTTGCAGCTAAAGAGAAAGCGGAAGAAAGCGATCATTTAAAAACTGCATTTCTTGCCAATATGAGCCATGAAATAAGAACACCAATGAATGCAATCATGGGTTTTTCGAGTCTTTTGCCTGAAGAGGATAATATGGAGAATATTTCAAAGTACTCGGGTATTATTGTGAAAAATTCAGAGTACCTGGTTCGCCTGATTGATGATTTAATGCTTTATTCAAAGCTTCAAACCAATATGCTACAATACAACCCTGTTAAATTTAATGTCAGGGAATTATTCGATGACGTACTTCAGGTTTTCAAAATGAAACAACAAGAGCAAGGTATACCTTTGAAAATTGAATCGGAAACAGACCTTTCTTTTTCAATAAATACCGACTATGATAAGCTAAAGCAATTGTTAACTAATTTAATATCTAATGCTTTCAAATATACTGTTGAAGGGTCGATAACCCTCGGGGCAGATTTGGAAAAAGATAAATTTTTGTTCTATATTAAAGATACTGGTATTGGCATCCCTCAAAAGGAAGCATCAAAAGTTTTTGACCGGTTTTATCGGGCGGGGAATGCCGTAGACAGTTCAATTGGCGGCACAGGGCTTGGACTTAGCATTGTGGCAGAACTCGCCACTTTGATTGGTGGCAAAGTTTGGTTTGAAAGTAAACAAGGCGAAGGCACCACCTTCTACGTTTCGTTGTAAATGAAACATTATTTAACCGCTAAAGTGTAAAGCATAAAAATGCCTACCGCAACGAATAAAACAGCTATGGCCATTTTCATTTTATCTTCAGGTATTTTACTTTGTAGTTTGGCACCAATTTGTGCGCCAACTATAACACCAGGGGCTGTAAAGATTAAAAGGTTCACAACTTGAATGAATGTTTGGGGATCTTCACTAGCAAAACCTATAAAATGCCCGGTTGACGCTACTAAAACGGTTATTACCACAACAAAAATGGAAGTTCCTACTGCTACAGGACCGGGAACCTTACACCTCGATACAAGGTGATATTCTTGTAATTCAGCCAGACCAACTGAAATTACTCCAACAAAAGCCCCTCCAATACCTGCAAAAAAACGCCCCATGTTTTTGTTACATACCGTATATCTGTATGTTTTGCCATTTTTGTCGGTTAAGCTGCTTTCATAATTATCGTAAAATTTCTTTGCCCTTTTTTTCTCATGTTTTTTTCTTTCTTCTTTTTGCCACGAAACAAATAATTGTTGTCCAATAAACAGTAATCCTACGGCAAAAATGGATTTCAATATTACGGGGGGTACCATGCCTCCATATATACTTCCAATGATGGCAAAAGGAATTGAAAAGGCGAGCAGGTTTATTGCAAGCTTATAATCGATAAGTTTTGCTCTTGAGTATGCTATTACCCCCGATGTGAAACCAAAAAATTCGGTTGCTAATGCTGTTCCAATGGCAATACCGGGGTCAAGTTTCAAGGCAAGCATAAATAATGGGGAAAAAAATACGGCTCCGCCTATTCCGCTAGACATGGCTATAGTGGCTATAAGTACCGAAACGGGGAAGAGATACCAAAACTCTAATGTTAGCTCCATAATTTATTTATCATTATACTTTCACCCAAAGGGAGTCGACAAAAAAATCTCTTCTGTCCGTAAAATTCTTTTGAACCTCAAATCCATACTTTTGTGCAAGGTGTTCAATATTTTGAGTATCGAATTTGCGTGAGATTTCTGTGAAAATGGTTTCCCATTGCTTAAAATGAAAGCTTTTTTCAAGAGCATTAATTGTTACAACCTGATTTTCTAATGATACCAGAAAACTCTTCACATAACCTGTAGATGGATCATAAATAGAATGTTGTTTAAATTTGTTAACATCAAAATTGGCATCAAGTTCCCTGTTAATCCGTGTAAGCAGGTTAAGGTTAAAGGCACTGGTATGTCCGTGTGGGTCGTTATACGCTTTTAATATTGTTTCCGGTTCCTTTTTTAAATCAAAACCTATGAGTAGTTTATCGCCTTTATGTGTATACGATGCCATATTTCTTAAAAAGTGATCAATCTGGTTGTCGTTAAAATTACCAATATTGGCACCCAGAAAAAAAATAACCTTGGGTAGTACAGAGGTACCGTCCACCGATTTTAGCTGCGTGAAATAATCTCCATTTACTGGCTTAACTGATAATTGTGGAATTTGGCGGGCCAGTTTCTGTTGTAACTCATCGTTGGCTGCCGGGCTTATATCAATGGGGATATATACCAATGGAATGTTGTTATCCACAATGTGTTCGAGCAGGATCGTTGTTTTTAACCCGTCACCGGCCCCCAGTTCAATAATCTCGAACCCTTTTTTAAAAGGGTCAATTTCATTGAGGATTTCATTTTTTCTCTCAGAAAAAATTTCATATTCACAATTGGTGAGGTAATATTCGGGCATGTTCATTATATCCTGAAATATTTGGCTTCCTTTTTCATCGTAGAAATATTTTGAAGACAGGTGTTTCGGTGAATCACTAAGGCCCTTTAATGTATCAGATGATAGTTGTGTTAACAAAACTTCTTGTTCATTCATATTTTTTTCTTTTGTGTAGTAAATTATACAAATGTTTAAACTTCATCAGGTTTTACCCCTTCGAGCAGGGTGGGTATTAACTCAGAAACTGTTGGATGTGGTTGTACCGAATCACGAATAATCTCATACGGGGCATTAGCGTACATTACATTAATAATGCCGGATATTACCTCGTCGCCGCCAACCCCCAATATTGTAGCCCCAAGGATTTTTTTCGATTCGGCATCGATTACCACACGCATTAATCCATTCGTTTCACCTTTTTCGCGTGCACGGGCTACGTTACTCATTTTCCGTGTGCCAACCAGCAATTTTCGTCCGGTTTTACGCGCTTGTTCCAGGCTAAGCCCCACGCGTCCAAGTGGAGGGTCGGTATACAGTCCGTAGGTTATAATCCGGTCAGTGACTTTTCTGTTTTTGTTGTTGAAAAGATTATCGGCAATAATCTCGTAATCGTTGTATGCCGTGTGTGTAAATGCACCTTTGCCATTGCAATCGCCCAACGCGTAAATACCTTTCACATTGGTTTCAAGATAGTCGTTTACTTCAATGTGATTTCGATTGTTCGTTTTGATACCTGCTTTTTCGCAGTTTAAAGTGTCGGCATTTGACATACGGCCTACTGCCAGTAAAAGATGGCTGCCCTTTATTTCAGGTTCACCCCGTTTACAGTCAATATGAACAGTAACACCTCCCTCAGGGTTGTTTTTCGCTGATATGCAGGTTGCATTTAGTCGAAATTCTATGCCTTCTTCTTTTAGGAAATCGAGGATGGCCTCGCTAACATCAGTATCTTCGCGGCTTATAATTGTTTTGCCCTGTTCAATTATTGTAACCTTGCTTCCCAGGCGCCTGAATATTTGTCCGAATTCAAGGCCTATATAACTGCCACCTACAATAATTAGGTGTTCAGGTATCTCTTCCAGTTCAAGTATCGACTGGTTGTCAAGATAATCTACATCTTTAAAACCATCGGGGACAAAAGGTCTGGCACCAACGTTTATATATATTTTCTCGGCTGTCATTTCTTTTCCATCTGCTTCGACGTTTTTTTGCCCCGTGAATTTTGCCGTTGCTTTTATGAAGGTGATATTTTTTTGGCTGTTAAGTCCATCTAAAATACTATGAACTGAATTTGATATCATATCATCTTTTCTTGCTTTGATTTTCTTCATGTCAGCTGTGGCTCCGGCAGGAATATTGACCCCGAGTTCGTTGCCATGCGTTGCATCCCACATGCGGCGGGCACTTGCAACATAGGTTTTGGTAGGTGTACAGCCAACATTCAGGCAGGTGCCCCCAACATGTTCTTTTTCTATAAAAGCTACTTTTTTGTGTTCAGAGGCAAGTTTGAATGCCAGTGGTGTGCCGGCCTGTCCCGAACCAATGATTATTGCATCAAAATGTTCCATATTATATTGCTTTATTGTTTTCTATTTGTTTGGATTTCCGGTGTTGAAAGGATTTTCAGGGTTAGAGCTCCATTCGAACCAGCCCCCGTCGTAAACCGAAACCTTAGGCCAGCCCATAAGCCATGCATTAAACCATGCTTCGCTTCCCCTCCATCCGGTTCCGCAGTAAAAGGCCAAATGTTTATCGGGTGTTATGTTGTTTTGTTCCCAAATGTCTTTTGTTTCATGAAATTCGCGGATGGTGTGATCGAAGTTCCGGTAGTTTTCCATGTGATAGGCATCGCTCCCGCAATCGGCGAAAATTGCTCCGGGGATCCTGCCTTTCGGTTCAATATAATTGTATCCGCTAACTTCACCGATATATTCGGGCCAGCTACGCACACAAACCAATTCGGCTATTGATGAAGCTAACATTTCTTTGGCTTCAGGTGTGTCAACAAATAGTTCGGGGTTAGATGGAATATTTGCACCAAAATCAGAAACCTGTTTTTTTTGTTCATCTGTATTGCTAATTTCAAATCCGGCATCGACCCACGATTGGAAACCACCGTTTAACACCCTTACATCTTTAACACCGGCATACATCATGATTAGGGCATTACGAATAGCACCGATGTCTCCTGCAGCACTTCCCGGAAAGGGGTCGTTATTGTCGGGGTGCATAAATTTACCATACAATACAACAGTAGTATCTGATGATATGCCATGGTCTTCAAGTGCTTTTTTTAGTTCATGAGGTGGACGACGATTCCACGTTTTGGTATCTTCTAGGGCATTGGTGTCCATATCGATTGCCCCGGGTATATGTCCGCTCAAATAAGCATCGCGGTTGCGATAGTGTGTATGTACAATTATATATTTGTTGTTATTATAGTGTAAAGGCTTTTTGCCGTCAATAAGTTCCTTTACCCATTCAGGGGAAACTAGTTTTTGATAGCGGTTCAGTTTCTCCATAGGAAGATTTTCGTCTTGTATCCATTGGCTTAAAAAATGATAATAAATTTTTATGTTTTTAAAACCATTTTTATAAAGAGAATGGGCTGTTTCTAGGGCCTCGTCCTTGTGATAACCATAAATAATGAGTTCCTCGTTGGGTTTAATATTTTTATGGTGTACCATCTCTATCCAGTCGATGTATTTTAACCATTTACTGGGTAGGCTTTTAGCCCCGGCGATATGGCCGCCCCGCGATTCGCCCTCAAGTGGCCACCCGTTATAGGCTTCAACAGGGCGAACGTCAATTATTTTTGTGCCAGTTAATTTTCTGGCTTCGTTTAATTCACTGGTAGTTAACTCTTTAAATTTTTCCATAAACGATAAAAATATTATTAATAAAAATAAGTGTAATATCCATTTTTTGGGGTACAGCTGTGTTGAATTCTGACAATCCTTGGTTGCCTTCCATCCAGTTTTTTGTCTTCCCAGCCAATTTTGCCGTGTGTGCCGTCGCAAAAAGATTTGCTTTTGCTTTGGCCGCAGCGGCAAAGTACAACGGTTGTGTTTTTTAGTTGGTGGGGTAAGCCATTGTTTGACAGTATTGTGTCTGTACTTTTTGCCAGTAATGGACCATTTGCTGATGTGCTGATTTCTGGTTTGAATTTCATTTTCAAATTATTTATTATATAACTTGGAATGATTAAATTAGTTCATGTTTGTTTCGTATGTATTTCACTTTTATGTTTTGATTTTACCTTTTGCCCAATTTGTAATAATTAGTCGGATGTTTTTTTGATTCCTGACAAATTAAAATGAGCTAATCTTGAAAATCTTCAATACGATACAATACAGAACATAGTATTGTGATTATTCGTGGATTGTTTTGATGGAGATACCATCAGCACGACAGGTTGAATGGTAAATTGCCGGGTTTGTTAATATTGGTATCCTTTCACTTCATCAGGGTCTGTTTCAAGTCCCAGGGAAAGTACGATTCTGTTCACAAAGTTGAAATAGGAAACAACTAATGAGGCATCAAGTATGGCACTATCTGATAATCCGGAAGTTTTTAGGGATTGCAGGTATTTATCATCTTTGAAAACTTCGGGGGCTACCGTAAGTAAATTTGCAAAGCTGCAGAGAACTTTTTCGCGGAGCGGCAAATCAACTCCCTCGAAATCTGATTTCAACTGGTTTACTTTCTCGTTATCTTTCCAATAGTTTTTTAGTGCTTGAGCATGGTGCAACTGGCAATAATCACATTGATTGGCAGCCGAAACAACCACGGCCATCATTTCGCGTTCGGCACGCGAGAGTTCCGATTTGGAGAACATAATTTCCATGTATAATTCCATGTGCTTAACTATGCTCTCTGGGTGTAAGCTTTGAATGGTATGTACATCGGCCAGTTTGCCACGTGTGGCAATCAAGTCATCATAAATATCTCTTAATCTTCCGGCTGATTCTTCGTAGCTGATTACTTTAATTCTGCTCATATTGTTCTTTTTTGTTCATCGAATTTTAAATCAAATAGTGTTTCGGGTACAGGTATTTCCCTTGTTTTCCCTGTTGAAAATATACACAATTTCATTGACATGGAACATGATGAACCTAAAGAACATTTACTTGAGATAAGTAAATTGGAAGATGGTATTTGAATGCCGTTATCTGCTAGTATTTTATAAAAAAACAGGTGCCCTGTTGTCGTGAGTAACCTGTTTTTGATGGTTTTGTTTGTATTTTAATCTTTTTTAGTATTTAAATTTTTGAAGAATGTGTCCCATCCTGTCGCGTTTTGTTTTCATATAAAACTCGTTGTGCGTGTTGGGCTCAATTTCTATCGGCAGGTTTTCAACAACCTGCAACCCGTATCCTTCAAGTCCGACCCTTTTTACCGGGTTATTTGACAATAGCCGCATTTTACGTACACCAAGGTCGCGGATGATTTGAGCGCCAACGCCGTAGTCGCGTTCGTCAGGTGCAAAACCTAAGTGGACATTGGCTTCAACGGTATCCAATCCTTCTTCTTGTAGCTTATAAGCTTTTATTTTGTTTAGCAAACCAATTCCACGTCCTTCCTGGTCGAGATAAACAATAACACCTTTGCCTGCTTTTTCAATCATCTCCATCGATTTGTGCAATTGGTCGCCACATTCGCAACGCAACGAACCGAAAATATCGCCCGTAACACATGATGAATGCATACGTACCATTATAGGTTCATCTGCCTGCCATTTACCTTTTACGAGTGCTACGTGCTCTTTGCCGTTCGATTTTTGGAGGTAAGGTATAATGGTGAAATCTCCGTATTTTGTTGGCAACCTGGCTGCTTCCCCCCTTTTTATAAGGCTTTCTTGTTCAATTCGGTAAGCAATAAGGTCGGCTATAGATATAATTTTGAGGTTGAACTTATTGGCAATTTCAATAAGTTGGGGTAAACGTGCCATGGTGCCATCGTCGTTCATTACCTCAACTAAAATCCCTGCCGGTTCAAGTCCTGCCATACGGGCTAGATCAACCGCAGCTTCGGTATGCCCCGATCGGCGTAATACGCCACGGTCTCTTGCTTTTAATGGAAAAATGTGGCCGGGGCGTCCCAGTTCTTCGGGTTTGGTGTTTTTATCGGCAAGGAGCTTAATGGTTACAGAGCGGTCGTATGCCGAAATACCGGTGGAAGTTCCATGGCCAAGTGCATCAACCGAAACCGTAAATGGTGTTTCGTGCAGCGAAGTGTTTTTTCCCACCATCATTTCAAGTTCGAGTTCTTCGCAGCGCTTTTCTGTTAAGGGGGCACAAATAAGGCCCCGCCCTTCTTTTGCCATGAAATTTATCATTTCAGGCGTAACTTTTTCGGCTGCTGCTATAAAATCACCTTCGTTTTCACGGTCTTCATCATCAACAACAATAACAATTTTTCCTGCTTTAATATCGTCAATGGCCTCGTCAATTGTATTTAACTTATTTGTGTAGTCGTTTTGTTGGTATCCTGACATTTGATTTTACACCTTTTAGTAATTTAAAAACCCTAGGCAATGATCGGTTTATTGCTTAAAAATGGGTTATAAACCACAAAAGTACGATATGATTTCCAATTTTCTTAAGAATAGAGTTGACAATTGCTGAAAAAGTAACAATTAGTTGTGAAAAGAAAGCTGTTTGGTAAACAAGTCAACCATAAACAAAACAGGTTTGTAGTAAAGTAGAAATTAGCTGCGCCTGACTTTATCCCATGCAGCCGATTGTTTTCCACGGAAATATCTAAATTGTCCTTGTATTGTAGCAAAATTGATCGCTGTAAAATAATATGCAATAAAAAGGAGTTTAAATTTTATATTTTGTTTTTCGAGTATAAAACCTGCAATTGAAAAGATATAGAAAAGAATTTGTAATGTTAACAGAGATGCATAAAATAAATTATACGAAGGAAAAAATGTGATAAAGATGTTAAGAGGAAGGAGTAAAAAGAAAAACCAGGGGGCAAAAGTCCATCTTGTGACTTTGTGTGAGAAGTACTGAAAGGTAAGCTTTCCGTATTTAAACGGGTTCAAAAATTGTTTCATTCTGAAAATAGTTTGCATCCCTCCGGCAGCTATACGTTTTTTTCGTTTCAGTTCTTCTTTTACATTAAACGATGCATATTCGGTAGCTACTGCCTGTGGTGCATATTCAAGGATGTAACCTTTTTCGATAATTCGTAACGAAATGATAAGATCATCAAGAATGACATCGGGTTCCACGGTGTCGAAAAGATTAGTCCTGATGGCAAATAATTCACCTACGGCACCTACTGGAGAGTGAAATTCAGCATCAATGTTTTTAAGCCACGATTCGAATTTCCAGTACAAACCTTCACCTGTTTCTACGGCATTTCCGTATCCTTTATTAATAACCTTTTTTTGACCAGCAACGCAGCCAACCTTCTGATTGTCAAATTCATGGGCTATTATTTTAATTGCCCCGCTGTTTAAAGTTGTGTTTGCATCGGTAAAAACAACAATAGGTGCTTTTACAAACTGCATACCACGGTTCATTGCATTTATTTTACCTCGTCGTTCGGGTTTGTATAATACTTGAACCCCTTCAATTGTTTGTAAGTACTCATAGCTGCCATCGTTTGACCCATCGCAAACAAAAACAATATCGAGTTTGTCTTTTGGATAATCAAGGTTCTTGCAATTTTTTATTTTTTCATCCAGGATATCTCGTTCATTATATGCAGTAATAAAAAGACATACAGATGGTAATTCTTGATTGAATATTAATTCCTGTTTGTTTTTTTTCTTTTTACCAAAGGTTGTAAAAATAAATATGAGTATTGCATATCCTATATATGAATAGAAAAAAGCGAAAGCAATTATCCAGAATAATATTTCCATTAAATAAATTTTTTATAAAAACCAGAGAGTTTTTTAATGAGTTCTTTGTTTGAATAGTTTTTACGTACAAAAATAAATGAATTGTCGGATAAAGTGTTGCGCATTTTGAGGTTGTTGATGAGTTCGATAGTTTTGTTTGAGAACTCACTGGCCGTGCTGGCGATCATGATTTCTTTGTTGTTGCATGCTTCAATTCCTTCGCAACCTATAGTGGTTGTAACAATGGGTTTTTTTAACATCATTGCTTCTATAATTTTTACCCGCATGCCGCTTCCCGAAAGCAGGGGTGCGATCATTATTCCATTTTGCCTCATGTAGCTTTGGGCCGATTCAACTTCTCCTTCATATTTTATGTTGGGGTAGTTGAGTAATTTTTCAGGTATCCATGGGGGAGCATTGCGTCCGGCTATTTTGAGTGAAGTGTTTGGGCTTTTATCCAGTATCATATGCCAGCAATTATCTAAAAACCAAAAAAGGCCTTCCTGGTTTGGGGCCCAATCGAGTGCGCCAATGAAGAACAAATTGTTAGCACTGTTCGGTTGTTCTTCAATTTCAGTTTCATCAAAATTGAACCCGGCTGGTATAGTGAGTGTAGGTTGTGTGTTGCCCATTTCACGCAGCTTGTCCTCATCGCGTTTTGTTATGGGTATTAATGTGTCGTAGGTATTTATTGCATTCTTTTCAAATTTTTCAAGTCTCGAGGTCAGTATTTTAAGATACAATTTTTTTAAGCCCCGGTTTTGTGCAACAGTACGTTCCCATATTTCGTGTTCAATATTGTGGCTACGGTAACTAATCAGTGCCTTGCTGTATTTTCTGATGGTGTTGATGTATGGATAGAGATAAAGCCCTTCGAGTTGGATGATGTCAAAATCAGTTGCCTGTAAAAGCATTTTAAGTTTTTCGCGGTAAGTTTTACTGATAAACCGTTGGGCGTTGTATGGTAGCCTAGAGCTAATCAGGTTTGTAAAAGCATCGAGCGGCAATATTTTTGCCGGAACTTCAACAAGGTGAAATATTATTCTTGATGATATGTTTTCAGGAATCTCAAAAGGCGAAACGTGGTGTTTGCGTGTATTCATAGCCAGCACTGTTACCTGGTGACCGATGTTGGCAAAAGCTTCAATCATGCCCATAGAGGCTATTGATCCGCCATCTTTTTGAGGGTAAGGGGGCTTATTGGTCAGAAACAGTATCTTCATTACTATGCTTATTTTTCGGTTTGAAATATCTGAAGATATTGATTGATCTTATAATTCGATTATACGTTTCGCTATTCAAGAGGATAGAATCGGTTACGGCCTGATGGGTGAGTAGTATGCCGATCAAAAAGAATACAAAAGTCGGTAGCCATACTACCATCTCTACTTTCCAAACGCCTTCGCGTGCAATCTTCTCACCAATTACAGTTGACAGGTAGTAAATAATAAAGAGCAGGATTGAGACAACAACCGGCATTCCAAAGCCACCTTTTCGTATAATGGCACCCAGTGGTGCGCCAATAAAGAAGAATAAAAGGCAGGCAATGGAAAGTGAATATTTCTTATGCCATGCAATCATGTGTTTGTTAATCCACACCATGCGGTTGTATAGGTCGGTTTGATATTGAAGAATGGCGCGTTGATTTTGTTGGGCAAGCCGTTGGGCCGAATGTAACACCATTCTTTTTTTTCCTTCATCAAGGGCATTGAAGACCGAATAGACATGCATAGATATAGTGTCAGGATACATTTGTTCAATGTCGATGCTATCAGAGTGGTAATTGTTAACAATTTCAGCATTAAGGATATCGTTGTAGTAAATCCCCTTCGACATGATTTCTTCCCTTTCTTTATATTTCATGTGAAGGGTGTCAATTGTTGCGGCCAGCTTTTTATTTTTTAAGGTTTGGTAGTTTTCTTTAAAATAGCGTTCATCTGTCCGTTTTAAATTAAAGTTGTTAACACCAATTACAATTTTTTGTTTTTTAAAAAGTTCACGCCGAAATGGGTTTGTGTCATCTGATTTTTTTTTCGATGATTGAACATCATTGTAACTGATTCCTTCAAAAAGGGTTAATATCATATAGTTTTTATCATCCGACATATTAACATAGCCCGAATCGGCAATAATTACATTTGTATTGCCATTATTTGCGGTGTGGTCATAAATCATGATCCCCTTAAGTAGTTTCGAGTCGTTATCTTTCTCATCTACTTTAATGCTGTAGCCGTCAATTTCGTTTGAGAATATTCCCTCTTTTATAATCATTTCGGGGCGCTGTTTTTTTACGCTCCATAGTAATGCCTGGAATTTGGCGTTGGTAACCGGTATAACCTGGTCAGCTAATACAAATGCAAACAAGGTTATCAGTATGTTGAGAAAAATCAGGGGGCGCATTACTTTTAGCAGCGAAACCCCACTTGCTTTTATTGCCAGTAATTCAAAACGTTCGCCAAGATTTCCGAAGGTCATGATCGAAGCTAACAGCACTGCAAGGGGAAGGGCCATGGTAACCAAATGCATGGCTGCATAAAAAATAAGTTCGATGATTACAGCGGTTTCCAGACCTTTTCCAACCAGGTCGTCGAGATACTTCCATAAAAACTGCATGAGCAATACAAAAATACTCACCAGGAATGTTAAGATAAACGGACCTGTAAAACTTTTTATAATGTATGAATTTAACCGATTCATCTGAAAAAACATTGATCACGTGCAAAACTAAGAATATGCCTTGATATGGCAGAATATTTTAATAAAAAAGAGATGTGTGAATACTTTTATTTAGATAAAACGGATGAAAGATGATTTTAGTGTCGGTGTGAGATTTACTGTTTCATAGCTTACATGTTATTAACCCTTCAATATATTTTCTACTTTTCATCTTTTTGATCTGTAGTTCACGTTTTAAGGCTTCACTGTTGGTGTTGAAAGTTTCAGTATAAATCAATTCCCAAGGACGAAAAGGTTTAGTGGAAGGTGTTCGCCCGGCATTATGTTGTTGTAAACGTTTTTGAGGGTTAGAACAGCTACCCACATAGTATCGGCCACTCATTTCACTTCGAAGGATATATACAAAATATTTCACAGATACGAAGATATAAAAAAGGGGACAAACGATAAGTCAGTCCCCTTAATATGTAGCGAGAGGCGGGCTTGAACCGCCGACCTCGTGATTATGAATCACACCTAAGCACAAAACAACAAAACAACAAATAATCATACACACATAACAAAACCCCCTGTAATTAATGCTTTGGCGTGTTACAATCATTAATTATTTATTGTTTATTTTGTGTTTTTGTGTTACATTTGTGTTACAAATGTGTTACAAAAGATTTACAGCCATGAACGAAGCAATAGCCAGTATTTATTTAGATGAGTTAAGACCGTTAAAAAATGGTACGTGTTCAGTGAAAATAAAACTCACATACAACCGCAAACGGAGGTATTTTCCAACAGGTGTATTTTTAACACCGGAACAATTTAAAAAAGTCATACAGCCGGAAGGTAACGGCAAAAGAAAATCAAAAGAGAATAAAGCTATTTATACCGACATACTTTTCAAGTTGAATAAAGCAAATGAAATAATTGAAAAACTCCCAGTTTTTACTTTTGATAATTTCGAGCAGCAATATTTTGAAAAACGCAATGTTCAAAATAGTGTTTTTTATGCTTTTGATAACTACATAGAGCAGTTGAAAAATGAAAAGCGTATCGGAACAGCCGAAAGCTATACATCGACTAAAAAGAGTTTAGAGACGTTCAAAAAGAACTTAACATTTGCCGACATTACCCCCAAATTTTTAAAGAAATATGAAAAATGGATGCTTGACAATGGGAAAAGTATTACAACCGTTGGCGTATATTTGCGAAGTTTACGTTCAGTTTTCAACCTCAACAATATTGATAAAAGTTTGTACCCATTTGGAGAAGGCAGGGGCAAATATTCAATTCCAACAGGCAAAAACACTAAGAAGGCATTAACGATTGATGAAATATCAAAAATATACAACTATAAAGCCCCGGAGAACTCAACAAAAGAAATGGCAAAAGATTATTGGTTGTTTTTGTATTTATCAAATGGCATGAATGTAAAAGATTTTTGTTTGCTGAAATGGGAAAATATCAATGGCGATGTTTTGACCTATACCCGTGAAAAGACAAAGCGAAGCCAAAAAGAGAGCAAAAAAATATCGGTTGCATTGAAGCCCGAAACATGGGACATTATTAAAAAGTGGGGGCAAACCTCATTATTAAAAAATGTGTACATTTTTCCACACTTAAAAAGCGATATGACAGCCGAAAACCAACAGGCGACAATTAAGCAATTAACGAAAACCATCAACAAGTACATGAAGCAAATTGCTTATGAATTGAATATTGATAAAGATTGTACTACATACTTTGCCCGGCATAGCTTTGCCACCGTTTTAAAGCGTTCAGGGGCAAATACAGAGCTAATTAGTGAATTGTTGGGGCATAGTTCTGTACTTGTTACAAACAGTTATTTAGATAGCTTTGAAAAGGAATTTATACAGGAACAAACCAACGTATTGACAGCCGGATTTAAAAGAGCTAATTAAATTTTTAACCACTAAAAAAATAACATGAATTATTTAGAAATTATATTGAACGGTTATGAGAGTAAAAAAAATTCCCTTAAACATTTAGACCAATATTTTTTTCGTGAATGTGAAAAGGCGGAAAAACAACACTATGCAGCGGCAGAGTTTTTTGATGGTTGTTTCGATGTAGTTAATGGATTGATTGAATATAGTGAGATGGAATATCAAAAAAGAAAGGGAGAGTTATATTCCAATATTAACCTTATTGAAACTAATAGAACAGAACACGTTTTAAAAGAAGGTGAAACAATAGAACAAAGAAAAAGAGAAAGCATTGCATTTTATAAAGACCAATTGAAAAACCTCAAGCCTGCTGGAATACCTCTATCGAAAATTAAAAAGACACCCACCCCCGAGGCGATATTGCACTGGCAGTTAATCGAGATAGAAAAAGCAATAAAGGCAGCTATAATATTGAAAAAAGCTAAATTATTCGAACAGTTAGAACAATCCGGACATATCTATCTTAATGAATTTAAAGAGATGTTTTTTAAAAAATACGGAACACCAAACAACAAAATAATTAATGATGAATTAAGCGAAATAAACAACTTTATTGAAAAAGCTGAATCACTATCCACAAATGAAACATTCAGACGTTATTGTGATATTAATCGCCATAATATAAAGAGCAGAGAATTAGAGCAGCTTGTTGAGTATTCGAGGTTGAAAAATGATTACTACTATAAACCGGAACGAAAATATTATGCTTATTTCAATGCTTTTTTTAACGATCAAACCGTGTATGTTTACAGCAGGTATTTTTTGTATAAAGATTGGCTTGAAGGTTTAAACAAGCAATTTGCACCTGAATCCGACAAAAAAGAAACTGAATTGCCTGAAACTTTGGAGCAATTATTTGAATATCAAAATTTTTTAATTCCAAAAGTTCCAATAAAAGATGTTTACGAACATTTTAAAATATTGACTGAAAAAACCAATAAATTTGATGAATTCTATTTGACAAATGAACAACTTTCAATATTTATTAAATCAACTTTTATTGACCTGAAGCCACAAAAGCAAAAACTTAATTGCAAAACATTCATCAAAAAGGACATCCGGAAAGTGTTTTATGAATTCTATTTAAGCAATAAAAATCATGAACTAAACTTAATTCAAGTAAAGCAAAAGTATTTTGATATTCTCAATAATGCTTTTGATGGGTTTAGTAAAAATGACTACATAGACTTTCATAAAACCTAAAAACAAACCTTTTAAACCTTAAAACAAGCCTATCAGCCTTTAACGGTGTGATATGCAACGAATAACGCAAACATTTGTGCCATGTCAAATTTTAAAAAAATACAATCATGGTATCAAATCCTTTTGAAATTATCGAAACAAGGTTGAGCAGTATTGAAGATTTATTGCTTGAATTAAAACACCAACCTACAAAAAAGATTGAACCCACCGAACCGGAGTTACTCACCATTGAACAGGTTGCAAGTCTTTTGCACCTATCGAAAGCAACTATCTACACAAAGCATTCTAAAGGAGAAATCCCGGGCGTATGTAAAAGGGGCAAACGTTTATTTTTTGAACGGGATGTTATTCTTAATTGGCTTAAAGGGGGGCGAATCCTTTGCACTCCAGAGATTGAAGCCGAAGCCGATCAGTTCTTAACCGCTAAAGCTGGGAGGGCATAATTATGAAGGGTATAAAGAAAGCCCCGAAGGGCTCAATGCTGGCAGGCACAGGCAAAGATAAGAATTTTCAGGCACAAATAAAAAGGGCTTTTACAGCCTTTTACAGCCACCCGAAGACCATGCTAATGGTTTCTGTTGAGACAGGCATTTTAAGGGCTAATTTGTGCCGTTACGTTGCTGAATGGCAAAAACAGAACCGTATTAGAAAGGTTACAACCAAAGATTGTAAAATTTCAAAATACCGTGCCGGATATTATTCTACAAACCCGGCTATTGTAAAACCAAAAACCAATAGCCATGAATGACGAAGCGATAAAATTGAATCCGGTATTTGGAGACCTCAACAACCCGGCTACTATTTTAAGCCATATCGAGGGCTTAAAAAATACCGTTGAGGCAGAAAAATCAGATAAACAAAACCTTTTCCCGGTTGAGATATTCCCGGAAGCAGTACAGGAAATAATCACAGCCACAAACGAAAGTTTAAAATTCCCTATCGACTTCATAGGGGCTGCAATGTTGTACGCTGTTTCTGTTTCCATAGGTAACACCCATAGAGTTGAAATAATGAAAGGATGGCAGGAAAACGCTGTTTTATACCTCTCCCTTGTCGGGAGAGCAGGCACAAATAAAAGCCACCCGGTTAGCTTTGCATTAAAGCCAATTGAACAGCGGGATAACTTAAAATTCCAAAAATACCAAAAGGAAAAACAGGAATACGATACAATTTTAGCACTTTCAAAAAAGGAGAGAGTGCAGCAAGGTTATACCGAACCAGAAAAACCATTTTTGGAACAACATTTAGTAACCGATTTTACACCAGAGGCACTCACAGACGTACACAACGCAAATAAGCGAGGTATTGGCGTTTATGCTGATGAGTTGGCAAGTTGGTTTAAAAATTTTGACAGATATAATAAAGGGAGTGAGGAGCAATTTTGGTTAAGCGTATGGAGTGGCAAACCAATAAGAATCAACCGTAAAACAAGCGAACCGACTTACATACCATTGCCATTTATTTCAGTTGCGGGAACAATACAACCGGGGGTATTAAATGAGCTGGCAGACAAAAGAACTGAAAACGGGTTTTTAGATAGGTTGCTGTTTGTTGTACCTGATGATTTAAAAAAAGAATATTGGAGCGAAACAGAATTACACCCGTCAATTATTGAGAATTGGCAAACCATTATTTCAAATCTTTTGGACGTTTCAATAATTCAGGACGAAACCAACAACCCACAGCCCGAAATATTGAGATTTACACCCGGGGCAAAACAACTATTGTTTGAATGGCAGAGGGAATTAACCGACCAAAGCAATAAGCCCGGGAATGAAGATATAAATGGCATTAATGCAAAGATGGAAATGTATGCTGTTCGGTTAGCTTTAATAATTCAGATGATACAGTACGCCTGTAACGAAGGAGACAAACAAGCCATTGAAATTGAAGCAGTACAAGGGGCTTTACAGTTAGTTGAATACTTCAAAAAAACAGCGATTAAGGTACATTCAATTATATCAAATGCAAACCCGTTGAATAAGTTACCCACCGATAAACAAACCCTTTACATAGCGTTGCCTGATACCTTTACAACAAGTGAGGGTGCTCAGGTTGCTGAAAGTGTGGGGATGGCTGAACGGACTTTTAAGCGGTTTTTAAATGATAAAGTACTGTTCAAATGGATAAAACAAGGCGAATATGAAAAATTATTTTAAAAACATAGTGGCACAAGTGGCATTATTGGCACTTTCCTTTATTCATAAGGGTTTCAGGTGGCATTTTGTTGGCATTTTGTTGGCACAACTGGCATTTTTAAATATAGGTTGTGCCACTTGTGCCAAGTTTGTGCCACTTAAAAACAGCCTGAAAGCCTTACTATTATTGAGTTATGCCACTTATGCCACTTGTGCCATGTGCCAAATAAAATAAACAGAAAAATCAGATATTATTTAATAATTAAAATTTACAAAAATGAAAAATAACATTAGCGAAGATGAATTAGACCTTCTAAGAATGCAGGCACTGAACGAAGCAGCAATTGCAATTGCTAAGGCTTCAAAAATAACCGGGATTTGTATCAATGATTTAATGAAATTTTTATTTAGTCTTTCAGTGAAAGCGCTAAATAATGAGCTCCATAAATGAACAATAATTTTAGGTACATATTGGATAAAAGCAGCCGGAAACATATTTGCCCCGGCTGCAATAAAAAAACCTTTGTATTTTACATTGATACAGAAACGGGCGAATATTTACCGGAACAATATGGACGTTGTGACCGGGAAAGCAAATGCAGTTACCACCACAACCCCTATTTAGATGGATATTCAAAAATGACATGGGAGCAGGAACAGGGCAAAAAATCGGAATTGCCCCGGAACTGGAAGCCGACACCAAAGAATCCGACACCTAAAGCCGTGTATTTCGATAATGAAACCTTTTTACAGACCTTGCAGCCTGACAGGTACGAACACAACATTTTTATTCAAAACTTGCTTAAAACGGTACAGTATCCATTTGAGCAAACCGACATTGAAAAGGTTATTGCTTTGTACTATTTGGGAACAGTTGCAAATGGTTACAGAGCCGGGGCGGTTACGTTTCCTTTTATCGACATTGCCGGGAACGTCCGGGCGGTGCAAGTCAAACAATTTGATAAAACGAACCACACCACCGGCACCGACTTTTTACACTCAATAATTGAAAAGCACCACATTAAAAATAATATGCCATTGCCTAAATGGTTGAGGCTTTATATTGAGCAGGAAAAACGAATAAGTTGTTTGTTTGGTGAACATCTTTTAAGTAAATACCCACAAAACCCGGTTGCATTGGTTGAAGCACCCAAAACAGCCGTTTACGGCACTTTATATTTCGGGCTACCTGAACACCCTAAAGATTTTATTTGGTTAGCAGTTTATAATAAGAGTAGTTTCTCACTTAATAAGCTCAAAGCATTGAAAGGGCGTTTTGTTTTCGTGTTTCCTGACCTTTCAAAAGATGGAAGTACTTTTAAAGAATGGAAAAACAAAGCCAACGATTTTGAAAAACAATTGCCCGGCACTCGGTTTATTTTTTCTGATTTACTTGAAAAGTTTGCAACAGCCCAACAAAAAGACCAGGGGGCGGATATTGCCGACATTCTTATAAAAATGGATTGGCGAAAGTTTACTAAATTTGAACAAAAGGGCGAAATGTTCAAAAAAGATAAAATCAATGTAGCAAATGCAAAAAATGTAGTTGAAAACAAAACTTTTTTTTCACAGCCCGAACCATTGCCACCCGTTGAGGCTTACCAACGTGAACCAATACAGGCAGAGCAGCCACGGGAATGGAGCGACCAAATAAAAGAACTTGAAGACTTTTTTAAAAATACAACCCCACCAAAAGAACCGGTAAAATTGAACGGTTGCACCACGATAACAGATATAAATAATTTTATTGAAAATCATATTGCAACAGCAAGGGCGAACAGCGACAATAAAACATTTTTACCATACCTCAACAGAGTAAAGGAATTAAAAGAAGTATTAACCACAAATATTAATTGATTGGAGTTTATGATTAAATATTGAAGTTCCTTAATAATTTAGGTTTCATTTTGTAAAAAATAGAGTTATGCCAAAATTCCCAACGTTTCCGATTATTTACGATAGCACACTACAAATAAATATTTCAGACCTGAAAAAATGGGGCTATCTAAACCCGGGTATTATTAAAAGTGGTGTTTTAAGCTGGAGCAGCAGAGGCACAAAAACAGGCAGTATTTCAATTGAATCAAACACCACAGGCGAACAACCATACATTGAACTGACTTACAAGTTTGAAGAAACCCCACGAAAATATAAAGTATTTCTAACCTCAACACCTTCAAACCTCAATAAGGGCGTTTTATGGTTTTTTGTTTGCCCCCGGACTGGTAAGCATTGCAGAAAACTATATTCTGTAAATGGCTATTTTTTACACCGTGAAGCCTTTAATGGCTGCATGTACGATTGCCAAACCCAAAGTAAATATTACAGGTATTTAGATAAAAACTTTGGGGCTTATTTCGATTTGGATAAACAGCATGAAAAATTGAATAAAAAGCACTTCAAAAAAACGTATGCCGGGAAACCAACTAAAAAGTATTTACGAATAAAGGAGCAAATAAATAAAGGCAGGGCAATACCGATTGATAGGATTGAGCTATTAATGATTTTTGGTAAATAATTTTTCAGGTTTTTTCAGGTTTAACCAATCAAATAAATATTTTTTGTACATTAGTTTATTATTAACAACTATAAACTATGAACATGAAAAAAATAATACTATTTACATTGGTTTCTTTTTTGCTTACAAGTTGTTTTACAATGCAAAAAATAAGTGAAATATCTAATTTGAGTGAAGATGAGTTAAACGAAATTCCAAACGAAGCAAAAGAAGTTTTGATAAAAAAGGAATGTTCAGCGAAAGACCTTTACAATGATATTTATGATATACTAATTGACAAAGGGCACAGAATTAACAA
>JASMTI010000305.1:0-1421 GCA_041694375.1 Bacteroidales bacterium | reverse complement strand
GCTAGCACTACCCCCTATACTCTTAGACCATCTAAAGTTACCCTGACAATCTGTTGAGAACATATAGATATCTTTTGTATTATTATTGTTATAAGTTGTAATAGGCATACCTTCATAATCGGTTTGAGCACCACTTACTTCTGCCAAATAATAATAATTATCGTTTTGGTCTATGGCAAGGTCTAATACCCGTTCAACGCCCCAACTAAATACCTCAGAGCCAGTTAAACTCACTGAACCACCTCCCCGTTTAGCCCATTGCCAGTCCGGGGTTTGTCCATAGGATATCAATGATCCGAAAAATAAAAAAATAAGGGTGAAAGCTAAGCCCCCTAAATCCCCCAAAGGGGGACTTTTTGTTGTGGTTTTTATGTTGATTGATTTTGTCATTATTTTAGTTTTTTATTAAAATGTTTTACCTACTCCACAATCAATTTCAACACCTGTGATTTGGCTTGGGCGTTGGTGACTTTTATTAAATATAGTCCTGTGGAGAGTTGGTTGATATCTATGCGGTTGTTTTCTAATTTAGCTTGTTTGAGTTTTTGCCCTTGTAGGTTATAAATGGTATAAGCCATAAGCGGGATTTGACTTTGCAGAAACACCTTATCGCTCGCGGGTTGTGGGTAGAGTTTAATCTCTAAAGGATTATTTTGCTCTGCGACGTTCAAGGTGCAATTGCCCATGCCGTATTGGGCGATAAAAAAATCCGTGTCGCCGCCAGTTTTAAATATGGAGCTATTAGGATCGCCAGACAGCAAGCTACCGCCAAAATGCCCACCGACCACGATATTACCTTGGCTATCAATGTCCATGGCCATGATCATGTCAAAGGCTATGGATGCCGATGGCATAGGGATAACTTCCTGTAGCGCTCCAGTGGTTTTATTGAACCTTAACACCGCATTATCGGTAGCCAGTAAGCCGACGCCACTGACTCCTGTGCCAAAGGGCATGCCATCCCACTCATTGTTTAAGCTCCCGAGACCAAGATAGACATCATTGCCATTAATGGCAAGACTACGACCGGGGAAGCGGCTAAAAAGTTTTGCATTTGTACCCCAAATTAGATTACCTGAAGAGTCAAACTTCATTAAAAATGGGCTTCTTTTGTCGAACTCATTTGCATCTGCAACAAAAGTATAGCCTGCAAAACTATCTTGCACACTATCTCCTCCTTGACTATAGTAGCCAGTAAAATAAATATCCCCATTATTATCTATGGCAATATCGCCCAAAGACCAACCCCCGTTAGAAGTATTTTCATGATACCATAAGACCTGGCCTTGATTATCGAGAGCGGCCAAGTAAAACGCTTTATCATCTCCGGTAGCTGCACCAAACCCATTAATACTGAGTTCAGGTTCGGTGCCTCTTACGGTATCTGCAATATAATACCGGTCTAAATTGGGGTCGTAAGC
>JASMTI010000304.1:0-2652 GCA_041694375.1 Bacteroidales bacterium | reverse complement strand
TTATGATTTGATTTTATGCTAATTTATTTTTTTTAAAAACCTAAAACATGTATTTTAACACCTTAATTCGAAAAGGAAAAATTAAACGGGTAGTATTCCATTTATATTTTTTATCTTTATTAAAATTGCAGACTAATAATAACCTTCGTTTCAGGGGAACTTAAATAAAGAAAAATGGCAGAAACAATTGATCAACTGAGGGGTAGTTTTGTTGAAGAAACCCGGGATTTGATTAATGAGTTGGAAGATATTTTATTATCTGCCGAGGTTGACTCGGTTGACTCAGAAACAATTGATCAGATATTCAGAAGTGTCCACACCATTAAAGGAAGTGGGGGAATGCTTGGTTTTGATAAAGTACTGGAAATAACACATGATTTAGAAGATATTTACGACAAAGTTCGCAGTGGCAGCATCGATTTTACGTCGGATTTGAAAGATATTTCGCTTGAAACCATTGATGTGTTAAAAACGCTGTTGGCAACAAACGAGAATTTGGACGATGAACAAAAAGTGCGTTTTGCCAATTTGTGCCGAAAAATTGAATTGTACGATGTTAATGCTTCTCCGCATGGACAAACAAAAAAAGCCGATCTCAAAAAAAACAACATAGATTCACGTGATGTTTCTTCTTATTTTATTAAAGTTATTCCTGAGAAAACAATCACATCTGAACTGGAGCATCCAAAATTCTTAATTGAAGAGCTCTCTTTATTGGGCGAAAGCATTGCTTTCTCCAATTATTCAGGTAAAGTAAGTGTAAATAACTTTTCAAAGGTTAATAAAAAAGCTGACTGGATTGTGTTTCTATCAACTGTCCGGCCGGTTGAATCAATTGAAAATATCTTCGAGTGGGCAAACCAATCGTTTTCGCTGACAATTGAAAAGCTTAACGCTGGTGATTTGTTTTCGGTTGATGGTTTTACGGATGAACTGGAAAAGCGAAAGGATGAACTTTTTAAAATTGCTGATACTGAAATATTTAGTATCGCTAAGGATTTCGCCGGAAAAATTCAGAAAAAACAACCCGGGGGAAAAGGAATTTCTCAGGTTAAAGCGCAAAAAACAGATAATGATAGCCAGAAGAACGGTAAAATTATAAGCAGCATAAGGGTTTCAACCGAAAAAATTGACCAATTAATGAACCTTGTGAGTGAAATGGTGACCTTGCAGGCTCGTTTGAACTTATTATCGGATGAAATTGGTGATGAGAGGCTAAACAATGTTGCTGAGAAATATGGGTCGTTTTCACGCCAATTACGCGATAATGCTTTTACAATTTCACTTGTTCCGTTTGGTGTTACCATTACCCGATATAAACGGTTGGTGCACGACTTGTCGGTTCAACTTGATAAAAAAGTTGACTTTATTACCGAAGGGGAAGATACAGTGCTCGACAAAAAAATTATTGAACAGTTATCGGACCCCATTATGCATATTCTTCGCAATTGTGTTGACCATGGTATTGAGGATGCCGAAAAACGAAAAGCTGCAGGCAAGCCCGAAGCAGGTAGCATACAAATGAAAATTTATCATCAAAGCAATAATGTAATCATAAAGATTATTGACGATGGTAAGGGCATCGATACCGAGGTGATTAGAAAAGTTGCCATTGAAAGGGGTATATTGGCACCCGACCAAAACATTAGTGAAAAGGATGTACTTAATATGATATTCCTGCCGGGCTTTTCTTCAGCCAAGAAAATTTCAAATGTTTCAGGGCGTGGAGTTGGTCTTGATGTTGTAAAACGTAATATTGCTGATATCAGGGGTACTATTGATATTGAAACTGAAAAAGACAAAGGGACAACTTTTATCGTGAAGCTTCCGCTCACACTTTCAATTATCGACGGGTTGCAAGTGCATATCGACGAGCGCAATTTTATTGTTCCGCTTATTCAGGTTGATAAGATACTTGCGCTCGATCAATTGAAAAGTGAATCGATGTTGAGCCAGGTGATTGACATTGACGGTGTTCAGGTTCCTTATTTTGATTTACGTTCTGATTTTGAAATCGGCGGAGAAATACCCCAGCGGAGGGAAATGGTTATTGTTTCGTTTGAAAATGAACAAGTAGCCCTGATTGTTGATGGGGTGGTTGGTGAAAACCAAACCGTTTTAAAACCACTGGGAAAACACTATAAAAACCAAGACTTTATTTCGGGAGGAACCATTTTGGGCGACGGAAGCGTTGCTTTAGTTTTAGATGTAAATAAAATTGTAACCGAGTTTTCGAAAAAATAAATATTTAAGATATGGAAGAGTTATATCAAACTTATTTGACATTCTCTCTTGATAAAGAGAATTTTGCCCTGAATGTTGAACATGTTGAAAAAATACTGGAGTACCAGGAAGTAACTGAAGTTCCTAAGGCTCCTGAATACATGATGGGCGTTTTTAATTTAAGGGGTGAAGTTATTCCGTTGGTTGATACACGGGTGAAATTTGGCATGAAAAAAGCAGAAATCACATCTTCAACTTGTATATTGGTTATCAACATTACATCCGAAGGCGAAGAAATAAAACTTGGTGCTTTGGTCGACAATGTTAATGAAGTTGTTAAGTACGATGATGCTGACATCATGAAGCTCCCTACTGTTGGAAAACAATCAAAAACTGAATTCTTGAATGGTGTCTTGAAAATTAACGATG
>JASMTI010000303.1:0-10488 GCA_041694375.1 Bacteroidales bacterium | reverse complement strand
TAAAATATATCGAAAGATAGAATGGAAAAGAAAAAGGTATTATTTATTTTTCAAGAAATTACTCCGTATTTACCCGAATCAGAAAAATCAAAAATTGGCAGGTTTCTACCACAAGGTATCCAGGAAATGGGGAAAGAAATTCGTACTTTCATGCCAAGGTATGGTTTGGTAAATGAGCGTCGTAATCAATTGCACGAAGTAATAAGACTCTCTGGAATGAATCTTGTTATTGATGACACCGATCATCCTCTAATCATTAAGGTTGCCTCTATCCAGGCAGCCCGTATGCAGGTTTATTTTATTGACAATGAAGATTATTTCCATCGAAAGTATACAACACTCGATAAAGAAGGAAAATCATTTGAAGATAATGATGAACGGGCAATATTTTATGCCAAAGGCGTGCTGGAGACTGTAATCAAGTTGCGCTGGGCCCCCGATTTAATTCATTGTCAGGGCTGGTTTGGCTCTATTGTGCCTTTGCTCATCAAAAAGTCATATGCCGATGATCCATTGTTTGCGAATTCTAAAGTCGTTTACAGTGTTCACGATGATGCTTTTGACGAGCCTTTGGACAAGGGGATGATGGATAAGCTTCTTAATGAATATATATCAAAAGAAGATATTGATATGTTGGGAGAACCTGATTATTTGAATTTAAATAAATTGGCAATAAGATATTCAGATGGTATTATAAAGGGTAGCCCACAAATAGATGGTCAAGTAGAAGAGGTGATAAACAATAGCGGTTTGCCGGTACTTGATTATAAAACAGAAGATGAATATGTTGAAGCCTATAACGAATTTTACAATCAGATACTAGGCGACAAATAAGAAAATTTTTAATTTATTAATAAAAGGGGGCTATGCTCTCTTTTTTTTTGCTATATCATTTTTTCAAACTAAATTGTCGATTATTTAACATTAAAACTATACTCACATGTGCGGAATTGTTGGTTATATTGGCACTAAGAATGCTTATCCGATTTTAATAAAAGGGTTAAAAAGACTTGAGTACCGGGGGTATGACTCAGCCGGGGTTGCCTTAAACATTAACGGTGGGGTTGAAGTATTTAAAAAGAAAGGAAAAGTTTTTGAACTTGAAAACCACTGTGAAAATAAAAACACATTTTCGAATATCGGTATTGCACATACCAGATGGGCAACACATGGTGAGCCCAACGATATTAATGCCCATCCGCATGTATCAATGAATGGGTTATTTACCATCATTCATAATGGTATTATCGAGAATTACGAGAAACTCAAAAATGATTTAATTAAGAAAGGCTATTCGTTTTATGGAGAAACGGATTCAGAAATATTGGCAAATTTAATTGAGTATATGTATGGCGACGGTAAGCAGATAAATGCCGAGACTGCTGTACGTATGGCTTTATCGCGTGTGGTTGGGGCGTATGGTATTGTGGTAATGTGTAAAAATGAGCAAGGCAAACTTATTGCTGCACGAAAAAGCAGCCCTTTGGCTATTGGTATTGGCGAAGGCGAATATTTTCTAGCCTCAGATGCTTCCCCGATTGTAGAGTACACACGTAATGTTGTATACCTTAATGATAACGATGTTGCTATTATTACACCCAATAGCTTTACATTAAAAACCGTTCAAAAAGATGAAGAAATTGAGCCGGAGGTTCAGCGGTTGGAACTGAGTGTAGGGGAACTTGAGAAAAATGGTTTCGATCATTTTATGCTTAAAGAAATATTTGACCAGCCACGTACTATTTCTGACTCATTTCGCGGACGTATCGACCCTGAAACAAAAGAAGTTTTTCTGGGTGGGCTGAGTGAGGTAATGCCACGCATCCTGAAAGCCAAACGTATTGTTATTATAGCATGTGGCACATCATGGCATGCTGCATTGATTGGCGAATACCTGATTGAAGAATTTGCGCAGGTCCCGGTTGAAGTTGAATATGCGTCGGAATATCGGTACCGGAAACCTATTATTAATGAAGATGATATAGTACTGGCAATAAGTCAGAGTGGTGAAACAGCCGATACACTGGCAGCCATTAAACTTGCAAAGGATAAAGGGGCTTTGGTGTTAGGAATCTGCAATGTTGTTGGTTCAAGCATTGCCCGCGAAACTCATGCCGGGATTTACACACATGCCGGTGTTGAAATTGGGGTGGCTTCAACCAAAGCATTTACAGCCCAGGTTACAGTGCTCACCCTTTTGGCAATGCGTTTGGCACGTGCCCATAAAGCTATTGGCGATGATCGGTATTATGCTATTATCAACGACCTTATTTCAATCCCTGATAAAATTAACCTGATTCTTGAGGGGCATGAACAAATAAAGCAGATAGCTGAGAAATACAAAGACAATATCAACTCACTTTACCTGGGTAGGGGATATTTGTTCCCGGTTGCACTTGAAGGGGCATTAAAGCTAAAAGAAATATCATACATCCATGCCGAAGGGTATCCTGCGGGTGAAATGAAACATGGCCCCATTGCACTAGTCGACAGTAATATTCCTGTGGTGGTTGTGGCAGCAAAGGACCGTTACTACGAAAAAGTTGTGAGCAATATTCAGGAAGTGAAGGCACGTAAAGGAAACATCATTGCTGTGGTAACTGAAGGTGATGGTTTTTTGCGTGATGTGGTTGAGGATATAATGGAAATACCAAAATCGGATGATGTTGTTACGCCTTTGCTGGCAGTTATACCGCTTCAGTTATTTGCATACTACATTTCGGTATTGCGGGGCTGCGATGTTGACCAGCCGCGCAATCTTGCTAAATCGGTTACCGTTGAGTAATTTAATTCTTTTATGGAACAAGAAAAGTTTATAAACGAGGCCATAAAACTGGCCAGCGATAATGTTGATAATGACGGTGGTCCTTTTGGTGCTGTAATCGTTAAAGATAATGAGGTTATTGCCAGGGGCACAAACCGTGTTACCGGCAACAACGACCCTACAGCACATGCCGAGGTGCAGGCCATTCGTGAAGCATGCAGAAAGCTGGAAACCTTTGATTTATCGGGATGCAAAATTTATACTTCGTGTGAGCCTTGCCCAATGTGTTTTTCAGCTATATATTGGGCACATCTCGATGAAGTTTATTATGCTGCTAGCCACGAAGATGCTGCAAATGCAGGGTTCGATGATGCATTTATTTATGATGAAATTAAACGCCACCCTAATGAAAGAAGTGTACCTTTTGTTTGTTTAAATATGGATACCGGTAACCTGCCTTTTGATAAATGGATAAACTCGACCCAAAAAATTGAATATTAGTGAACAATAAACGATTAACTTCTTCTTTTTTTGCCGGCAATCCGGTAAATGTTGCACAAAATCTATTAGGCAAAGTCATTGTTCGTTGTTTCAACGATGGCCGGGTTGAGCATTATCGGATTACCGAAACGGAAGCATACCGCGGAGAAGAAGATTTGGCATGCCATGCTGCAAAGGGGCGCACAAAGCGTACCGAAGTAATGTACCATAAAGGCGGGGTTATATACGTTTACCTTGTTTATGGTATGTATTGGATGCTCAATTTTGTTACATCCGATGAGGGTTTTCCTGCTGCAGTTTTGATAAGGGGGGCTGGTAAAATCTCAGGTCCGGGACGCTTAGGGCGCGAACTTCAGCTTGATCAATCATTTTATGGCGAAAATTTATCTGATTCGGAGCGCTTGTGGGTTGAGGGAGACTTGGAGCTGCCCAGCTATGATAGCACACCTCGCGTAGGAATTCACTATGCAGGCGAATGGGTACATCAAAAATGGCGGTTTATTGTCAATGAATGATACCACCTTGTCTAAACAAAAATTCAAATCCATAATTATAGTCGAACTAATCCATTTAGGTGAGGATGTATCGGAGATAAAAAGACAGTGGAGTTCGGCAAAGCCCCAATGAGCCTTTATCTTCTTTTATCACTGCCATCATCATTGTCACGGTATTTTCGTAACATGTGGTGTCTGAAATCCATTTCTGTTATGTAAAGTTTTACAACCTTTTGGGGAGGTAACACTTTCAGAAACTTCTCATTGTACTTTTTGTTTAGATCTGCATCTTCCTGTGGAAATGAAGAAAATTTTCTGGTAAGCTCAATGCATTCTTTTTCTGAAAGTTTTTCAAGATCATTATCGTCAAGATCACGTTCAAACTGACGGCGTTCTTTCGACAATTCCCATTTCTCTTTTTCATATTCATTATATACAGGCCAGAAAACAGCTGCTTCTTCAGGTGTTAAATCCATAGCGTCGGTAAAAAAAGCAATTTTTTCAGCTTTAAATTTTTTATAATCAAAATTATCTTTTTTCGGGTTATCCCCGGCAAAAGTATTTGCCGAAAATAATAATAAAAAGCTAATGATTAAAAAGTTAAGGTGTCGCATAGTATTAATATTTATTGTCAACTAAATCATATTCTGATATGGATGCCATCAGATATTCTTCAACGACGGCATTGTTGTAGTCATTTTGAATGGTATCAAATTCAAAAGCTTCAATTATTGTTCTTTCGTTTATTTGAAGATAATTCAGTAAAATATTTTCATTGTTTACAGAAGTGTAGCCTGATGAAGTTTTAGGTCCGATTATTTTTACAGGAACGAATACGATAAGAAATATTGCTGCAAAACTTGCAGCCATGATGAGTGCAGGGCGCAAATAACGCATTATTCCAAGGTTTGGTTCGTTGCTATAACTTGCGTCTTCCGAATCAACCCTTTCCATAATCCGTTCTGTGAACCCATCGAAGTAACCTTCTGGGGCTTTAAACGGATTTTTGTTATCCGGTAATATGTTTTTATTTTTTTTCATTTTATCCCTTATTCATATCGTTCGACTATTCAATTCGTTAAAGGTTTAATGGTTTATTCTTCTTTTAATTGTTCTTCAATTTTTTTTACAGCATGGTGGTATGATGCCTTGAGTGCCCCAACTGATGTTTCCAAAATTTTTGAAATGTCATCGTATTTCATTTCGTCAAAATATTTCATGTTAAAAACCACTCGTTGTTTATCAGGTAAGCTCAAAACTGCTTTTTGAAGTTTTAGCTGTATTTCGGTACCATCAAAATACTCATCACTTTCTAGGTTGTTTATAAGGTATTCGTTTTCAATACTTCCTGAGAAAATACTACGTCGTTTTTTTTGTGAAAGAAAAGTTAATGCTTCGTTTGTGGCAATTCTGAACATCCAGGTGTAAAGCCCTGATTCGGCCCTGAAAGATTCAATGTTGTTCCAAACTTTGATGAATGTATTTTGTAAAACATCATCAGTATCATCATGTGATATTACAATTTTGCGAATATGCCAATAAAGCTTTTCCTGGTAGGTTTTCACCAACTCATGGAAAGCCAACCTTTTGGTGTTCTTGTTTTTAAGTTGTATTATGAGGTTGTCAGTCGGCATTAATTAATTTATTTCATCAAGTATTTGACTCACAAAGATACAAATTGTTTAATCTTGGTGTTGTTTTTATCATTTTTTGGTGAAAATTGCGTTATAAACTTTAAAGTAAAGTAAAAATATCTGAACATTTTTTACTTTCGTAAGTACAAATGCAATCTAACACGTAATTGAATAAAATGAAGCCATACATATTATCTTTTTTTCTTGTTTTTCCCCTTTTGTCTTCTTTTGTAAATGCACAATCATTTAAAGCATCTGAGATTGTAACGGTTGACAACAAACAATATGTTTTACATGAAGTTGAAAAAGGGGAAACTATTTTTTCATTATGCAAACGATATAAGGTTGAGCAAAAGGAATTAGTAGCTGCTAACCCACAGTTGATATTCGGATTGAAAGAGGGTGATACTATAAAAATACCATACACCAATGCAGACGAAAGTGAAAATGAAGATAAAACTGAGGTGTATCAAATAAACGATCATGTTGAATTTGAATATCATGTGGTAGCTAAAGGTGAAACAGCATATTCGTTGGCAAGAATGTATGATATTTCCATTGAAGCATTTTATCGTTTTAATCCCGAGGCAAAAAAAGAACTTCTCGAAAATGAGATTGTACGCATACCAAAAAACGCTGATGTGAAAGTTTCGGATGGTTTAATTCGTGAAGACTCAAAGTATTTTTATCATCAGGTTCAGGCCGGTGAAACATTGTATTCTTTATCGAAAAAATACGATCGGGATATTTCTGTTATAATGGATACGAACGCTCTTACAAGTCAGCAGCTTGAAATTGGTATGGTACTCCGTGTCCCTAAAACTATTGAAAAGGATACAGAAGATGAGCCAACGGTTGATATGGATGGTGACTATTTCCTTCATCGGGTGGAAAAAGGAGATACGTTTTATAGCTTTAAGCGCCGGTTTGGGGTGTCCAAAGAAAAATTATTGCAAATAAATCCTGAGTTGAACGATGGTTTGCTTGCAGGATTGACCATAAAAATACCTACAAGGAAAATACCTAATGTGAAAGTCAGTCCACTTGATGCCGACAAGTTTATAACACATGAAGTTGAGCGTGGGGAAACATTTTATAGTTTGTCGCGTCAATATGATGTTGAAATTATGACCATTAAATCGGTGAACCCGGAGTTAAAAGCACGGGGATTAAAAGCCGGGGAAGTTATTTATATTCCTAAAACAAAACAGAAATATGAACCAGCCGACACGTTAGAATCAAAATTTGCTGAACCTGTTTTCTTACCTGAAGAAAGTATGATTGAAGAACCGCCCGAAGTGTTTTTCGAGGTTGAAGAGGATTCTTTTAAAGTTCGTACTGATCAATTCAAAATTCTTGAGGATGATACATTCCGTATTTCGATGTTCCTGCCTTTGTTTTATGATAAGAATGATACTTTTAACCTTGAACTGAGGGATGAAAAGGAAATGGCTATGCTCGATTCGTTGAAAGATGTTGACCCGGCTATATTGGATGCATATTTTGAGATAAGGTACGATGAAGAAAATCTTCAGTCAGATACAATAATGACTGATTCAATGGTTGTTAAACCTCAGTTGAGTTTGATGCCACATACCAGGTATTTCATGAATTTTTACCAGGGTTTTTTGCTTGGTCTAGATTCAATGTATAAGGCAGGTATGAAATTTCGACTTGATTTGTATGACAGCCAGTATGATCGTCAAGTGGTAGATTCATTGTTGCTGAATAACGATTTTATTAATGCAGATTTAATTGTAGGGCCCGTTGATGTTTCATTACAAAAACATATTTCAGATTTTTCAAAAAAGAATCAAATTCCAATGGTCTCACCATTTTCATCAAATAGCTTATTCCTTGAGGATAACCCATTTTATTACCAGGTAAGCCCGTCAAAGGAATATGTTTTACGGAAAACATCTGATTTTATCGGTGATGCATATTACGATAAGAACTTTATTGTAATGACACTTGGTGAAGTAGAACAACTATCGGAGAAGGATCTTGTTGATTTAGTACGTGAAAAATTCTTCACAAGTGGGGTTTACAATAATGTTGGGGAAGTACTATTTACTCAAGTCGATTTTACTGAAGGTGGGCATCTGGGGTATTGGCAGGTGAAAAAGACATTGAAACCCGATATGGAAAACGTGATTTTTATTCCGGCAAGCGAAAACCGTGATGTAAGGGAAGCATTGCTGAGCCGTGCTATTAACAGCTTATATGTGTTATCGGAAGAGTTTGATATTACCCTTGTCGGTGTGAGCGATTATCCAAATTTCAAGAGTATTAACACGGAGTATTTTCATAAATTGAAACTTCATTATTTAACACCCCGTTATGTTGATTATACTTCACCTTTGGTGAATGATTTTATTGCAGGTTATCGTTCACATTTTTACGATGAACCTGATGAATATAGTTTCAGGGGCTACGATATTGCACTTTATTTTTCGGGGGCTTATGCTTATCTGGGTGAAAATTATACCGATAATATTAGTACTTATAACACCCCCTTAACACAAAGTGGGTTCAATTTTCAACGTGTTTCCGAAATGAGTGGTTATATGAACCACACTTTATACATAATGAATTACACAACTGGCTACGATGTAAACATGCTTTACAAAATTACCGAGGGGCGTATGCTTGTAAATGATTCGTTTTAACAATTGTGTTTTGCCTGTTTTTTACATTTTTATCGTTGGAAATAACGCTTAATCGTTGTTTCTTTACTTAATATTTCAAAAACGAGGAAGTTGAAGCGGAAATTTTTTACAAACCTGATTCTTTTATTGACGATTAATGTATTGGTTAAGCCTTTCTGGTTGTTTGGTATCGACCGTACAGTACAGAACGTTACAGGCGTTGATAACTACGGAATCTATTATTCATTGCTTGCTTTGTCGGCAACACTGAATATTTTGCTCGATATGGGCATAACCAATTACAATAACCGTAATATCTCCCGTTATCATCATTTGCTGCCAAAACACCTCGGTAATATTATGGGCATAAAGCTTATGCTGGCCGTTTTGTATGCTATTGTTGTTTTAGGCTGGGGTGCCCTGGTTGGTTATAACCGCCTTCAATTTCATATTCTTTCTTTTTTAATTATCAATCAGTTTTTGCTGCAAATGATATTGTATTTGCGTTCAAACTTGCAGGCACTGCACCTCTTTACAACCGATAGCCTTGTGTCGGTGCTCGACCGTGTATTTATGATTTTGTTTTGTGGTACTTTGCTTTTTACCAATGTCACGGGTGGCGTTTTTAAAATTGAATGGTTTGTTTACGTACAAACTTTCTCGTACGTGTTGGCAGCAATCATTATATTCCTGATTGTACTGAAAAAGGCCGGCAAAATAAAGCTTCGTTTCAACCTGGGTTTTACCATGGTTTTTCTAAAAAAAACATATCCTTATGCAATTCTTATTTTGTTAATGGCTTTTTATAACCGATTCGATACGGTACTTATCGAGCGGCTTTTGCCCGGCGATGAAGGCGCACGGCAGGTTGGATTGTATGCACACGGGTTCCGGCTTTTAGATGCGGTTTCGATGTTTGGTGTACTGTTTGCAGGCATGTTGCTGCCCATCTTTTCGCGAATGATAAAAATACGCCAGTCAATTGGCGATATGGTTAGTTTTTCGTTTTCACTTATCGTTTTTATTTCACTCACTACAGCTATTTCATCTTATTTTTATAGTACCGAAATAATGGAGTGGATGCAGTACGACTATGTATCAGAATCAGCACCCATATTTTCGGTTCTTATGTTTGGTTTTATCCCCATCACAACAACCTACATTTTTGGAACGTTGCTAACTGCCAATGGAAGCATCCGGGAGTTAAATATAATGGCGGCTGTAGGCATGGTGCTGAATATAACTTTGAATTTAATTGTAATACCACGATATGAAGCATTAGGGGCGGCTTTTGTGAGTTTATCAACCCAAACTGTTACAGCCATCGCCCAGGTTTTTATTGCGGTACGGATATTCAATCTTAAAGTACGTTGGGATATAATTATTCGCGTTATGGCATATATAGCGTTTTTGATTATAGCCGGGGTTTTAAGTCGAATGATTGATGTGCCCTTGGTTGGGTATGTTACAATGTTGGTTTTGTCTGTTACTGGTGCATTTATTGTAAAGCTGGTTGATTTACGGAAATTATACGAATTGATATTAAGCAGGGAAGAGTGATGCATAATATTACTCCTGAAATATTAGAGAATGATGAGCGTTTTGTGTTAAAAGAGGCTGTGCATTACAGCAACATGAAGTCATTTGTTAAACAAGTGCTGCAAAAGAAATCCAAAATTATTGTTCTTTATGCTTACGCGCAGATTATTGCTATTGCATTTTTGTTCGGAATTATTTCCTTTTTCTTGTTTCAATACTTCCAAAACGGTGAGTTTTTAGCCGAGCTTAAATGGTTGGGGGGCTCGATTTTGTTTTCATTAACCATTTTGGTTGTGCTACATGAATTGTTACATGCCCTGGCTTTCATATTGCTGGGGAAACGGGACATAGGCTTTGGTGCACAAATGCGAAAGTTCATGTTTTACGCCGAGGCAAATAGGCAGGTGCTCAATCGTAAACAGATGCTGATTGTGGCTTTTGCACCCATTGTGGTTATTGGGCTTGCAAGCATTCTTGTTACAGCTTTAACTTTTCCAAACCCTTTTAGCATGTTTGGTTTGGGGGTATTTGCCATTCATTTCTCTTTTTGTTCGGGCGATATAGCCATTGCTTCTTATTTTTTAAGGGAAACAGGGTTATATACCTACGACGACCGCTCAAAAAATACTACGTTTTATTATAAAAAGGTAGGATAGGGCGGCAAATTCAATATTTCGCAAAAATACAGGCATAAAATTGTATGTTTTTCTACCTTTTTATGCAGTATTAAACGTAATTTTATTGTTTTGAATAAAATCCAAATCATTGTTGTCCGGTAAAACCGGAAAATAGTTTATTTTCTATTTTAACTCATTGACAATGAGATTTCATATTTTCATTTTTCAAAAGTAAGCCCCCTGCCAGTCTGGGAATAAAGAATTTTGATATTTCAGTTTATTTTCCTTTAT
>JASMTI010000302.1:0-22989 GCA_041694375.1 Bacteroidales bacterium | reverse complement strand
TCCCTTCGCCGGCATTACCCGGATCAGGTTCTATGGGTGTAATCTCAGCCCGTAATTTTGGGCACCCCCTGCATGAATTATGGGAACAAAATAAGCGAAATAATTTTTATCCAACAAATAAATCTGTAGAGTTCAGGCTATAAAAGCAGTTGGAGGCAATAGGAAACAGTTGAAAGCAATTGGAGGCAATAGAACGCAATAGGAAACAGTTGAATAGCTGACTCAAACTTAATCTTAATCTCAACCTTATCTTCTATTCGCCTTCCGGTTCTTGTAATTCATTCAATGTTTCAGAAAGCTGTATCAGATGTTTGCCATATAAACGTTTGAAAAACAAGTTGAAGAGCAAGTAATATATTCCCAGTAGAATGGAAAGGCTGATAATGAAAGCCAGGGAAACAAAAGCCCAAATCAAAAATCCGGCTTCTTTCACGTTTAACCCGGATTGTTCAACTTCCTGGTTGAGACTTAGGATGAAGCCTGTGGTAAAACCTGCTATTACAACAACCAAAACGACAATTAAAACCAGGTAAAACATTTTCCGGTACCATTTAATCAGGTTTATTTGTTGGTTAATGTTTTGTTTTAAATCAGCATCCCGTTTAAAGTGATGTTGTAATTTATTGAATTTAACCCAAAATGTAATTAGTGAGCCCAGAATAAGGATATATAATATGGTGTCCACAATAGAACCCCAGAAAATTACGATTTCTGATTCATCTTTGCCGATTAGTTTATCGAGCAGTGGGCTGGTATGTAAATTAACAATAATACTGATGGTTACATAGGCAAGAATAATGCCCAGTCCAATGTATATGTTTCTTTTAACTTTACCGGTAATATCTTTAGTACGTCTTTTGAGCAGCATTTCAAGCTGCTCTTCAGAGTATTTATTTTCGTTGCCCGACGAAACCTTATCCCATGCCGATTTTAATTTATCCAGTTCCATTTTCCTATTCCCCCAATAATTTTTTCAGTTTCGCTTTTATGCGGTTCATTTTAACCCGTACATAGTTTTGCGTAATCCCAACAATTTCTGCTATCTCGTCATATTTTTTTTCTTCAAGATAAAGCAGGATAATTGATTTCTCCACTCTGGTCAATTCTTCAATAGCTTTGTGCAATAATTTCAGGTTTTCTTCATAGGTTGTGTCGTATTCAATATCCGGGACTTGTACCCGGAATTGATCCAGCTCATCTTTGTCGGGCCTTCTTTTGTCCTTTTTAAAATGGGTTATTGCGGTATTCAGTGAAACACGGTACATCCATGTCGATATTTTTGATTCGGACCTGAATGTTGGAAATGCCCGCCATAACTGGGCTGTAATTTCCTGGAATAAATCCTCCCGGTCTTCCTGTGTGTCGCAATAGATGCCACAAACTTTGTGGATAATCCCTTGGTTTTCAGTAATGATATTTAAGAAGGCATCTTTATCCATTAATGAGACTTTTAGGTTTAGAATAAATTACAGTTTTACTGCATTTTTAATTGATTTATTTCGGTTTGGGTTAAAAAGCGCCATCTGCCACGTGGGAGGTTCTTTTTTGTGAGCCCGGCAAAGTAAACTCTGTCAAGTTTTTTAACATCGTAACCGAAGTGGGAAAATATGCGCCTTACAATCCGGTTGCGTCCCGAGTGTATTTCAATACCAACCTCCCGTTTGTCGTCTTCGTTTGAGTAATTGATGCTGTCGGCCGAAATGATGCCATCTTCCAGTTCTATCCCTTGGGCTATTTCCAACAAGTGATTTTTTGTGAGGGGCTTATCCAGAAATACATGATATATTTTCTTTTTCTGATAGCTGGGGTGGGTGAGTTTTTTCGATAAATCGCCGTCATTTGTAAATAAAAGCACGCCCGAAGTCTCTTTGTCGAGCCTTCCTACAGGATAAATTCGTTCGGTGCATGCCTTGTTCACCAAATCCATTACGGTTTTTCTTTCCTGCGGGTCGTCGGTTGTAGTTACAAAGCCTTTGGGTTTATTAAGGAGAAGATAGACTTTACGTTGGGGGTTCAGGGTTTCACCATTAAATTTAACTTCATCGCTAAGGGTTACTTTTGTGCCCAGTTCGGATGCAATTTTACCATTTACCGTAACGCAGCCTGATGAAATAAACTTGTCGGCCTCACGGCGTGAACATACTCCTGAATTAGCCAAATAGCGGTTCAACCGGATGGATTCTCCCGGCAAAATTCCTTTTTTCTTAGGATATTCCTTTTTTGCAGAAGTTGGGCTTGTGCGGGGTTTTTCTGTTTTGCTATTGTGTTTTTTTTCAAAACGTTGATGTTTCTTTTGTTCTGCACGTCCCCTGCGTCCGGGTTTATTCTGACTGCTGTTTCTTCTCATAAATAAAATTTTTGCAAATTTCGCAAAAAATACCGAACACGCCTATTTAATTTTGTTGTGTTTGTATATTTGTCAATTATTAGTTATTAAAACATATTTTTTGAGAAGCATTTTAAAATATAGTTTGTTATTTATAAATATTATTGCTGCATTGCTGCTTGCAGGTGCTTACCTTGTGTCTTATGTCAGCCCTGAGCAATTGTGGTATCCTGTGTTTTTGGGTCTTACGTATCCATACATGCTGGCTGTAAATGTTGTTTTTATTATTTTCTGGGTATTTGTAAAATGGAAATATGCTTTGCTCTCATTGCTAATTGTATTGTTGGGTGTAAGTTACCATAAAGACTATATTCAGTTAATGTCGAAACCTGATTACACCGGGGATGATGGTGTTAAATTATTATCTTTCAATGTTCATCATTTTTATTCTTACTTAGAAAACAACAACCCCGATTTTAATGTAATTGATTTTATAGCCGGCCATGAAGCCGATATTATTTGTTTACAAGAAACAAAACTTCAGCGTACCGGTGAGCTTAACCCCATAAAACTGAAAGGCAGGCTTCCCGGCATTAATCATTGCCAGTTAGCCCATCAGGGTGAGTGGAACGGGCCGGTTACTTTTACCAGGTACCCGATTGTGAATATGGGGGAAATACGTTTTGAAGACAGTGGGAATATGGTAATGTACACCGATGTGTTGATTGATAATGATACCATAAGGATTTACAATTGCCACTTGCAATCGTTTGGTATAAAAACAGATGAATATTCGGTAATTGATACCTTGGGTTTTGAAGGCCGTAAAATTGAAGAGATGAAACTTATCGGTGGAAAAATGCGCGAGGCTTATATTAAACGGGCCCGTCAGGCCAATGAGTTGTCGGCTCATATTAACGAATGCAAGTATCCCGTTATTGTTTGTGGCGATTTTAACGACACACCCCTTTCGTATACTTACAAAGTTGTGAGTGAGAGCTTGATAGATGCGTTTGTAGAATCGGGTAGTGGAATTTCAAATACTTATAGGGGTGAACTCCCCCCATTTAGGATTGACTATATTTTTTATTCAGATTTTTTTGAGGGTTTTAATTACAAGCGGTACAAAGTTGAATATTCCGATCATTATCCAATTTCAACAGTTTTGAAAGTGAGAAATGATCGGTGAAAGGCAATTATTACTTATAATGTTTTTTGCAGTAATATTACAGCGTAAGCCGAAATGCCCTCTTCGCGCCCAACAAAGCCCAGCTTTTCTGTTGTAGTGGCTTTTACTGAAATTTGCTCGATATTTATTAACAGTATTTCGGACATCATTTCCCGCATGTTGTCGATGTAGCTTCTGAGTTTTGGGCGCTGGGCGCAGATGGTTGAATCGATGTTCGCAATTATGTAACCTTTTTGCTTAATCAGGTTGTTGCATTCTTTTAAAAGAATTTTGCTGTCAACGTTTTTGTACTTGTTGTCGGTATCGGGGAAGTGTTTGCCAATGTCACCCAAAGCCAGTGCCCCGAGCATGGCGTCGCACATGGCATGAATAAGCACATCGCCATCGGAGTGGGCAACCGTGCCTTTCTCATGCTCTATTTGAATACCGCCCAGCCAAAGCGATTCACCTTTGGCCAGGGCGTGTACATCATAACCGTGTCCTATTCTTAAGCTCATTGTTTTTTATCTTCTTCGGCCCTGCCTCCTGAAATTATCCAAGTCGTAACCCAGGGTAAAGCGAAGGGTGTTGCTTAGTGCATTGTTTTCATTTCCGACTGAAATCATGTACGAGAAATCAAAAACAAAAACATTCATTTTTAAGCCAGCCCCGAAAGTAAGGTATTTACGGCCACCTTTAAAGCGCCAGTCGTTTGTGTCAGTCCCACCTGCTTCGTGGGAATATCCGCCCCTTAGGGCAAACTGATTGTTGTACCAATATTCAACACCGGCTGATGCAATAACTTCATGAAGTTCTTCTTTTAGACCTTGTGGTGCATCGGTAAACGAGCGGAAAATACCTTCGATTGGTCCTACTTTCTGTAAATATGGGTCAGTTTCATCATACTTAGGCATATCTGCATCAAGATATGAAGGTACCAGTAGCTTATCAAAATCGAGTGAAACTGACACTTTATTGTATTGGTCGATTTCGGTTGTGTACGAACCCCCAATTTTTAGGTTGGTAGGTATAAAGTCTTTACGGGCACCGCCATCGTATGATATTTTAGAACCGATGTTTGATATGTTTACACCAAACGCAATGCTTGATTGTTTACGTGCCCTGTAAAATGAATTGTTGTAATAGAATGAAACATCAGAAGCAAATGCGTGACCTGCTTTGAGGTTGCTGTTCATGCCCGATTGTGATGTCCCGATATTCTGATAAATGTCTGACATGATGTAACGCAAAGCTACAGAACCCGACCATTTTTCGGTGAGTTTTAAGGCATAACCGAAGTCAACAGCAAATTCATTCGGGTTACTGCCACCATCAGGTAGTCCTTGTGGGGTGTAAAAAACAAATTCGCCAAGGTTGAAGTAACGTAAACTAGCCGAAAGTGTCTGTTTTTTGTCGAGTTTATGGTAGCCAAACAAGTGGGTGATGTTCATATCGCTCACCCCGATGTTTTTTAACCATGGTGTATATGAAATGGCAATTCCGCTGGTGCTTTCGGTAAAAGCATATTTTGCGGGGTTGTTGCTTTGTGAGGCTATATCGGGTATGGTTGCTGCGCCGGTGTTACCAAGTGCCCCCGACCGTGAATCGGTAGTAATGGTTAAAAAAGGTGCCGCGGAGCTAACTGGTCCTGCGCCCGATTCATTTTGTGCTTTTATGGATGTGAGTGCAAAAAAGAGTAGGATTGCTGTTGTTAATATCTGCTTCATTGTTTTGAATTAAGCTGTTTTTATTAAATAGATTTCAAAAATAAAATAACGAAATGAATTAGCACTTATTGTTGTGCTAATAATTTATAATCAATTTTCCGGTTCCGGTGGCTTTTAAGCCTTGCTGATTTGCGAGTGTTAACCGGTACACTAATATAGAACGGTTAGGGATGGGGTGTGTCGATTCGGTAATATCCCATCCTATTGTGTTTTCAATAGTGCCGGCTGAACTTGTTGTTTGGGTGCTCTCGTGGATTTTTTGACCGCTTAGATTAAAAATTTCTAAAAGTACATCAAGTGACTGCCCCGGCAAGTTGTGTTCTACAATAAAATCGGTATAAAACCGGACGGGGTTGGGGGTGTTGTTGATTGATGAAATTGTAAAATCATCTTTTACAGTAAAATAAATATCAGCCGTGGACGAGTTGTTCTGTACGTCCCAAACTTTAATGGTAATTTTATGTTCGCCCGGCTCAAGGTTGTTCAGTGGATATATAATTGTGCCTGCCTGGTAAGTGTTGAGTTCTGATTGGTAATAATTGTTAAGCACAATTTGTGATGAATAGTCATCGTCGATAACTGCCGTAATATCGTGCCCTATTCCTGTTCCGGCTGTGTTAATGCCGCTTTTGTCAAATACCTTGGCAATTAAAAGTGCGTTTGTCGAAACTTCTCCGTAGGGTTTAAAATTTTCATTGTTCATGTATAAATTAATATCAGGAGGATCGTTGTCGATTACCGGGTTTTCACCCGATCCGCCAATAATAATTTTATCACAGGCCCCATGTCCATCTACCGAGTCGTTATAAGTGTAATAATATATTTCACCGTTATCAACGTTGTAGGCAATATCTTTAGGCACAACAAACGAGAATGAAAACTCACCTTTTTCAACCGAGGCCATTCCTTTGTATATAATGTTATTTTGTACTTCAAACTTAAAGGCTTTGCCACCATCGTTGGCAAGGGTTTGGGCTTCAAGTGATTTGTCGTAAATGGTTATGGCCGTGGTGCCATTGTAGCTTGTTAACAATTTTCCGGTATTGTCGGTTACTTCGCCTTCAATGGTAACTTTTTCCATGGCACCGATGAGTATGGAATCGGATTTCACGATACCATTTATTGATTTTGTAATGACTTTATATTTCGGAAACGCCAACCTGAGGGCAGGATCCCCCAATAAAGCAAAGCTACGTTTGTTCCCACCATCGTATTGGGTTTGATTTTTTGCCAGTCGCATGATATCGCCCATCCGTAGGTTTTGTCCGGTTGAGTCTTGTAAAAAAGCGTTTGAATAAAAATTTTTGCTCAACCTGAAGTTGCTTCCTGAATATACAAGCCGTGTTGTAGAGAATAATGCAACACCACCACCATAGGGTGTAAATAATATCTCTTCGCCGGCCGACATCGTGCTGTGGTCGAACCTGCTAAATTCGCATGTGGCTGTCACAAAAACCGGCAGTTTGTTTTGGTTGCTCCATGTCCGGATGTCACTATTTATCAGTACATCTTCGTGTGCAAGCGAAGTATTGTCGGCATGCCCTACGTAATTTAACATAAGTGCCCCCTCATTTACCTGCCTGTTAATGGCTTCGGTAGCACCGGGATATTGGTCGCCACCCGATGACGAGATTTGGTTGAATGAGTCGAAATAAATTTTGTCGATATAAAAACCGGTATAATTTTCTTTTACAATATCAATAAGCGACTCAGTGTCGCTCATGTGCCTGTTGCCGTCTTCATCATCGGCCCAAAAAGAAATAACATTTTTCCAGTTCCCCATGCTTTCGGGCGAAGTATAGTTTATGGTTTTATCAATTACAATTTCTGCTTCATTTTGAGTGGCACAGGGTATCCGGCCAATGCCAATGTCGATGTAACCGTTTAATGACCCTTCATTTTCATCGAGCAGGGCATAAAAATCGTCAGAGGTAATGGTCTCGCCATGGCTCATAAACAACGATTGGTATGTTGGTACAAAACTAAGGTTGGCATTGCCCAGTCCTTCGTTATTATTGTATGACCCATCGCCCATGAGCAATGCATATTTTAGGGGGGTGTCTGTTCCTTTTCCACGATGGTAAAACATTCGTAACATGTTTTTAATGCCTGCAGGGTCGGGCGCACCCGATGAAAATTCGTTATAAATTTGTGGCGTTTGTACTACCAGTACTTTTAAGTGGTCGTGTTCGCGGTGGAATGTTGCCAGTTCTTCAGATTGAGAAATAAAATCGGGGTGGGTAATAATAACCATGTGGTAGGGGGGGAGCCCGTGTATGTTTTGGTTTTCAACGTCTTCAACAAATGAGGGCTGGGGTATGTCAGAACTTGTCGGGCTGAACATTATGTATTCTTTTATTTCTACGCCTTCGTCAACATAAAAAATGCCATCTTCATTCTTATTATATTCTATTTCTTCAGGCGATAACGGGTCAGTGATATCCAGTATTACCGGCTTCTCAGCATCTGTTTCAATATTGAACTGTACAAAACGGTGGTTTCGGGTCTCAATATTTCTGAATTGAAACTGTTCGCCACTGAATTTTAGTCTTGAAATGCGTTGGACCCGTATAAAATCGAGCCATGAATCGCCACTGTTATTGCCTTCGGTTTGGTATGTTAATTTTATTGATGCCTCTGGAGGTGCTTTTACCGAATATGTTTTTGATTGTGGTTGTGCATGGTCAATAGAAGAACTACGAAAGCTCAATGCCGGGATAGTTGTGTTGTTGACCCGGATGTTAAATTGCGATGAAACTTTAGACGATGCTGTGCCTGAAACCGTAATGGTTGCATTGTTGTCAGCTGCATCGGGGAAACTAAAATCAACCTGTTTCGAGGTGTTTTTCATAAGCCTGTCAGTATACCATATTTTGCCTGATTGCTGGATGTTGATCGTGTTTTCTTCGTAGACCTTGTAATTGTTATAATTATTTAAGGTATCAGAAGGAGTTTCGTCAAGTGAATATTGAATTTCGGGAGGGGGTGACATGCTGGGGTGATCACTTGTAATAAAAAAGTAAGTTTTATCTGTATATAAATTTGGTGTGTGTTCGTATAACCTTGTTACATTGTTGTATTGCCACTCAATATTTCCTGTAGAGTGAAAAAACACACAATTGTTGCCATTATTGTCTTTTTCATGTATAACTTTTATTTTTTTAAGGTCGTCAGGATAGTACGCATTATTATATTCAGGGAGTATATATCCACCGTTGCTAAATATTGCAATTTTTTCGGGGTTGCTAATCCCCCATGAATTGAGTTTTTGGTATGAAATTTTGTGTACCCCTTGTTCTGTTGTCGCCACTTTGATCCATTTACCAGTGCTAAGGGCAGACTGATGTTCAAAAGTATTTTGAGCCTTGTTTGTTATTGGCAAACAAAAGAATAAAATTATTAATATTGAAAAATATTTCATATCATTGTAACGTTTCTGCAATATAAACGGAATCTGTTTCGTAATATTATTAATAACTTTTGTTTTAGTTCTGTAAAATAACATTCGCATACTGTGCGTTTATAACTTTAGTTAATATTTTACACGCTTTATATAAGATGTAAAAGTCCTTATTTGTTTAAAAAATTATGCAATAATAAAGAAACATTCTCAATGCAATAAGTATTAAATCATTTTAATTATATTTGTTGCAAAACGGATAATAATATATTGGAAAAATGAGACAATTATCTTTTTGGTTTATTTTATTGATGATTAGTCTGATTGGCTGTCAGTCACAATCAGTACAAAATCGTTCAGGTCAGTCATCCCGGACTATTGGTTGGAATGTTAACGATATGGAAGTCTTTGGATTTGAAGATCCGGAGTATATCGAACAAGAAACCGGTCCCGGATTGGTTTTTGTTCAGGGCGGAACTTTTATCATGGGCCGCATTGACGAAGATGTGATGGGCGATTGGGACAATATCCCCCGCAGGGTAACAGTTGCATCATTTTATATGGATGAAACAGAGGTTACCAATTACGATTACAGGCAATATCTGGCATGGCTGGGTACTGTTTACCCCAATTCGAATAAGCAAGAATTAGCAACTCCTGACACATTGGTTTGGCGTAGCCCGTTGGCTTACAACGAGCCTTATGTAAATAATTATTTGCGCCATCCCTCATACAGCAACTATCCGGTAGTTGGTGTAAGTTGGGAACAAGCTACCGAATATTGTAAATGGAGAACCGACAGGGTTAATGAATATATGTTGATTAAAAATGGGTACCTGAGCCTCGATTCAACACAACAAAATGGTGAGGTTTTTACAACAGAAGCATATTTGTCGGGTGCCTACGAAGGTGTTCCCGGTGAAAAAGATCAAAAAATACGTTGGGAAAACGGTCTTTTATTACCAAACTACCGTCTGCCTACTGAAGCAGAATGGGAATATGCTGCATTAGGGCTGATTGGCGAATCTGATGGCGAACTTCTTACTGAAAGAAGGATGTATCCATGGGACGGACCTTATTTAAGAGAGGATAGTCAGGATGGAAAAGGGCAGATGAAAGCGAACTATGTTCGTGGCCGTGGTGATTACATGGGTATGGCAGGGGCGCTTAATGACGCCGCTGATATAACGGCTGATGTGTTTTCATATAAGCCCAACGATTACGGGCTTTATAACATGGCCGGTAATGTTAACGAGTGGGTCGCTGATGTATACAGGCCTTTGTCGCCTATGAATGTTGAAGAATTTCAGCCATACCGTGGCAATGTAATTACTGAATACCAGAGAGATAACGAAGGAGAAATTATATTTAATGAATTTGGGCAACCGGTTGTCGATACCATTGCCGATTATCGTAATTATCTTGATGGCGATTTCCGCACAGTACCAATTGAAGGCAGAGACTGGACGACAGTTATGCCTGACGAAGAAGGTGAAAGTATTGAAACGACCAATTCAATGTATATGCAGAGTGATAATCCAGGTGTAATTAGTTCACGTATTACCGACCGTTCACGTGTATACAAAGGTGGTTCATGGAGCGACAGGGCATACTGGTTAAACCCAGGTTCGCGTCGTTACCTCGATCAGCGTGAAGCTAAGGCTGATATTGGTTTCAGGTGTGCTATGACCCGGTTGGGCCCTCCTAAAGTAGCTAAAAAATAAACTTTAATATATAAAAGTTGTCAAATCCCACTTAACGGTGGGATTTTTTTTGATTAAACTTGTTTTTTTGTTCATCTTTATAATTAAAAATCTAATCATTTCCCGGGTATGATCACTATTGAAGAATTGCATAAATTGTTTTTATGGCATCCCCATGTTTTTACCGATAGCAGAAAAGCTGAAGAAGGTGGGATGTTTTTTGCATTGAAAGGCGAAAATTTTGATGGGAACCGTTTTGTAGCCGATGCCCTGAATAATGGTGCCGATGTTGCAGTGACTGACGATCGTGCATTTGAACTACGCGAAGAGTGTGTAGTGGTTGACGATGTACTTAAAGCCTTACAGGAACTCGCTAATTATCACCGGAATTATTTATCTGTGCCAATTGTGGCCATTACAGGCACAAATGGTAAAACAACTTCTAAAGAATTGATTCGCGAGGTTCTTGCCGAAAAATATAAAGTTGTTTCAACTTCGGGAAACCTGAATAACCACATTGGTGTTCCGCTTACACTTTTGTCAATGAGGAAAGAACATGAGCTTGCGATTGTTGAAATGGGGGCTAACCATTTGGGCGAAATAGCTGAACTTTGTTCTATTGCCGAACCTGATTATGGGTTAATTACCAATGTAGGGAAAGCACATCTTGAAGGATTTGGATCTTTTGAGGGAGTGAAAAAAACAAAGGGTGAATTGTATGAGTATATAGCACGTAACGGAAAAGGTATTTTTATATGTGCCGATAATGAACATCTTAAAGAAATGTCAGTTCAAAATCAGGTTAAATATACTTATGGTTCTACAGCTTCAGGAGCTGAATTAAAGGGAGAGCTGGCCGGGGAACAGCTTTTTGTGGTTGTAAAGGCTTTGTTTCCCAAAGGTTGGTTGTATCTGAAATCGAAACTTATAGGATCTTATAATTTTGAAAATGTGATGGCTGCTGCCCGGATTGGTGTGTTTTTCGATGTTGACCCGGTAAAGATTCAAAATGCTATTGCTTCATACGAGCCTGAGAATAATCGCTCGCAGCTCATCAAAAAATCAGGGGCTGATATTCTTGTCGATTGTTATAATGCAAACCCAACAAGTATGCAGGCATCAATAAAAAATTTTATTGACATAAAACATGAGAATAAAGTTGTAGTTTTAGGTGATATGCTTGAATTGGGTGGGGTTGCAGCAGACGAACATCAAAAAATAGTTGATTTGTTAAAAGCGTCTAATTTAAAAACTGTTTTTTTGGTAGGTTCACATTTTAAGAATACAACTGCCCCCGGATATTTTATAAAGTTCAATAACGTTGAGGAATTAATTGATGAACTGAAATTTCGTAATTGGAAGAATGAATTCTTATTTATAAAAGGTTCAAGGGGGATTAAGCTGGAGAAAATTATCGATAACATATAATAGAAAACCCGGTACGATATACGCACCGGGCTTCGATTTTGGGTTAATAATATCAATTAATTATCTTTCGATACATTTAATACTTCTTTAAATGCCTGCTCAAAAGTTTCTTTGGGCAGTGCCCCCTGGGCCATTTGTGGCTTACCATCTTTAGGGATGAATAATATTGAAGGAATACTTTGTATGCCAAACATCGATGCTAATTCCCGCTGGTCTTCAGTATCAATTTTATAAATGTTCAATTTTGAACCATACTCTTCCTGAAGTTCCTCAAGAACAGGCGCTACCATTTTACATGGTTGGCACCAGTCGGCATAAAAATCAATTACACAAGGTGCTTCACCTTCAAATTTCCAATCTTTATTTTTTTCGAAATCAAAAACTTTTTCTTTAAATGTGTCGACGGTTAAATGTTCTAACATAGTTGTCAAATTTTAATTATTATTATTTTCTTATTATCAAAACAATGAACTCTTACTTTTGTTTTACGGTGCAAACATACACCCGTTGAATGTTTTTTTGTGTTACTTTTGTCACACATTTATTTATGTACAAAGGATTTGAGAATGGATAACAATTACGCTAAATATATAGATAAAAAAATATTTAATGTTATTTCGGGGCAAGCCAACGAGTTGGGCTTTGAAACTTATGTGATTGGGGGTTATGTACGCGACTTGATATTGCAAAGACCATCAAAGGACATTGATATAGTTACCATTGGTAGTGGTATAACACTGGCTAAAAAAGTGGCAAAAAACATTAACCGAAATATTAAAGTAAATGTTTTTAAAAATTTTGGCACTGCACAATTTAAATATAATGGCACAGAATTAGAGTTTGTTGGTGCCCGGAAAGAGTCGTACCGAAAAGATTCACGTAAGCCGGTTGTTGAGGACGGTACAATTGAAGATGACCAAAACAGGCGCGATTTTACAATTAATGCCCTGGCCATTGGTTTAAATTCTAATAATTTTGGTTCACTTGTCGATCCTTTTGGCGGTGTTGATGATTTAAAAATGAAAATTATCCGTACGCCCCTTGATCCGGATATTACATTTGATGATGATCCTTTGCGTATGATGAGGGGAATACGTTTTGCCTCTCAGTTGAAATTCAGTATTGAAAAGCAAACATTGGATGCCATCACCCGGAACCGTGAGCGAATTTCAATTGTGTCGAAAGAGCGTATTGTTGATGAGCTGAATAAAATTATGATGTCTGATAAACCTTCCATTGGTTTTAAATTGATGGATAAAACCGGTCTTTTGGAGCTAATATTGCCTGAAGTAGCTGCCCTTAAGGGCGTTGAAGTTGTTGATGGCGTTGGTCATAAAGACAATTTTATGCATACGTTAAAGGTGTTGGACCGTATTGTGCCTAATACCCAAAACTTGTGGTTGCGTTGGTCGGCATTGCTTCACGACATTGCCAAGCCTTTAACCAAAAAATATGTTGAAGGGCTTGGCTGGACTTTTCATGGCCATAATTATGTAGGGTCGAAAGTAATTCCACGAATTTTTCGAAGGATCAAACTTCCACTGAATGATAAAATGAAGTTCGTGCAAAAAATGGTAAACCTTCATATGCGCCCTATTGTTCTCAGTGAAGATGAGGTGACAGATTCGGCTGTGCGACGTTTGTTGTTTGAGGCCGGTGATGATATTGATGAGTTAATGGCCTTATGTGAAGCAGACATCACATCGAAAAATGAGGTGAAGGTAAAACAGTACCTCTCGAATTTTAAGCTGGTTCGCGAAAAGCTAAAAGATATTGAAGAGAAAGATGCCGTGCGAAACTTTCAGCCACCGGTAAAGGGCGAAGAAATTATGGATATTTTCGGGCTAAAGCCTTGCCGGGAGGTTGGTATCATAAAAAATGCCATCAAAGAAGCTATCCTCGACGGTGAAATTCATAATAACTATGAAGAAGCTTACGGATTTATGCTAAAAAAGGCAGATGAGTTGGGCTTGAAAAAAATCAATTAGTCTTTTAATTTTATATCGAGAATAACCGGGAGATGGTCACTAAACCCATTGTTGTATTTAAATCCTGTATAAGTCCTGAATGGCTTTACCCCCAGGTAGTTTTTGTCTTTTTCAAACAAAAAAGGTGCTTCAATTATTTTAAAAAGTGAGTCGGAAGTGTAAATTGAATTATCTGACAGGAGATTGCCACTAACCATGATTTGGTCTATCATTTCCCATTTTCCATGATATTTATTGGTGCCTTTACCAAGTTCGGCATTGTTGTATGCTAAATTGTACAGGTTGCCGGGGGTTGGTTTTTTATTTACAGGCAAAGCCCGTAAGTGGTTTTTTACACTTTCATTGAACGGTGAGTCGTTAAAATCGCCCATGATAACAATATTCGAATATCTCGAAATACTGAAAAGGCTGTCAACTGTAACTCGCAGTGTTTGGGCGGCGAGTGCACGCAGGGGTTTGGTTTTTAGCACCCCGCTATATTTTGATGGCCAGTGGTTAACAAAAAAGTGAATTGTTTTTTGTCCCAAATATCCTTCAACATGAAGAATGTCACGTGTTTTATAGTTTTTATCTCCGGGCTTGCTAACAGTGTAAGTTTGATATTTAGTGGGGGTGAATTGATGCTTGTTGTATAATACCGCAACATCAATGCCCCGGTGGTCGGGCGATTCCTTATGGATTATTTTATACCCCATTGTCCCCAGCGGGGTGTGGTACAATAAGGCTTCCAGTACGCTGCGGTTTTCAATTTCGGCCATTCCGATGACTGCAGGTGCCGACCATTTTGATGAAGCCATTATGGTTTGGTATATACGTTTTAATTTTCGGAAATATTTATTTTCGTTCCAGTAACGGTCGCGGTCGGGAAGAAACTCATCGTCGTTTTTTTCAGGGTCATCTACGGTGTCAAATAAATTTTCAACATTATAAAACATGACCCTATGTAATTTAATCTCATTTTCTTGTGCTTGTAGCGACACAGAAGCCAAGAAGCCGAAAATGAAAATGAAGCTTGTTCGCGAGATTTTAGTCGTCTTTTTCGTCTTTTTCAAACAATCTTTCATAAGTACCAATATCGGGGATTTCGTCTGAAAGTCGGTTGTTGTTGTTAAGATCGAATGGTACCATTTCGCCATATTCTATGGAGCCGGCATCAATTGCGGGAGAAAGGGAGTCGAGCTGATAGTCATAATCAGAATAATCAACAAAAAGCGGGTCAAGGTTGATGAGGCTCGATTCAAAGTTCTCTTGCCGGGCATTATAAACACTGTCCGAAATTTTCACCAAACTATTTTTAAAACTATAGTTGAAGGCGTAGTCTTTGTTTTGCCCAAATTCAATTTCAGATGATAAATTGCCCCATATAATGGAATTGTTCCAGTCTGCTTTTACTAAATCGAATACCTGTGCTATCGTATCGTTTCCCTGGGGGATAATGAGCTGGTTGGCGATAGCAACCGATGCGGCCTGGCGGTTTGAATAACCACTCCAAAAATTAGCGAGCGTGCAGTGTGTAAAATCATAAGCACCACCGGCTAAAAGTGCAAGGTAATTGCCACAATCGGCAATCAGGGTATTTGTTGCCGATATGTTACCTTTGATAGCAAATAACCCGGCATATCCCATGTGCTCAATGCGCGTATTGTGAAGGACAACATTCGACATGCCTTCATATTCAACAGTTCCGGCCTGCAATCCAATTCGGGCATTTTTTATATTTACGTTTTCAAAAATATGCGTAGTATTGTTGTTTGGGTACAACAAAATCCCGTACCATTGGTCGGGTATATCGCTGTACATGGCTTCCAGCCTGTCGCCAGAAAATTCTATCGGCATTGTTGTTGTGCCTTTGGCGATAATTGTACCAAGGGCTGCCAGCACAGCATCTTTATGGAAATATATTTTGGCACCGGGCTCAATGGTTAAAACAGCATTGCTGTCAACCAGGGCGTAATCATAAATCAGGTATGGCTTTTCGCTTGTCCAGGTCGTCGTTTCAATAACTTTTGTCTTAATGGGATGGAAATCCTGCCCCCACGCCAGTAAGTTTACATCCTGGATATTTTTGTTCGTTATAAATACAATGGAGTCCTGCACAATCATAGGCTGGTTTGAGCCATTTGGGTCAACTGTAAGTTCAACAAAAACATACATGCTGTCGTTTGCGGCCAGTTCAATATTTTCAGCCTGGTTGGCCATTTCCCCGTCAATATTTAAGCGGTAAGCCGATTCGTCGAGACCTGCCAGTTCGATGGATGAAATGAGGATGGGTTGATTATGCTGGTTGATGACCCTGAATGATTTTGTGGTGGAACCAATTGTTGTGAAAATGGTGTCAAACATCAACGAATCGGTTGAAAACGTCAGGCGCGCATCATCCGAAGAGATGTAATTGTCATCTTCACAGCCTGTTAGTATAAGAACAGCCAGGCTGAACAGTGTTAGTATTTTAAAGATTTTATCAGTCAAATGGTTTGATTAATAGATTCTTTCAATTGGACACAATATCCATTCCAAATTTAATAAAACAGAAAGAAGTATCACAACTTTTTTTTAAAGTTTTTTAACGTTTTGTGTCTTTTTCCGAAAATAGTGTTAAAAGCATGATTGTGAGCAAGCTGTTTACAATGATAAGCTCAAAACCAAATTCGTATCCAAAGAACATTTCTTTACTTATTAACGTAATTACGTAAGTTATTATTGGGGATAAAATACAAATTGGCAGGATAAATTGATATTTGGGTATTCTTTTTATAAAAAATGAAAACATAAAAACACCAAAAATAGGACCGTAAGTGTAACCTGCTGCTTTAAATATGGCTATAACCACACTTTCGTTGTTTAACTTATAAAAAAGGTATATAACAATGAAAATTAAAAGGTTAAAACCAAGGTGAACTAGTGTTCTTGTTCTCTTCTGTGTTTTTTCATCTTTTTTTTCAAGCTTTAAAAAATCGACTGAAAACGCTGTGGTCAGTGCTGTTGTGGCTGAGTCGGCACTTGAAAATGCTGCCGCCGATATTCCCAGCATGAATAAAACAGCAATTGTGCCCCCCAAATGGTTGAAAGCAATGGCAGGATATAATTGGTCAGTATTCCCGGGTATTGGGATGCCTTTATCTTGGGCGAATAAAATGAGCAAGGCACCCAAAATCAGAAATATGGCAACTGCAACCACAAAAAGGATGCTGAAGGTTATCATGTTTTTACGGGCTTTTATTCCATTTTGACAAGTGAGGTTTTTTTGTATAATGTCCTGGTCAAAGCCATTTAGGGCAATGGTCATGAAAATTCCTGAAACAAATTGTTTAAAAAAATTATTGGGCGAACGATAATCAAAATTAAAAATGCGAATACCTGCTTCGTTGATAATGCTATCATGCAAGGTTGCAAAATCGAAGCCTAGTTGGTTTTTAATGCTTATGATGGTCATGATTACAGCCGTAAGAAGAACCAGTGTTTGTGCAACATCTGACCAAACAACGGTTTTTATGCCCGATTTGGCCGTGTACAGCCATATTAAGATCAGGCAAATAATTACTGTTATCCCGAATGATAGTCCGAGGGGTTGGGAAATGGCAGTGTGTATGACCAAGGCTGCAAGATATAACCTGAAAGCTGCACCGATAACTTTCGACAGGATGAAAAACCCCGATGTGGCCAGATATCCCTGGTGCCCCATTTTATCGACCAAAACTGTATAAATCGACACGATGTTTTTTCGATAATAGAAGGGCAGTAAAAGACTGGCAATAATGAGGTAGCCCACAAAATTGCCCAGCACAAATTGCAGGTAGTAAAAAGAACTGTTACTGACTTCGCCCGGAACTGAAATAAAAGTTATACCCGAAAGTGTGGCACCAATCATGCCGAATGCGACAACAAACCATGGCGATTTGCGGTCGCCGGTATAAAAAGTCTTGCTGCTGTTTTTTCGTCCGGTGAAATATGAGATAACAACAAGTAAGGCGAAATATCCTAAAAAAATATAAAGCAATGTTAGTGGTTGCATGCTAATTAAAATCAGGGTAGAGTAAATATTTTTTTCGCAATGAAAGATATACTTCCTGTTCATTTTGCCAGGTTGCACGAATTTCTTCTTTGCTAAGTCCCTTGTTTATTTGGTGATATAGCTCCTTGCTACCCGAAAGAAGCTCAATCCAACGTTTGCTTTTCCAAAACTGTTCGCGATCATTAAATTGGTTATAAAAATCGATAAAATATTTCAGGGTAAATTGCGGTGCAGGTTTTAAATCTCGTAGGTCGATCCCCCTGCATTCTTTTTCTTCGTGAAGCGGGTTGTTGCTTACACCAGGTATGTCGCGCGGTGTGAACGAGAAGTCCCCTTTTCCGCCCGGAAACCCGATAACCTGGAAAGGAAAATCGGTGCCCCTTCCGATGCTGACATTCGTTGCTTCAAAGAAGCACAACGAAGGATAAAGCCTAACGGCTTGATGATTTGGAAGGTTGGGCGATGGTTGGATGGGTGGTTCATAGCGGGTTTTGTGTGTGTAATATTTTACGGGTATAACCGTCAGCATACACTGTCCTTCTATGTTGAGCCAGCCTTCGCCGTTAATCATTCGTGCCAGTTCACCAACAGTGCATCCATGTACCACGGGTATTGGGTGCATCCCCACAAATGATTTTAATTCAGTATTTAATACTGGGCCGGCAACATAATCGCCGTTGGGGTTTGGGCGGTCGAGGATGACAAGCTGAACATTATTTTCGGCGCAGGCTTCCATCAGGTAATGCATGCTGCTTATGTATGTGTAAAATCGGCAGCCTACATCCTGCATATCGAAAACTACAATGTCAATACCGTTTAAATCGGAGCTTGTTGGTTTTTTCTTTTTGCCATAAAGTGAAACAATTGGCAAGCCTGTTTTTTCGTCTTTGGTGCTGCTTATTTCTTCCCCGTTGGCAGCTTCGCCCCTGAAACCGTGTTCCACTGCAAAAATTTTAACCACATTGAGGTTTTTATTCAACAGAAAATCAACCAAATGTGTACTATCAACCATCGAGGTGTGGTTGACCATCATGGCTACATTCTTGTTGTCCAGCAGCTTGATGTATTTTTCAGCTTGCATGGCACCTGGTACCGGTTCAACTGGTAGTGTTTCAGCTTTGCAGCCTGCCGAAAACATATACAGGGATGCAATAAAAAAAACACTTCTTATTAACTTCTTCATGGCTTTGCCCGTATTGGTTTTTTTATAAATTTACGCTTATTCTGTAACGGTACAAAAATTGCAAAAAAATATGCGTTTAGCACAAATAATAATCATTCTTTTCACTTTCCTCTCATTAAATTCTTTCGCTAAAAAACCCGACTTTTTTAATGTTGAAAAACAATGGGTTGATTCTCTGATGGAAAATATGAGCCTGAAAGAAAAGGTAGGGCAGCTGATCATGGTAACCAGTTATCCTTCGCAGGGTGAAGCCAATGAGCAACAAATTATATCGTATATCAAAAAGCATCATATTGGTGGTGTATTGTTTCTTCGGAACAACCCTTCGCAAATTATTCGCAGTGTGAAAAGTTACCAGTCGGCTGCTGATGTGCCGCTTTTTATGGCACTCGATGCCGAAAACGGGTTGTCGTTCAGGCTCGATTCAGTAATCAGCTACCCACATGCCATAGGATTGGGTGCTTTAAAGGATGATAGTTTGATATACCAAATGGGGCGCGAAGTAGGCCAGCAACTTCGTACTTTGGGTTTAAACCTGAATTTTGCACCTGTAGCCGATGTGAATTCAAACCCCCAAAACCCGATTATTAATTATCGCTCGTTTGGTGAAAAACCCGACCGGGTAGCAGCCAAAAGCCTGGCCCTGGCACAGGGTATGATGGATGAGCATATTGTCGTTTCGGCAAAGCATTTTCCGGGTCACGGCGACACCCGTTACGATTCGCATTTAACATTGCCGGCTGTTAACCGCAACTATGCAGAGCTCGATACGATTGATTTTGTTCCTTTTCAAGCGGCCATCGATAGTGGAATCAATGGCATCATGAGTGCGCATATTAGTTTGCCTAAGGTTGATGGTTCCGGGGTGCCGGGTACTTTGTCAAAAAGGATGATGACCGATATTCTGCGTGATTCTTTAGGTTTTGAAGGGCTGGTGTTTTCCGACGGGATGAACATGAAAGGCATAACCCGCGATTATAGTGAAGCAGAAGCGGCGGTAAAAGCAATTGGGGCAGGTGTAGATGTGATTGAATTCGTGTTGAATCCCGGTTTGGTGTCGGATGCAATTGTCAGGGCTGTAGAAAATGGCGTATTATCAACAGAAATGATTGACGATAAATGCCGAAAAGTGTTAATGGCAAAAAAATGGATAAATGCAGGTGAGCTAACCCCAAACGTGACTTGGAAGCAAGAGCTTACAAAAGGGGCTTATCAGTTGACTTCGCGTTATTTGTACGAACAATCACTGACAGTGCTCGAAAACCATGATGATTTTTTGCCCCTTAAGCGGCTTGATACATTGAGGGTTGCATCGGTAGCTGTTGGTACAGAAAGCAAAACACCCTTTCAGGGAATGCTGGAGAAATATACATCTGTTGACCATTTTAACCTGAAAACCAATGCTAGCATACCGGAATTGAAATCGTTGTTGAAAATACTTGAAAGGTACAATCTGGTTGTTGTAGGGGTACATGGTACTACACTTTCGGCACGGGATAATTTTGGGGTAAAACCTATGCATGCCGAGGCTGTTAGCCAGATTATCAATAAAAATCATTCTATACTTACTTTCTTTGCCAATCCATATTCGGTTGGATTATATAACGGCGTAAATAAAGCTGAGGGTGTGGTTGTTGCTTATGGTGAAGATGAATTGTACCAGCAATATGCTGCCCAGCTTATTTTTGGTGCCATAGGCGCCGATGGTCAACTGCCCGTGAGCATAGGAAATAAATACAAAGCCGGGCATGGAATAGAAATTTTTCCATCCGGCAGGTTAAAATATACCATTCCCGAAGAGGTGGGGGTGTGTTCTGTTGTTTTACAATCTAAAATCGACTCATTTGCGAACTATGGGATCAGGGATACAATTTTTCCGGGTTGCCAGGTTTTGCTGGCCAAAAACGGGAAGGTTTTCTTTCATCAACCCTATGGCTTTTTTACATACGACAGTGTTGTCCCCCTCAGCAAAGAGCATATTTACGATTGGGCTTCGCTTACCAAAATTACAGGTCCGCTGCCATTGTTAATGAAAGCAGTTGAGGATTCGCTAATTGATTTAGATGCTGCTTTTAGCAGGTACTGGTACGCATTTAGAAATACCGACAAAGCTTTTTTTACATTTCGCGAAGCACTAGCCCATCAGGCACGGTTAAAGCCATGGATCCCCTTTTATTATGATACCATCATGATGGATTTTCAGAGTCGGAGGTCGGTCATGAGGGACCACCCAACAAGTGGTTTTTCAAAACGGATGTCAAATTCGTGGTATGTCAAAAATAGCTATAAAGAATATATTTTTAATGAGATAAAAAACAGTAAATTGTTGCGTACAAATGATTATGCATACTCGGGGCTTGCATTTTATATGATGCCCGATTTACTGAAAAGTGTTACCGGTGTTGATTATGAGGAAAGCCTGAAAAATGATTTTTTATTGCCCCTTGGTGCTACAACAGTAATGTACAAACCGTTTCAGAGCATAAAGCGTTCGCAAATTGTGCCCACTGAAATAGATCCCAGTTTTAGGAAAGAGTTGATACAAGGTTTTGTGCATGATGAGGGGGCTGCTATGATGGGTGGTGTTTCGGGGCATGCCGGGCTTTTTGGTAACACAAATGATTTGGCTAAAATTATGCAGTTTTATTTACAAAAAGGTTATTATGGCGATTTGAATTACCTTAAGCCGGCAACCTTAGATGAATTTACGCGTGTTCAATACCCTGAAAACGATAATAGGCGTGGGTTGGGTTTTGATAAACCGTATATCGACAATAAAGAGAATGAACTGGAAGATGCTTACCCGGCTGTTGCTGTGAGTGAGCATAGTTTTGGGCACAGTGGTTTTACCGGAACATTTGCCTGGGCCGACCCCGAAAATGGCTTGCTTTTTATTTTTATGTCGAACCGGGTATACCCATCTCGTGAGAACACCAAATTGTTTGATAAAAACTTTAGGCCTGAATTGCAGCAAGCCGTTTATGATTGTTTGGGGTCGTTTAATAAACGCAGTTATTAAAAAATGTTAAGAACATGCATTTGCGAGGCTGCTTCTGTTGTTTTAAAAATTGCATGGAGAGCTTAATGTATGGGTATTCTTAAATATGGAAAAAAAGCGAATAGTGAAAAATATCTAAAAAAGAAAAATTTCTTCTTAAAATCGCTTCCTAATTACAAATAATCTTTTAAATTTATGGTTGCAGAATGTAAAGTAAACGTTATTTTCTAACCAATAAAAATTCATATCATGACAAAAAAAATAACATTCAATGAACTCCGTAAAATTAAAGACAGTTTACCTGACGGTACAATGAAGCAGTTGGCTCAAGAATTTGGACTTGAAGCAGAAACCGTCAGGAACTATTTTGGAGGTGCTAATTACGAAAATGGTAAATCAGTAGGCTTGCACATTGAGCCGGGACCAGATGGAGGAGTTGTTTTACTTGATGATACAGCAATTTTGGATCGTGCAAAAGAATTGATAGCTGAGTAACAATCTAATATTTAGTATAATTAAAAAGAGCTGTATGATTTCAGCTCTTTTTTGTTGTAATTTTTTGACGTTTTATTTGCCGATAAAAAAGATTGATATATATTTGCACCGCCTTTAAGGCAAAGCATAAGAGGGCGATTAGCTCAGTTGGTTCAGAGCACTTGGTTTACACCCAAGGGGTCAAAGGTTCGAATCCTTTATCGCCCACTTTTTTTATTAAAACAACGTTCAACATAACAATTTAGGGGCGATTAGCTCAGTTGGTTCAGAGCATCCCGATTTATCGGGAGGGCATAAGTTCGAATCCTTTATCGCCTAGTATTTACGTTCAGTTTATAACACATAATAATTTAAGGGCGATTAGCTCAGTTGGTTCAGAGCACTTGGTTTACACCCAAGGGGTCATAGGTTCGAATCCTATATCGCCCACTTTTTAAAGTCATTTGTCTAAACGAGTGACTTTTTTTATACCCGGACCGATCATGTATTATTGCTACATTTTATATTCTCATAAAATCGACAAGTTCTATATCGGATCAACTTCAAACATCGAAGGTCGTT
>JASMTI010000301.1:0-28795 GCA_041694375.1 Bacteroidales bacterium | reverse complement strand
AAATTGTCGTATTCAACAAGGATGGTCAGGAACTCATCAACCAATGTTGTATGATAAACAATTTTTGAAAAATCGTTCATAAACGAGATACGGGCTACATTCTCGCGCCCCATTTCGCTTAAACAATTTTTAGAGAGTATTTCCCTGATGCGGTCGAACCCAATCTTCTGCTCAAAACTATCGGGATATATTTGCGGCATATTCTGTATCTATTCAAATTTACTACAAAATAAACAGTAAATTTTTAAATAGAAAGATTCAAGCTTGAATAAACAGTTTCAAGTGCTTTAATATTTTTCTCATCTTTTTTTTGATTTATTCTATTATTTCATTATAGTTGGAACATTAAAATAAATACAGAACTATGAACATACTAATTACAGGAACAAGCTCAGGTTTAGGCTACGGAATTACCTTGAATTATCTGAAAAAAGGCCATAATGTATATGGCATTAGCCGGAAGCATAATGATGAGTTGGATTCGTATGACAACTTTCATTTTTTGCAACAAGACTTAACGCAATTTAATGAGTCGCAACAAACGGTAAAAAATTTTTTAGAAAATATCGATAATCTTGACATCGTTATCCTGAATGCCGGCATACTGAATGAAATTAAAGATACCCGTGACATAACTATTAAAGAGCTTAAACGCGTAATGGACATCAATGTTTGGGCCAACAAAAATGTGATAGATGTATTAAGTGAAAATGTGCAAAGCATTGGCCAGGTTATCGGCATTTCGTCGGGGGCATCGCAAGGGGCAGCCCGTGGGTGGAATGCTTATTCAATCTCAAAATCATCACTAAACTTGCTGTTAAACCACTATGCACAGGAACTGCCCGAAATTCATTTTTGCGCACTGGCACCGGGTTTAATCGATTCGGGGATGCAGGATTACCTGTACACGGTTGACCGTGAAAAATTTCCGGCAGTAAAAAAACTGCAGGATGCCAAAAGCAGCGGTGTAATGCCCGATATACACGAAGCTGCAGAGATTGTAACCAACGCAATCCCGAAAGTTAAACAATACGAGAGTGGCAGTTATGCCGATGTGAGGGAGATGTAAACAAGACAGTGCAAACACAGGGGAGCATGTTCCGTTGTCTGTTTTTTTAATTTACTGAAGTTTCGCACTTATGTAGTGCTTTGCTATACGAATCGAAAATTGACGTGGTCAATCCTTTCGTATGGCTGAGCCAGCCTATACAAAAGCAACAAAACCTCCTCTGCGCCCTCTTGCACTCTCCGGTGTTTTACAACAAAATGAACATCCATTTTATGCCCAACCTGCAAATTAAAAGTAATACCATCTGTATCAATCAGTGAAAATCCGTGGACAAAAAATTGGGCAACTGAGATTTCTCCTGCGTCGAAGTGACAATATTCAGCTGCTTACAACTGCGAAACATTAGTAATTTATTATTTTACAATTGCGCTTTGAGGTGGCCCTAAATATGTATAGCGAGGATCGTCGGTGTAAATAACAATTTTTTGCAAGACTATACCCGGATCAACCATCCACACTTTGAGGGTATGATTTCCGGGAGCTTTAATGTCAAACATAGCAGAAGCATAAATTGTATTATCAAAAACTGATTGCTCCCAATCATTGAATGAATAACCCTCGTGCATGTTTACAATTTGGGGTTCCCCGCCATCAACCGATACAGCAAATTCTAAACCTTCGTCGTTATAAATATTTTGTGTTGGTGAAAGGTGGAATTTTGCTTCAAAAATACCGGTTGAAAATAAATGGACATCATATTCCAAAACAGGACTTTCAATATTCGGATCAACAGGCTTTGAATTTACAGGCACAGGGTGCATAGCAGAAACTGTCCGCCCCAATCCGGGTATTTCGCGCCAGGAAGCTTTATCTGTATCAACTTTTCTCGAATAATTACCAGCTTCTATTGAGATGCACCCTCCGGCTTCAACAAAACCTTTAATTTTGTTTTTATCGGTTTCCGGTTTAAACACATTGGCATATATCACAACAAATTTACCTTCAGGCCCGGTTATGGTAACAGGTACACGGTGTTCCCCCACGGGAACTTTTTTCCAATCAGCCGATACTTTTATACTGGTTTGTAGTGCAGCCCTGCCACTCCCAGCCGATAACTTCAACCAGTCGGTACCTGCTTCTGCTTCAAAACGCACTGATTTCGCCCCCCTTGCATACACATCAATTTGAGGCATTACAGTACTGTATGGATTAATTTGTGGTAATTCCATTTGTTTTTTAGTATCAGGCCACCAGGCTTCAGACCCACTCACAGCAACACCCATAAGTGCTTTATCTGGCACATCGATATTTTCAACTTCAGGCATCGAGTTTTTTTCGGGTTGTTGCCAATAGGTATAACCAATATGTGTTTGGTTCATCATATTGTTCCATTTACCGTTAGAAAGTTCATTATGATAAAAATCGGTAATTGCTGCATCGTTTTGGTATAATTGACCGGCTTTTTGTGCAAGCTTATTGGTTAGCGAACGATTTTGCTTTGCATATAAACGATTTTTAGCAACAGTTACATACAAATCATTCAAATTTGAACAAGCCTCAATGGGGTGTTTTACCAATTGATAATAAGCATCTTTCATTTTATCGGGCAGCTTACCCTCAACATCAACGGCTTTTTCAAATAATGCATTGTAGTTCTTTACAAAATTATCTGCCTCGTTATAATTCAGGATGCTGTACATTCCCGGATAGATTGATTCGGGTTTGCGACGGCCGTTGTACTTTGTGTACATGGTCATTAACCGGGCAATATCTTCAGCCTGTGCTTCACCAAATTGTTCTTTAGCCCACAAGTTGGCATAAGCATCGAGGTCGTTGGCATGAATACGTTCGGGGTTCCAGGCATAATCGAGCCAAAATGAAATCGGGTATTCCATAGGTTTCAGGTCGCCTACATTTACCAGCCACAACTCATTTACACCGTGCTCGTATGCCAGGTTCATCTGCTCCCATACACGGGGCAACGGACTTGTATTAAGCCATTTGTAATTTCGTGGACCACCCACGTAATCAAAATGATAATAAATTCCATACCCGCCTGAACGTCCGGGTGTCCCGGGTTTTGGTAGTTTACGGATGTTGCCCCAGTTATCGTCACATAATAAAAGTGTAATATCATCGGGAACCCGCATGCCATGGTCATAATAGTCCTGTACTTCTTTATACAATGCCCACATTTGTGGTACTTCCGACAATTCTTTGCCGGTAACATCTTTGATAATTTCCCGTTGATCAGCAACAATACTTTCAAGCAATTCAATATTAGTATCTTCGCTCATGGCCATGTCGCCATCACCACGCATACCCATATTGATAATTACTTCGCGGTCGCCAATACGTTCAATCCCCTTGCGCCAGAACTCACGCAATTCTTCAGCATTTGTTTCATAATTCCATGGTCCTTTATCTTTTTTGGCTTTCCATTCGGCATGGGCCCTGTCCATTGGCTCGTGATGCGAAGTACCCATTACAATGCCCATTTCATCAGCAATTTTTCGGTTCATTGGGTCATCGGTGTTAAAACTTGCCCACCACATTGCCGGCCACATATAGTTCCCTTTCAGGCGAAGCATGAGTTCAAATACCTTTTCATAGAACTGATGATTAAAACCACCATAATTTTCAACAGCCCAACGCCCCAGTGCCGGTTCTTCGTCATTTAAAAAGATTCCACGGTACTTCACATTAGGCTCGCCCAAATCAAAACGTCCGTTTTTAATAAAAACATTTTCGTGTTTATCAACCGGTACTTCAGCCCACCAGTACCAGGGAGAAACACCCATTCTGCGAGAGACATCGAGCAAAGCATAATAGGTTCCCCGCTTGTCGCTGCCGGTAATAACCAACGCACTTTCTACCCCTTCGAAAGGTTTTTCAACTACTTCAATCAACGAATTCTCCCAATTACCTTCCACACCGGTAACATCGAGCTTCCCGGCTTTTATTAATTGATTAATTATTGAGCTATTGTCAATACTGCCCACAATAACCAGATTTTTTTCTGAAGGAATGTTATTCAATATTACATTGGGTTCACTACCTGTAACATTTAAAACATCATCTTTAAAATAATTAACAATGCGCAATAAGCCTTCATGGTCATTTGCATCGATAACGATAGTGGCTGCTTTGCTGTTTGCTACCAAAGGAAAGTCGGATCCGGAACTCTGAAAATTTACATAATCGTTGTCAAATATTTTTTCAACAGACGACATTTCTTTTTCATTATTATTGTTCCCCGAACAAGCAACAATAAATAATACAAGGGCACCAACTGCGATGTGCCGTAACTTTTTTAATTTGAATTGAAGTAGATTCATTCGTCTATATTTTTAATTAGAAAGTTACAAACAAAGAAATAAAAATGCAGGTATTAAAGGTAGAAATATTTATCATATACCTGTGAAAAAGTGTTTACAATCTAAAAAAAACAGAAATCATTTTTGAAAGGAACGATTAATGCAAATATCAAGATATATGACATAAATCACCCTTAATAATTTGGTGTTCCCTCCAGCTTTTTTTATTTTATATTCTTGAAAGATAAAACATTATCACGTTATTTATTGTCGAACCAAAAATACTTTTTTATGAAACTCTCAATTTTTACATACCGAAATGTATTTATGCTCATTACGATTTTCAGCTTATCGTTACTCTTCGCTTGTGGCGACGATGAAGAAGAACCTGAAAAAATAGATAATGGCGAAGAAGAAGTATGGAAACCATATCAGGTTAAAGCCAACACCTCATTTCAGTATAACTATGAAAAAAAGGAAGGTGGAGAATTAGTTTCCCAGGGAACGATTAACATCAATGTAGGAGATCCGGAGGTAAAAATAACCGGAACAATTGATGGTAACCCTCTCAATTTGGAAGAAAGTGGATCAGACGATGTCACTGAAAATTTCAAGGACGCTATTGAGGCGACCCCGGCTCAGTTGCTTTACAACCCTACATGGGAAGAAGCATTTATGGATCAGGAGCTTGAGGTTGGGTCCAGCTGGTCTTACCCTTTTGGTGGCTTATATTATGAATTTGAAGTAACAGGAACTGATAATTATGCAGGTTATGAAGGATATCTGGTAGAGATAATTTATGATGATGGATCAGGAAGCACCGAAATGAGAAATGCATGTATCAATGAAAACCTTCCTCTTTCATTGATGACCCGCTTCATTGATGATAAAAATGTGCCTGAAGAATATTATCTGGAACTTATTAGCTACGAAGAATAAAAGATAACCCGCTAAATATCACAGCCGGGCGAAGTAATCCGTTCGGCTGTGTTTTGTAGTTATCAAATCATTTATTCTATCTTAACCTTTATAAATCCAAGAGTGGTTTATTTGATTTATGTAAATCAAATATGATGCTGAAAAATTTTGGATTTCTCATATTGTTACATTATATTTACGATTCATAAATACTTTTAATCATGTCAACCTTTACAAGTTCACTACCCGATACCTTATTAGATAGACTAAACGAATTGTCTAAAAAGCAAACAGTTCCTAAAAATAAAATCATTGAAAAAGCCTTATCAATTTATCTTGATCAGATAAACAAAGCTGAATACATTAAATCATATAAGGCTGCTGCCAATGATAAGGAAGTTATGGACATTGCAGAAGAAGGTATGATCGATTATATAAATCAGCTTAACCAATGAGACAAAAGGAAATATGGCTCACCGACCTGAATCCGGTCAAAGGTAGCGAACAGTCTGGGCTCAGGCCGGTTGTCATCATTAGCGGAGATATGTTAAACTCTTTACTCCCTATTGTAATCACCTGCCCTTTAACCACTAAAGTGAAAAACATGAAAGGCAATATCGTTCTGCAACCAAATAATAACAACCATCTAAAATTACCCTCCGAAATATTGACTTTTCACATCCGTTCCTTGTCTAAAGATCGTCTGGTGAAAAAAATCGGAACAATTACAGACCAGGAGCTTACCCAGATAAAACAGGGGCTTGATGATATTTTGAGGTATTAGACTACTTTTAGTTTTTTTTACATAAAATGATATTACCTTTTCACTTTATACAAGGCATAACTTATTGGAGGCATTTCAACCGAGAACTTACCGTCTTGTGTTTCGATATTTAGCTCATCACCTATCAGCAATTCAAAATCTTCAATAGTCATATTAAGGTTAAACTGTGCGTTTTCGGTACAATCGGCAGGGTTGTACAAACACAAAATAATTTCGTTGTTGTTTGCTCGTGCGTATATAAACGGATAGGTTTTTTCGGCAGCATACACGGGTACAAACTCGGCATAAGCTTTTAAAGCCGGCTCTGAAGTTTTAAGGGACACCAGTTTACGAAATCTGTTTAACAATGATTCAGGATTGTTTTCCTGTGCGGCAACGGTTGGTGCATCATCTGCCTGATCGACCGGTAAATACAAATCTCCAGGATTTCCTGACGAGAAGCCCAGGTTTTTACCCGGTGCCCACTGCATAGGCGTACGCCCACCCGAACGCGGCGGATATGCCCCTTCAACATTGGGATTGCCATATTGCTGGCGCATGCCAATTTCGTTTCCATAATACACGAACGGGACACCCGGCATGGTCAATCCAAAAGCATAAATCATTTCCAGTTCTTTGTCGGTACGTCTTACATTTATGCGGGCATTATCGTGGTTTCCCAGCGGAAGGTTGATGTATCCCTGGTCTTTGGTTGCCAGGTATTGTTCCATATAACTATCGAGAAAAGCCTGAATGTTTCCCAGTCCCTGACGGTCGAAAAAGCTGTGCCCCTCGGAAACACCGTTCAAAATTCGCCAGCTTTCCTTTTGCACCAAATCGTTATATCCTTCGAACCAGTGAAAAAAGTCGGCATGGAAAGCATCATCGAGCGCATCGGTTGGCCCCGACCATTCGGCTACCATAAAAGAACCGGGATATTCGGCATCCATCAGTTTGCGGATGTCCTGCCAAAAAAGTTTTGTACCCTCGTCGCGCGAATTAAAAAACTGGTCGTTGCCTTTCACGTTCGCATTTTTCACCAAAGCACCGGCCATATCGGCCCTAAAACCATCGGCTCCCATGTCCATCCAAAAACGGAGCACATTCTTCAGTTCTTCCTGCAACGCTTTAATATCGGGATGATCGATGGGCAGCATCCAGGGTTCTTCAGGATTGGTGAAACCAAAATTCAACGCAGGCTGGCTCCAGTAAAAGTTACGCATAAACTGTCCGTTACGTCTGCTATAGCCTTTTATAAATGCATCGCTGTACTTTTTGGGCGGGTTTACCCAGGTATTGTCGGTCCAGATGAACCAGTTGGAATATTTGTTGGGCTCTTGCTTTGCCGACTCCTGAAACCACGGATGATCGATAGAAGTATAACTGATTACCCAGTCGAAAATAACCTTTATGCCACGTTTATGTGCCTCTTCGAACAAGCGCCGGGCATCGTTATTGTTTCCATAGCGCGGTGCAACTTTGTAATAATCAGAAATGTCGTATCCGGCATCCCTGAAAGGCGACTCAAAAAATGGATTCAGCCAAAGCGCATTTACGCCCAGGCTTTTAATGTAATCAAGTTGTTCGATTATTCCGTTCAAATCGCCAATACCATCACCATCGGTATCTTTATATGTTTGCGGATAAATTTGATAAAACACGGCATCGTGTACCCAGTCGGGGGCTTCGGGTACTGTGTATTCCCCGGTTATTTTCGCATCCACATCTTGCGGTTTGCCTGCCCAGCCGTTTATCGACAGAAAAAGTAAAATGGCAGGCATAATTCTTATAACAGATTTCATATATTCATTCATTGTTGTCCGGTAAATGACAAAAAATATTAAAATGCCTTGCGAATCCAGTTTAAAACACTGATTATCAGATTGGGCTAAAGCCCAGATTCGTAGATATAAATCAGTTACCCCGGGCTTAAGCCCGGGGCTATTGAAAGCTCTATAAAACAGGGGCTTTAGCCCAATTCTATTTATTTTAACCGGACACTATTGATATTCATTTATTAGATTTTTTCAGGTAATAAACATATAAAATACTGCTGTAATTAAAGAATTGTGATACCTGCCATTTTGTTTCCAAATGATGTGCTATTTGTTTTATGGCGCAACCGCCCCTACAAATGGTTTTGAACCAGCTTCTACACCTAACAATGAGACAACCTTTTCAGGTATTGGTGCCGGATTGCCAATGTTTGAATATTCGGGGGTTAACTGAAAATCTTTGTTTTGAAAATCAACAAATAAAGGTGTTTCAACATTTTCGATGTATTCACTGCCCGAGGCATTACCCCTTAGTTAAATAAAATATCCACTTTTAGTAATGTACTCCGGTCAATTTCTCTGATATTTCCCATAGCCTTTTAGCATCTTCAGTATTATACGATGCGGGTGTTGACTTAACCAAAACAGGATATCCGGCTATTTCGCCAATTCCTCCGGGACCATAATATTCACCACCTTTCACATTTGGGTCAACTGCGGCCCTGATTTGTGGCAAAGCTCCAATTTCGGCACTTTGCATAATTCCACGTAATGCTTTCGACACAAACTTCATAAAACCATTTTTCTCAAGATGTCCGGCCAGTCGTGTATTTGAACCACCCGGATGCGCAGCAACAGAAATACTTCCAATTTTTTCTTTCTCGAAATATCGCTGCAATTCATAAGTGAACAACAAGATTGCCAGTTTCGACTGACCATAAGCCTTCATGGTTTTAAACTCCCGGCCTTTCTCGAACATCAGGTCGTCAAAGTCCATTTTTCCTGATTTATGCGCCATACTGCTCACATTCACAACACGGGAACCCGGGGTTGCTTTTAGCACATCCAACAACAAGCCGGTAAGTGCAAAATGCCCAAGGTGATTGGTACCAAATTGTGCTTCAAACCCATCTTTTGTTTTAAAGTACGGAGTTGCCATGATGCCTGCATTATTTAACAGCACATCAAGTGCTGAATATTTACTTTTAAAATCATGGGCAAATTGTTTTACCGAGCCCAGATCCATCAGGTCAATCATCATGACCTCAATTTTGCCTTTGGAGTTTGCCTGTATGATTTCATTTTTGGCCTTCTCCCCTTTTTCAAGGTTTCGGCATGCCAAAACCACCTTAGCCCCTTTATGTGCAAAAGCTTTTACCGACTCATAACCAAGGCCGCTGTTACCGCCAGTTACAATAATTGTCTTCCCCTGTAAATCAGGAATATTATTAAATGTCCATTTTGATGTTGTCATATCTCAATCTTTATAAAAATGTTTTTTAATATAACAGTAAAAGCACATAACTGTTTTTGAAAAGCAATTTAATATTTGTTTGATGGAAAACTACAAATTTGTTTGATACCATCAAACAAATTTGTATCTTTGGAAACAACATCTATACTTATACATCTATGTTGCTTGAAAAAGATATATTAAAAGTAATCGTTCAACAAAAAGAACGATTAATGAAAATACCTGAAGGACTACCACGGGAAATAAAAATCAACTTGAAAAGCATCCACTCCCATGCTTTAATCATTTCCGGTATCAGGCGTTGTGGTAAAAGTACACTGATGCATCAAATGATAAAACAAATGGGGGACGATAAATCTTTGTATATTAATTTTGAATCTCCTTTACTATATAATTTTTCGTTAAATGATTTTTCACGTTTAGACAATATCATTGAAAAAAACGATTTCGAATGGTTGTTTTTTGATGAAATTCAAATGATAGACAAATGGGAACTGTATATCAGGCAAAAACTTGACGAAGGCTTCAAGATTGTAGTTACAGGTTCAAATGCTTCGTTACTGAGTCACGAACTTGGGACAAAACTCACTGGGCGTCACATTTCACAGGAACTATTCCCATTTTCTTATAACGAATTTATCAAATTCAACTCACTTCCAAAAGAACCTGAATCAACTGTAGAATATTTGTATAAAGGGGGATTCCCCGAGTATTTGAAAACAGATGATGTGTTACAACTCACAACATTGTACGACGACATTATCATCAGGGATATTGTGGCACGGTATGGCATCAAAGAAATAAAAAGTTTGCAGAACCTTGCATCATTTCTTGTTTCCAATGTTGGCAACCGGTTTTCAGCTTCTAAAATAAAACAATCACTTTCAATTTCAGCAACAAGCACCATCATCAATTGGCTCAGTCACCTCGAAAACAGTTATTTATTTTCGTTTGTATCCATGTATAGTCATTCACAAAAAGCTATGATGGTAAATCCCAAAAAGGTATATAGCATTGATACAGGTTTAATTGAGTCATTATCGTTGAAATCAACCAGTGACCTGGGGCAAAAATTTGAAAATATGGTTTTTAATCATTTGCGCCGGACAAACAATGAAATATTTTACTTCGACAATAAAAATGCAGCCGAGTGTGATTTCATAACCTTGTCGAGAGGAAAACCGAAACAAGTAATACAAGTATGTTATGAACTTACACCCGAGAATATTGACCGGGAAATACACGGGGCAATTGAAGCTATGAAATTTTTCAACATTAATACAGCCCGGTTGGTAACATTAAACGATAAAGATACAATAATAAAGGATGGACATACTATTCAGGTGGTAACCGCAAATGATTTTCTTTTAGAAAATGTTTAGTTTTTCCCTCCATTTAACTGTTTTAAGAAATTGTCCATAGTACAATTTATACGATAACGACTAAAAACATTTTGAATAATCTATTCAAAAGCCTAATTTTATCGATGAAAATAATGCTTCTAAAAAAATGAAAATATGCTAGTAGAAAGAACTAAATCTGAAATAGTTATAAGAGTATCATCCAAAGTAAACACATATGGCCTTCAACGCTTAATGGATTATCTGAATTATCAGGAATTAACATCAACAAGCAAAGCAAAACAATCGGATATTGATAATTTAGCCAAAGATGTTAATAAAAATTGGTGGGATAAAAATAAACAACGTTTCATACAATGAAAATAATTGTAGATACGAATATAGTATTTAGTGCGATTCTAAATTCAGATGGCAAAATTGGCGATCTGCTTTTAAATTCTTTTAAAGTTTTGGATTTTTTTTCTGCTGAATATCTTCGTTTTGAAATAAAGAATCATTACGACAAACTTTCAAAGATTTCACGTCAATCGATAGAAAAAATTCAACATACAGAGTATTACATAACTAAAGAAATTAAGTTTATTTCTGAGGAGCAAATTTCTGAAGCAAATTGGAAAATTGCCCACAAACTTGTAAATGATGTTGACCTTGATGATATTGCTTTTGTTGCATTAAGCAAACAATTAAGATGTAAACTGTGGACTGGAGACAAAAAACTAATAAAAGGCTTAAGAGATAAAGGATTCTCTAATTTAATAACCACTGAAGAATTACTTGAATATAGGAATATAAAAGAATAATAATAGGTAGGTTTTGTATTCTGACATAAAAACATAATGTAACAAACATAATTACGACTTGTATCACTTGTCCAAAGGTATAGCGAGTTCCCAAAAGAAATAGAGAAAACTATAAGTCTCATTTGTGAAAAAAAATTAAAAAAATGAAAATAATCTCATGGAATGTAAACGGCTTACGTGCCGTGACTAAAAAGAATTTTTTTACAGATATTGAAGCTTTAAACCCCGATATATTGTGCCTGCAGGAGACCAAAGCACAGGACGATCAGGTGGCTAAAGCCCTTGAGCCACTGAATGGTTATCATGTTTACTCCAATTCGGCTGAAAAAAAGGGTTACTCTGGAACTGCCATTCTCACGAAAACAAAGCCGCTTTCAATTTCAAAAGGTATAGGGCAGGATGAACACGATAACGAAGGAAGGGTTTTATGTGCCGAGTTTAACGATTTCTATCTTGTTAATGTGTATGTCCCAAACTCGGGTAGCGAATTGAAAAGGCTCGGTTACCGTCAACAATGGGACTCAAGCTTTCTGGATTACCTGAAAAAACTTGAGAATAAGAAGCCGGTAGTGGTTTGTGGCGATTTTAATGTTGCCCATAAATCGATTGACCTGGCCCGCCCTAAAGCCAATTACAATAAACATGCTGGTTTTATGCAGGAAGAAATTGACGGTATGGACCGTTTCACAAACAACGGGCTGGTGGATTCGTTCCGGTATTTTCATCCTGAAAAAACAGGCCAATACACCTGGTGGAGCTACCGTGCCGGAGCACGTGGTAAAAATGTAGGCTGGAGAATTGATTATTTTCTGGTAAGTGAAAAATTCATACAAAGCGTTAAATCAGCAACAATTCATAATGAAGTAATGGGTAGCGACCATTGCCCCATAGCCCTGGAAATGTAACCATTAGAAAAGCGACAGGAAACAACATTTACTATTGTCCCCTATCGCTTTCTATTGCTTTCTATCGCTTTCAATTGCTTCCTATTGCTTCCTATTGCTTTCTTTAACTATATCGAAAAACCATTAGGCAATACTGCACCTTTCTTTATTACTACAATACCATCTTTAACAGCATAAAGCTTATTATTGGTATCTTCAAGGTGATCTCCGCCTTTTATGGTAACATCGTTACCTATCCGGCAGTTTTTATCAACAATACAACGGTCGAGATAACAACGCTCACCTATTCCCATTACCTTACCATCATTTGTTGTATAATCAATTTCACCCAGTTCCTGATAATAATCGTTACCCATCACATAACTATTGCTTATAACTGTATCTTTTCCAATTCGCGAACGTATTCCAATTACTGAATGTGTAATCTCCTTCGCGTTGATAATACACCCTTCTGTTACCATCGCACGGTATAAGCAAGTACCTGAAATTTTACTGGGTGGCAAGAGCCTGGCGTGAGTATAAATTGTTCTGTCTTTATCGAACAAGTTGAACGCCGGAATATCATCAGTTAGTGCAAGGTTTTCTTCATAAAAAGCATCAATGTTACCAATATCAGTCCAGTACCCTTCATACTGATAACTCATTACTTTATATTTATCAATCGCATCGGGAATAATTTCCTTACCAAAATCTTTGGTATCTTCTTCCATTAATTGAATCAGCAAATCGCGGTTAAAAACATAAATACCCATAGATGCCAGGTACAAACGCCCTTTTTGTTCCATCTCTTCGCCTACAACCGATTTCCAGTCTGGCAAAAGTTCCATGGCCGGCTTTTCAATAAATTCGCGGATCCAGTGGTTTTCATCTGATTTCAGGATACCAAATTCCGGGGCTTCCTTTGCCACAACAGGTAATGTTGCCAGTGTAATATCTGCACCGGCCCCGGCATGTGCATCAATCATCTTTTGGTAATCCATTTGATACAATTGATCACCAGAAAGTATCATGGCATACTCAAATTCAAAATTTAAAAAATGGTGCAGGCATTGTCGTACCGCATCGGCTGTTCCCTGAAACCAGTTTTTGTTTTCAGGGGTTTGCTCAGCAGCAAGTACATCAACAAAAGCACTTGAAAAATTACTAAACTGATAAGTATTCTTAATGTGCTGATTAAGCGATGCCGAATTAAACTGGGTCAAAACAAACATCCGGTTAATATCCGAGTTCAAACAGTTTGAAATGGGAATATCAACCAACCGGTATTTTCCTGCAATGGGCACTGCCGGCTTTGAGCGCTCGTCTGTCAATGGTGATAATCTGGTTCCTTGTCCTCCCCCTAAAATAATGGCTAATGTATTTTCTTTCATAATCAGTTAGTTAGTGTGTTTATTATATCGATTTATAAAGTTCAACGTATTCTTCGGCAGCTTTGTTCCACGAATGGTCGAGTTTCATGATTTGTGTCCGTATTTTTCGCAAATCTTTTTTATTGCTAAATAACACTTTTGCCCTTTCTATCGAATGTAAAACATCGTGTGTTGTACATTCGTTATGACAAAAACCAAAACCATCATCGCCGATATCGATTACAGTATCCTTCAGCCCACCAGTACGGCGAACTATTGGTATAGTTCCGTACCTTAATGCGTACAGTTGGTTTAAGCCACATGGTTCAACCCTTGAAGGCATCAAAAGGAAATCGGCCCCACCATATATTTCGTGCGAAAGTTTTTCGTTGTACCCAATGTAGGAACAAAATGTTCCCTTAAACATTTCTTCCATGTGCAGCAAAGCACCCTCAATGACCTTCTCGCCCGAACCCAGTATTAATATATTTTGCTCCCCGGGATAACGCGACATGGCCTGATAAACTACATCGGGTAAAATATCGGCACCTTTTTCGTTTACCAAACGACCAATAAAAGCAAACAAAGGCTTTGACGGCTTTAAGTTAAACTCCTTGCAAAGTTTGTCTTTCAAAGCCTTTTTACCGCCACTCACATTTCTGATTCCGTAATGTGCGTCAAGCAATGGGTCTGTTTCAGGATTCCATACACTTACATCAATACCGTTTAAAATCCCCGTACATTTTGCTTGCTCCTGTTGAAGCAAGCGTTCCAGCCCTTTCATTGAGTAGCTGATTTCATTCATATAATTGGGTGAAACCGTGGTTACTTTCCATGCACATTTAATTGCTGATGCAAGCGGGTTTATGTCACCGTGCCATTCAACCAATCCGTTATAGAATGAATGAAATGGTGGTAAATAATGCAACTTATCAAAACCAAACTGCCCCTGGTATTCACCATTATGAATGGTAAAAACGGTTGGCACATGCTCAAATTTTCTGTATTCCCATACTTTCGACATCAAAAAAGGGATAAACCCCGTGTGCTGGTCATGGCAATGAACCACATCAATTTTTGATTCCCATGCATTAAGCCAATTCAAAGTTGCAATTTGAAATGTAATAAACCGTTCGATATCATCGTCATACGAATAAATAGCTTCACGGTCGAATAAACCTGGGATATCAATCATGTAAATATCATACCCAAAATCAACATCCAGTGGCACTATTACATTAAAAGTATAAGTTATGTCACCCAAACGGGCATAGCCGGTAAATATATCTTTAAAAGAATGTTCATTTTTGAATTTATTATAATAGAAGGGCATTATTACCGAAGCCTTGTGCCCCAACTCCTTTTGATACTTTGGCAAAGCCCCCGCTACATCTGCCAGGCCGCCTGCTTTTGCCACCGGATAACATTCGGCACTTATATGAACTATATTCATTTTTATTGTTTTAATTAATACATAAAGTATAATAACATGATATTTAAATATATGAAAAAAACATGTTCAATTCCCAGTAAAAACATAGTTTTTCAACATTAAAAACAGTCACAAGTACCATTGATACTGAATTTCAACACATTAAAAGAAAATATTTTTACCACGTTTATAAAAATCAGTTATCGATGAAATGGTTACATTTTCAATGTTGATTTTTTATAATTTTGAACCTTGGAAGAATTACTCAATAAAAATCAAATTATTTATGAAACGATCTAACTACTTAACCTTATTCATGGTCATCGTAATATCGATGGCTTGTTCATCATCAAAAAACCATAATGAAGCTTACGAGTGGAAAAACGTTACCATTACCGGCGGCGGATTTGTCGATGGCATTGTTTTTCACCCCACCGAAAAAGATTTGCGTTATGCCCGTACCGATATGGGTGGGGCCTATCGCTGGGACGAACAAGCAAAACGCTGGATTCCACTTACCGACTGGGTTTCGTATGCCGAAAGCAACCTGATGGGCATTGAAAGCATTGCTTTAGACCCGAATGACCCTGATAAATTATACATGGCCTGTGGTACATACACCCGTGAACGCAGCCCAAACGGAGAAATTTTAGTTTCAAACGACCGTGGTAACACATTTACACGGTTAAAAGTTCCTTTTAAATTTGGGGGCAACGAAAACGGCCGTGGAAACGGTGAACGTATGAGGGTTGACCCGCTTAACGGCAACATCATTTATCTGGGTACACGTCATGCCGGACTATGGAAAAGCACCGATGCAGGCATGAGCTGGAACAAAGTTGAATCCTTTCCCGATGTTACTGAAACAGCACCCGATTCACTTTCGGAAAGGGAACAACGTAGATGGATGTGGAACCAACGTGGAAGCGGAATTGTTTGGATTGCCTATGCACCACAAAAAACAACTGCGGATAAAAGCCAGCATATTTTCGCCGGGGTGTCGCTCATGAACCGCCATAACCTTTTTCAGTCAACCGATGGAGGTAAAACATGGGAAGCAGTTGCTGGCCAACCTACACAATACCGCCCCACACAAGGGAAAATTTCAAGTAACGGCAACCTTTACATTGCTTATGGAAACACGCCCGGCCCATCCCGCATGACGAACGGCGGTGTATGGAAATACAATATCGAAACAGAAAAATGGACCGATATCACACCCGACAAACCAAACCCCGAAACAGGCAAAACTTTCGGCTATGCCACGGTTGAAGTTGCCCCTTCAAACCCGGAAACTATTTTGGCCAGTGTTTTCCACCGCTGGGGCGAACATGGTGGTGCCGATATTTATCGCTCCACTAACGGCGGTGAAACCTGGAAGCCTATTATGGAAAGCGGTGCTGAATTTGATTATTCGATCGCCCCATATACCGAATACACCCCACTCCACTGGATGTTCGATGTTGAAATCAACCCGTTTAACCCCAACCATGCCATTTTTACAACAGGCTTTGGAGGGTTCGAAACCTTCAACTTATCGGATATTGATAACAACAAACCCGTTAAATGGAGCGTTTACACCCGCGGAATTGAAGAAACGGTACCCCTCTCACTATGCAGTCCTCCCGAGGGTGCCCATCTCATAACCGGAATAGGTGATTACGCCGGATTTGTACACTGGAACCTCGATAAAGCCGAGGAAGGGCAATACTTCAAAAACCCGTTTTTTGGCAATTGTGACGATGTGACCTGTGCATGGCAAAAACCTGAAGTGATCGTGCGTGTCGGGATTTCATCGGGACACCACAACAGCAGTAATATCGGCTATTCGGTTGATTATGGTAAAAGCTGGAAACCAGCAACTATGCCCACCGATGACAGCCGGCACGGAAGCATAGCGGTATCAGCAGATGGTGCAACCTGGGTATGGACGCCACAACGACAAAAACCTTACAGAACAAGCAACAAGGGTGAAACATGGGCGGAAATAACTGAACTGACTGCCAACACACGTGTGGTTGCCGACAAGGTTAACCCGCTAAAGTTTTATGCCGTAGATTTATACGAAGGTGTGCTGTACCAAAGCACTGATGGCGCAAAATCATTTACCACAAGTAAAATAAGCTTGGAAAACGGGCTTGCCCAACAAGGGAGCAACCGGGGCGACCGCCGGGGCGGACAAGACCGCATTTATGCAACACCCGGTTATGAAAACGACCTGTGGATCGCGGCTTTCAACGGTTTATATCATGCCCCCATCGGAAAAGTATTCTCGCTTCAACCCAAGGTGAGCGAAATACACGGGTTTGGATTCGGTAAAGCTGCCCCCGGCGAAGATTATCCCGCACTTTACCTCATAGGGACTGTAAACGGAACCCGGGGCATTTATCGCTCCGATGATAAGGCCCAAAGCTGGGTACGTATTAACGACGATGAACATGAATGGGGTTTATTGCTCCACATAACCGGAGATCCCAAAAAATACGGGCGCGTTTATATTGGAACCCACGGACGGGGTGCAATTTATGGCGACCCGCTTAATTAGCAGAAACAATTGTTCAAGAAATTATCCTTAAATGGATGTCTTTAAAGTTCTAAAATATTTTAAGGTATGGATTATTGGATCATTGGAAAGTTGCACCTATTTTCCAATAATCCAAACACCTTAAATTGTATTTTTTATTCCGGTGCTTATTGGTTTTCTTTGTGTAAAGAAAACTTAAAACATGCTACAAAAAGACTAAGTGAAGATGCGACCTTCTTTCAGAAAATACCAAACGAAGAATTAACCGACACCCTTCTAAATAAACACAATTACGAAGACGGCCATCTTGAAGTTCTCTCGGAACTATTCAGGGCACAAGCCGAGCTTTTCTATGCTCAAGGCCAATACGATGACAGCAGGGAATATTACCAGAAATCGTTGACCCTACTCGATTTTGTAACCAAAAATTCAGCTACCTTTTCTTTTGATAAAGAAATGAAAGTCGATGAACTGAAGAATAAGGTTGAAGAATTGAATTAAGACTTCCGGGATTAAATGCTTTGGCATTTAACAATTAAACATGTTTCTCAAAAAACGGGTTGGAAACCCGTTGTCCGTTTAAAACTTTCCATCCACAGATTTACACCGATTGACACGGATTTATTTCTATTGTTGATTCCAAACCGTGCCCCGGGAATCGGGTGGCTACAATATTGAACCATATAGCTGAAGAGATTGTATCTTTATCTGCCACTAATTCACGAATGTTTTATTGATAACCCATCACATATTACAACAAACACGAATTTAATTCGTGAATTCGTGGCATTGATATATTATTGCCCGATTTTAACCGCAGGGGCGCAAAGAAAAATAGAGCCCCCTAACCCCCGGAGGAACTAAAAATTGCACATCGAAGTCTTATGGCTGAAAATAATAATCAAAACAAATTATCCGTAGCATTTGAATTGCCGTCTGGCTTTCGGTTCATAATTGGCCAGCTGTTTTTATATTCGGCTAAAGCCGGTTAGATGTTCTGTGACTTATCTGCATCCCACACTTAAAAGTGTGGGTAATTCATCTTGTCAACTTCGCTGTTGTAAATATTGGGAAACATTTTTTAACGAAGCGATAAACCACCAAAAACAGGCAAAAAAACTTACCCACAGCATATGAAACAGCGTTCAACGGAACATAGTGGAGTTAATTGCCCCGGCTTTTAAGCCGGGGGTAAAAAGTTCGCCCCTCCTTTCCCCGGCCAACCGGTGTTGTGGATAAATGTGGCATGGCAAACATGGCCGGAATTGGATATTAAGATATTTCGTGTTAAACGGGTTAGAAACCCGTTCTCCTCTTAACAAAACAGGTTGAAAACCTGTTCTCCCCTTACCGCACCCCGCAACTTTACAGTCCTAAGGGGAACACGCTTTTTTAAAGGGTGGGTAACGCAGACGCATTCAAAAAACAGGTTAGAAACATAACGGCATTGTTTTTTTCCGCCACTAATTCACGAATGTTTTATTGATAAATCCCCACATATTAAACCAAACACGAATTTTAATTCGTGAATTCGTGGCATTGATATATTATTGCCCGATTTTAACCGCAGGGGCGCGAAGGCGCAAAGAAACAATTGGATATTAAGATATTTCGTGTTAAACGGGTTAGAAACCCGTTCTCCTCTTAACAAAACAGGTTAAAAACCTGTTTTCCTCTTAGAAAACGGGTTGAAAACCCGTTGTCCTTCTTTGAAACGCCATCGTCCATTTAATTGCCACCCCATGAATCGCCATGAATAAGCGAAAGTTGGTTATTGTAGTTAAACATCCATTCTACATTTTTGCATTACTCACTAAAATATTGATTTAAAATCAAAATAAAGGCCACCCAAAATTATCAGGCAGCCTTTTTCTTATAATTCAATCAATATACTAATTTTTATATTTCCACATCAATTGAAGCTGAAAGTTGCTCCATTTGTTTTATTAATCGCTTTTCAAAGCCTTTTTGTGTAGCATACACATTATCCTGTTTTTCCCATCCGGCCATAAAAAAATATTTTACAGGTTGTTTGGGGCTGTCAAATGCAGTGTAAAATGTTTGTGTTATGCCCTCTCCTTCTTCTGGAGCCATAACTACTTCAACATTACCATAAGGGGCAATTAACGCTAACCCCAGTTTTTCACCTTCGTAAGCCTGATTATCATATGTATAAAAAGCAGAAATATCTGGTAAAGTTTTGGTATATGCTGAATCTGAGTCGAGGTTTACAATACCGGTTACTAATTGAGCATTTGGAGCGTTTTCGTAAAACACTTTGCTGTTGTAATACGGTTTACCAGCTTCAATTGAAATTCGGTGCTTAATATTAACGCTATTCCCATCAACCTCCATGCCTTTAAAATCAAGGTCGATAATTGAACGTAACGGACCTTCTTTTACTAATGTAAAAGTTCCTTTACTGTCAGGACCAACACGATGTAAACCCGATTCAGTTTGAAGAGCAATAGCGCCGGCACCAAGTGAAGTCCCCACTTTGAGGATATCCATGCCCCATGGCTGTAGCTCATGATATGTTGGGCCATCGGCTAAACCACATTGGTCGAGCACCATTTCAGATGTTCGTTTTCCAAAAATATCGATACCATTACGGGCATCAAAATAGTTACGGAAACCTACCACATCGTTTTCCCATCCCGGGCCTTCAAACTGAAAGTGCTTTTGGCTGATTTCAGTTGTTTTTGAACTTAACCTTTCCGCTTCAACATATTCTTTTGAAGCATCGTTAATGTCGGCAAACCGGATATTGGTACGATATTCAACATTGTTGAAGGCCGAGGGCTCATCAAATATTAGATAAAATGATTTTGATTCACCAGCTTTCAAATCAATTTGGGTATATAACTCATCCCATTTCATGTCGCCATCCAGATCGTCGAGCTGGGCCAATATCTGATTCCCATTTTCATCTTTAAGCCAAGCCATAGCGCCATCGGGCATTGCGCCATATTTTATTTCGATATCTGCGCGTTCTGCCACAATGCTTTTTGCTTTCAAATCGGTATCAGAATTATTCGTGACAGTTATCTGTGCCTGTTTTTCACCACATGATGAAAAAATTAAAGCAACAATTGTGAAAATTAAAACTGAATACTTCATATTAATATTCTTTATAGGTCGTTTTCACCTTTCACATAACCAAAGTTGGCCAAAATACCACCATCGACATACAACACGTGGCCATTAACAAAATCACTTGCATTTGATGCAAGGAAAAGCGCGGCATTACCCACATCTTCGGGTTCGCCCCAGCGGCCTGCAGGTGTACGGGTCATAACCAAGTCGTTAAACGGGTGACCACCTTCGCGGATTGGTGCTGTTTGTGCTGTAGCAATGTATCCAGGTCCTATTCCGTTAACCTGAATATTGTATTTTGCCCATTCACAGGTCATATTTTCAGTTAACAGTTTCAATCCACCTTTTGCCGCAGCATAGGCCGATACACTGTTACGACCGTAAACACTCATCATTGAACACAAGTTGATAATTTTACCACTACGCCGCTCAATCATATTCGGTGCCACACGTTTTGATACGATAAAGGGTGCCACAAGATCAACATCAATTACCTGCTCATACTCTTTAACAGGCATATCGAGTATTGGAACACGCTTGATAATTCCGGCATTGTTAACCAGTATGTCAATAGGGCCTACTTCTTTTTCAATTTCAGTAATCCCCCTGTCCACATCTTCTTCTTTGGTTACGTCGAAAACAAGCGTGTAAACATCAATGCCATCTTTGGCATATTCTTTTTTACTTTCAGCCAGTTTTTCTTCGCTTAAATCGTTAACACACAATTTAGCACCTGCATTAGCAAGAGATTTGCCAATTGCCATACCAATTCCATGTGTCCCCCCCGTTACCAGTGCAACTTTACCGGTAAGGTCATACAATTTTTCAATATCCTTGTTCATTTCATTTTTGTTTTATGGTTTATAAAAAATCTTCACGTAAAGGGGTGAAGCAATCGATTATACGCACATAAGATGTCAACCGTTGAATAGTATGCGGAATATCTGATGGTATTGCATATTTATCGCCGGCTTTGAGATGAACTTTTTCTTCGTCTCCGACAAAAAGATAAATTTCGCCATCGGCCAGGTACGATACTTGTTCATGTGGATGCGAATGAAATGGATCGGGTTCATTTGTTGGCCCGTCTGAAAATTCTACATTAACCAGCATAAGGTTATCGGTATGCACTAACCGGCGTTCCACCTTACTGGCAACATGGTGTGCTTGCATTTCATCGTACTTATACGCGTATTGCTTTTTTGCTTCACTCATAATATTATTTTTAAAATGGTTATTTATCGTATTTCATTAGGTTGACGAACATCCATATCGCCATAATCAAGGTTTTCGCCTGCCATACCCCAAATGAAAATATAGTTTGAAGTTCCGGCAGCACTATGGATACTCCAGTTAGGCGACAAAACAGCCTGTTCGTTCTGCATCCAGATGTGGCGGGTTTCGTCGGGCTGCCCCATGAAGTGGCAAATAGCCTGCCCCTCGGGTACCTCAAAATACAGGTAGGCTTCCATACGACGGCTGTGCGTGTGTACCGGCATGGTATTCCAAACGCTACCTTCTTTTAGCTCGGTCATACCCATTTGCAATTGACAAGTATCAACCAGCTCATTAATAATTAACTGATTGATCTGACGTTCATTTGATTCTTTTGCCGAACCTTTATGAAGAACATTTGCAGTTTCAAGTGTCATTTTTTTACAAGGGTTTTCGCGGTGTGCAGGTGCTGAGTTAATGTAAAAGTGAGCAGGTGCATTTTTGTCGATTGACTCAAATACTACATCTTTAGTACCACGTCCCAGGTAAACAGCTTCTTTGTACCCGAGTTCAAATACTTCGTTTTCGGTTATAACCCTTCCGGCACCTCCAATATTGATGATCCCCATTTCGCGGCGCTGCAAAAAGAAATCGGCTTTTAAATCATCAAACGGGTCAAGTTCCAGCTTTTTTGTTACCGGCACGGCACCACCAACAATATAACGGTCGTACTGCGAATATGTAAGCGAAATTTGATCGTCGACCATTACATTTTCGATCAAAAATTCATCACGTATCCGTTGCGTATCATATTTTTTAAAGTCCTCAGGATGGACTGCATAACGTGTTTCTGTTTTTACTGTCATAATTATTTATTTTTTAATTGAACAATCGATTGCATTTTTGCTATATAAAATACTACATATATCATGTAAAATCAAATTTGTTTGTTGCTAGACCATCATCACTGATCGTTTTTCATCGGCAATGATGACCCCCTAAAAATTATGCGTGGCTTAAAACTCACCAATCTTGATGCTTCCGGATGCTGCCCCCCTTCAAGTCTGTCAATCAACAAACGTGCAGCGTTTCTGCCAATTTCTTCACCAAACTGCTCAACCGTAGTCATTGGGGGCTCAACCAGTTCGGTAAATGGTTCATTAGCAAAACCGGTAATTCCCATTTGATCAGGAATTTTAATACCATTTTTTTTGAACACCATTAACGCACCAAGAGCTGCATAATCACTTACAGAAAACACAGCATCAGGCAAATCACCAGACTCAAGTATATCCATTGCTGCCTTCTCTCCTTTTGGCCGGGTAATAACATCTTCAAAAAGTAGGTTTTCGTTGTACGGGATTTTTTCTTCATCCAAAGCTTTACGATACCCGTTATAACGGTCGCGATAAATATTAATGTCAAGCGGTCCGGCAAAATGGGCTATTTTTCTGTAACCCTGTGAAATTAGATGTTTTGTCATTTCATAACCGGCTGTAAAATTGTCATTCTGCACACTATCAACATCAATACCCCCCGGTGTCCTGTCAAAAAAAACAATTGGCATTTTCTCCTCAATGGCAGCTTTAATATGTGCAATGTTTCTTGTCTCGCCTGAGATTGACATCACAACACCGTCAACACGGTTATTTAGCATCGTTTGTAAGCTTTTCACCTCCGTTTCGTAACTTTCGTTGCTCTGGCATATAATCAAATTGTAACCTGCAGGGTTGGTAATGGTTTCGATGCCCGAAATCACATGTGAAAAAAAGTGCCTGCTAATACGCGGGACGATAACGCCAACCATTTTGCCTTTTCCGCGACGAAGGTTTGAAGCCAGCTGATTGGGTTTGTAATTCATTTCAAGTGCAACTGATTTTACTAAATCGCGCGTTTTCTGACTTATACGCGAATTATTGGCCAGCGCCCTTGAAACCGTAGATGCCGACATGTTCAAATGAGCCGCGATATCGTGTATGGTTACTTTTTTATTTTTCACACTGCAAATTTAATAAAATTTGCGCAATCGATTGCTCAACTGAACATTAATTTTTTGCAACCTATTTACTTTCTCAACTATAAGGGAATTATAAAAATGTTGGTTGGGATGTGTTTTGGCACATTGGTTATTGGTCATTGGTCATTAGTCGTTACGAGTGATTGGTAATTGGTAACTGGCAATTAGATAAAATAATTATTGATGGACAAACACACGATAATATTTACCAGACAGTTAACCATCAACATCCTGTTCTTTTTTTTTGATCCTTTATATATTGCATCTCACAGGATTAACTTGAAACTTGAAACCTTAAACCTGAACACCTCAACCTCAGCCTTAGCTATCCTATTTCAGTTCAAAATAAATCTGTACCGAATACTCAAGATGGATTTTTTTAAATTGAATCTCGGGTTCCTTGGCTTCTTTCATACTCCCGGCACGTGCGCTCATTAATACCTGTGAATTAACCGGACGGTAAAAATTTTCCATCTCTCTCATAAAAAGTGCACGGCCAATTTCCTGATCAACAGCTTTGGCCAACATTTCTGCTTTTTCTTTCCCGTTTTTAACAGCATTTATTTTCACCTGATTGCGGAAATCGTCAATGTTTGAATGATCAACCCGATTAATCCGAAGGTTTGAAATACCAATTTTCTCCATCTCCCTGAAAACCTTTGATGCCATGCCTGCTGTACTTACCTTCAACTCGTAACTCTTTGATTTTTGTATGTCTGTTTTCTTTAACCAGTATTCTTCAAAACTACTGGCCATATCTTTCACTTTCAGGCTCTTTTCAACATCAAGCCCTAATTCGCTCAGGGCATCGAACATAGACTGTTCAAATTCCGACAGGTTGGTACGGCCTTTATAGTCAGACTCGTCAATATTAATTTGAATAAATATTTCATCGGGGACAATATCCTTTTCTGCTTGTCCTTGTACTTCAATATAATTCTGGTCGATAAAGTTTTTGGATACCTGTGCCATCGACAAGATTGGCAGTGCCAATAAAATTAACACTGTAATTTTTTTTAAATGCTTCATGATAATTTCAGTTTTAATGGTATTCGTAAATGTACTAAATTAAAAAAACGCCTGCTGTAAAACCTTACAACAAGCGTTAATCTATGTTAATGCTGCCAATCCTACCAGATTGAAGCTCTTTTCTCCCCGGGCAAATACATATAATCGCCTTCGTTTACATTAAAAGCTGCATAAAACTGGGGCATATTGCGCAATGGCCCTAAAACCCTGAAACGTCCTAGTGAATGTACATCTTCTTTGGTTAGTCGTACAATTTCCTTGTCGCGTACATTGTTGGCCCACAAATGTGCATAAGCCAGAAAAAATCGCTGATCGGGGGTAAAACCGTCTATTGGTTCCGTTTCTTCACTTGCATTTTTAAAGGCCTGGTACGATATGTTCAGGCCACCCAGGTCTGCAATATTTTCACCAAGGGTAAGCTCCCCATCGGCACGCAAAGTATCCAATACAAAGTATTCATTAAACTGCTCAACCAACACCTGTGACCGTTCGTCAAAACGTTTTGCATCTTCTTCGGTCCACCATTCGTTCAGGTTGCCATCTTTATCGTATTTACGCCCCTGATCATCAAAGCCATGTGTTATTTCATGGCCAATAACCACACCGATAGCACCATAGTTTACAGCGTCATCGGCATTAAGGTAAAAAAATGGGGGTTGCAGAATGGCTGCCGGGAACGCTATTTCGTTCATCGACGGGCTATAATATGCATTCACCATTTGTGGTGGCATGTACCATTCATCTTTGTCAACCGGTTTATTGATCTTGTCCCTGCGATATTCGGCATTAAATGCCCTCGACCGCATTATGTTTTCAAGATAATTATCAGTTTTAACCTCCAGCGAGGAATAATCGCGCCATTTATCGGGGTAACCAATTTTCACATTAATTGTAGCCAGTTTTTCGTGCGCTTTTTCTTTCGTTTCTGGGCTCATCCATTCAAGGCCATCAATACGTTGGCCGAGTGATATACGCAGGTTATTTACCAAATCAACCATTCGGTGTTTGGCTTCGGGCGGAAAATATTTTTGCACATAAAGTTGCCCGATAGCTTCGCTGAGCACACTGCTGGTTGTGCCTTGTACCCTCTTCCAACGTTCGCGTTTTTCCTCCTGGCCTTTCATTACTTTTCCGTAGAAATAGAAGTCCTGATCTACAAAGTCAGATGAAAGATAGGAAGCCGAACGGTTAATCATATTCCACTTCAGGTAAGCTTTCCAGTCTTCAACAGGAACTTCGGTCATCATTTCACTTACTTCAGTGAAAAATTCGGGCATTCCAACGTTTATTTCATCCTCGTCCGGGAATCCCATTGTGTTAAAAAAGTGTTCCCATTCAAAGTCGGGAGAAAGCTCAACCAGCGATGACAAATTCATTTTATTATAAGTGCGGTGCGGGTCGCGACGATCAAGACGGCTCAATGAAGACTTCGCCAAACGAGTTTCAAGATCCATCACTGCATCAGCATTTTTTTGAGCTTTCTCGGTGTCTGTTCCTGCCAGTTCAAACATTTTTGAAATATGGCCCACATATTCATTTTGAATCTCTACCGTGCGGTTATCGTTATTCAGATAATAATCTCTGTCGCTCATGCCCAGTCCGCCCTGATATAGCTGGGAAATAACCCAATCGCTGTTTTGTTTGTCAGAAGAACCAAAGAAGGAAAACAGTACCCCATTACCATTCTTGTGATATTTAATAATCAGCTCCTGAACATCATCAACCGATGTACACTTTTCAACCTCATCAAGATATGGCAACAATGGTTTAACGCCTAACATTTCAATTTTAGCTGTATCCATGCCAACATTGTAAAAATCTGCAATTTTTTGGCCAATAGAACCATTTTCATGCTGCTCAGCTGTAACTTCATCAAACAATGTTTGCAATTGCTTTTCGGCTTCATCGCGCAACTTATCAAATGTTCCAAAACGGCTCTTATCGCCGGGAACCGGATTGTTTTCTTTCCAGCCTCCATTGGCATACTGGTCAAAATCGTGTGCCGGATCAACAGATGTATCAAGGTTAGACGTATCAATTGCTTTATCTTTCTTTTCGGGCTGACAAGAAAATAGCGCCGGGAGTATTAGTATACCCGTCATAATTAATAATGTTACTTTATTCATAATAAATGGGTTAATAAATAAAAAGTCGTTAATTGGTAAGAAGCAAAAATAATGATAATAATAACATTACAAAGTGATAAATATTAGGCAGAACAACTGATATAGTGTTTACTTGATTTCTGATTCATAAAAAAAAGTGTCTAAATCTTTTATTCTAATAGATTTTATGTTTTTGTCTGAACAGAGTTTAAAAATATCTTCAAGATGTGTCGGTTCTATCATAGAATTTTTGCTTGACTCAATAATTTGATGGGCGAATAAAATCAGAACCTCATTTTCCTTTTTTGCTCTTTCTATTCCTAATTTAATATTTTCAAGAGTTATATCATACCCTGTATCAATGCCCATGGCATTTATTATGTTGTGTGAGTTTTTTGTTGCAAATATTTCGTTATAACTGTTTAATGTTGTGTCGTTATAATTCCAGGTTGCTTTTCGGATATACGTGAAATGATTATTAACAGCTGAATCAATATCGGGTGTTGATTTCCCATATGGATATGCAAAAGATGTAATTATAAATCCATAATCAGATAAGATATTTTTTGCAGGTAGAATTTCTTGATTTATGTAAGAATCGATGGAATCTTGAAATGTTAATGCATTTAAATGGTTCGTACTATGACAAGCAATTTCATGTCCTTCGCTTTCGAGGAGCTTAAGATGTGATATTTCAATTGGTTTAAGCTGTTGGGGCCTGCAAATAAAGAATGTGGCTTTGATATTATATTGTGAAAAAATATCTTTATAATTAAACCAATCATTAACATATTGGTCATCAAAAGAAAAAATTACAGCTCCTTCTTGTTTTTCTACATTTTTGTTTTTGCTTATACAACACATTAGTGTGATAGAGCAAAATATGAAAAGAATTAATCTCATTTGTGGTTTACTTTAGGGTGTGTAATGAATTAAGTTAGCTGATAAACATTTTTAAGTTTCATTTTTTCAACGAATTATAAATTATTTTCAGGCAATTTATTCTATTACACACACTTAATCATAACAAATCAATAAAATGAAAGTATTTTTTATTTTCTGAAAGATACTAACTTTTATTAAATAATAAAAAGCCTCTCCCTATCACAGGAAGAGGCATTAATGCGGACCACTTTACATTTAATCCGGCAAAATAAACACTAAACTAAACTACCATGAAAAAAACTAAAAGAAACTAAATGCATTTCTATTTTTTATGCTATAATTAATAACCGGGGTTTTGATCATCCGGGGTTATGTTTTCATTTACATTAACTTCGCGCTGTGGAATAGGGAAAACTTCATTTTTCCCAGGTGTAAACTGAGTATCACTAAGCTCTTGCCCGGCAATTCCCCAGCGTACAATATCCCAAAAACGTTGACCTTCGAAGGCAAGTTCAAGCCTGCGCTCTGTTACGATAGCATCGAACAAGTCACTACCTGAAGCATCAATATCCTCCATACCTGCACGGTCGCGTACTTTATTCAACTCTGTTAATGCAGAAGCTTCATCACCATCGCGATAATACGCCTCGGCAGCCATAAGCAATACATCGGCATAACGAACCAGCCTCCAGTTAACCGCATAGTTCAATTCCTTGATACTTCCGGCTGTTTCATCCGGGCGGGTAGTATACTTCAAACGAATATATCCTTCATAGTCATGAGGAGACCCGTTTACAGCACCACCAGCTTCTTCAAGGTCT
>JASMTI010000300.1:0-31448 GCA_041694375.1 Bacteroidales bacterium | reverse complement strand
GAGATAAAAATTGCATTGGCCACTTTTTTTACCTCTTCTGCAAAACCATCCCAGGGTTCAGGAAATTTTTCGGAGTTATCAAGCCCCCTTTTTTCATTTTCTTCTTTAGCATGATATGTACTTAATGTTTGTAAAAAGCCTTGTTCGGTCAGGGCTACCGTAATCGCATCAATAGCATGGTGCCTGTGATCATCGCGGTTCTTTTTCGGGTCGTATTTAATTTCACCTGTTGACTTATCGACCCATACAACAGCTTCGGTTAAGCGTTGATTTTTTTCAACATTTGGAACTTCATTTTCCATTGGATAAATATGATTATTAACCGATTCAATATCAAAAATGCAGTAATAACGGCCTGCATTTATATTCATACTCAACTGATATTCAGGGTCGGCCTCAGCAACCATATCCCCGTATTCATCAACAGTAGCATAACTTATCAACTGTTTTTCGTCTTTTTCAGGTTTTGGGTTAACCGAACGAGTATATGCAACATCTTCAAAATTTAAATCCAGTAAGGCCCAGTATTTTCCATCGGGCATATCGGTTCCACATTCATATACATGACATGTAAACCAACCGTTTTTCACCTCACCAAACAAAGCTACTTTTGAACCTGTTGCTTTGATTTTTCCCTTTTTTTCAGCCAGTTTTAATTCTTTTCCAACAACGTTAAATGTAGCCCAATACACACCATCTTTTTTTTCATTTGAATTGATTCTCTTTCCGATGGTGTCGTTGTTAAAATTACCTTTCTCGATGCGCCCTTTGAGAACAAGGTGATCTTCATCGCTCAATGGTTTATTCGCATATACCGGTTTAAATGAATGTGGTTTCGAGACTTTAACAATTGCCCAATACCGCCCATTCTTTAAATCGGGGGTATCAACTTTCATCGAAAGGTATTTCGAAGTAAATTCATCTTTATTTACATCGCCACTTAATACCAACTGGTTTTCACCAACATGTGGACGATCGTTTGTTTTACGCAGTACATTAACTACTTTGTTTTCTTCATCGGTTACAACATAATACAATAAACGCTCATCTTCACAAACATCGGTTTTAAAGTTTTCGATATCATGTATAGGGTTCAAAATATTGTTGATTCCCCATAAGTGACGCAATTCTGATGTTAACTGACCGGGGAGCATACGTACATCGTTGCAAATTGTCGATAATAATTCAACTGCCTTACGACTTATATAGCGGCTATCGTTCAATTGACGTTCAATAAAATCGCCCTTTTTATAAGTTTTCTTTGATGTAAATCGCCGCGCTTTTGGGTATGGCAATATTTTAAAAGCACGTTCGGAAATTTCACTCCATCCATCTTCAATATTCTTGTGTGAATTTATACCCCAAAGTTTTGGATCGTGATTTTGCAAATAAAATTCGTATGGTGTTTTTTCAGCTTTCAGGTTATTAAACATTGCCTCACACAAGGTTTTGTTACCAAAGCTATCATCTAAGGACACACTGTAAGGTATTATGTGCTCAATTTGAACTGAATTACCTTCACCAAAGAGATCAGCAATGCTAATGACTTTTCCGGTATATGGACATAAAACGGGTCCGGAAATATGTTTTTCAATTTCGTTATAAAGTAAATAGCGCACTAAATTATCGCGAGTAGGGCGAATACCATATTCTGCTAATCGCACCCTTGCTTCTTCATTTCTTTTTTCATTTTCCTGAATACGACGGGTTAAATCCTGACGTTTGGTTTTATTGTTTTTCAAATTTCTCCCCATTTCAACATGAATACGGGCAAATTGAAAACCAGGGTTCGATTTACGATAATTGCGCAACAATTCATTTACCAATCGGCGCATTTCGTGTAAAGATTGCTGAACAATAGGATTGCGCAAATTTTCGAGTTCAGGAAGCAACTCCTCTTTTTGGTCAACAGTTACTTCCTGACTATGATGGTACAAATGGGTAAATGCAGGATCATCTGGTCTAAAACCATAACTATTTATAGGATCAGACAAATAAGCTTTAATACTATTAATTGCTTCGCCTTCCTTGTTATCCTTTTCATTCAATATGCTTATGATATCGTACTCTAAACGCTCAATGAAACCCTGAACATCGAAATGTTCCCATCGTTTTCCAAAAGCATTTTTAACACCACCTAAAACAACAGCATCACTGTAATAATATCCCTTTTCTAAAAATGGGGTGATGTTTCGGATTGCTTTTAACGCTACATTTGAGTATCCTTCTTTCAACCTGATCTTTGAAATCTTTTCAGCATTATAAGTTTTCTTCAGTTGAAAGTCCCTTAATAGTTTTTCAAACAATTTAATGTTGTCATCATAAAAATAAAAGCAATGCCATATCTTTTCATAATTGGTTTGCCAAACTTCATCAGGAAAAAGTGATTTCAGCTTTTTAATTGTGGTATTTCCTGCAATTTTTTGATCATTGTCGAAGTTAAATTTTTCGTATGTCAGATTTAGTGCTTTCGGTATCAGTTCGAAATTAAAACTGCTATCTTTTGAATTAAATAATTCAATTACAACATTTCGCTGCTCAAGAGTCAACCGCTTACCTTTTCCATACCTGATGTTATTTATTAACTGATAAGCACGAAACAATTCAAACTCGGGATGCGACAATGGGCAAGGCTTTTTACTACGCCGTAAAATTTCCCCGTTTTTCATCCGAAACTCTCCATTGCTCATTAAAACTGGGATGTTTCGCTCGAAACGGCAATTTTCGAGTAACCCTTTCTGAGAACGCAGTGGACGTTGCCAAAAAAGCAAGCTATCGTTGCTTTTAAATCTCAGTTGGTCATCGTCAACTTCAATATCACCTGCAAGAAATTTCTTTAATGACACATACTCGTAAGATGTTACACGATTATCCTCAATTACTACATTTTCTTTGCCATACTTGTTATAATAGCTTTCAATTTTTTTACGGTTCCGATTGTTGCTAATATTTCCATTTAGGAATCGAACTTTACTAACTTTAACTTCTTCGCGATCCAATCCAAGTTTTTCTGCCTGTGCATTCCAAATCCGGATAAACTCTGCGATGTACATATCACGCTGTGTATAACGGGCACGCACACGCAATTCATTACCTTCTTCATCTGTTTTATACTTATATTTTTCACCATTTTTGTATGAAATTTCATAAAGTTTCTTCCCTAAAGTTTCTTCACCTATAAGCTTGCGGGTGGCATTAATTCCCGACATATTATCTTTCCCCTTAAAAATAGCGCCATCATCACTACCTTTTCGACTGCTCAAAAAACCACGATGTTGAATAAATTGGTAAAAAATACGTCCTAATTCCATCCGAGTAATAGATTCATCGAGTGCCTTAGCCCTTAATTTATATGGATTAAGTTTTAACCATTCTAAAAAATCAGGTTCATCTGGAAAATTTTTTCCCTCTGTTTTTTGTGATTTTCTCCATTTACACCATTGATTAAGACCCTCTTCACTGAGGGGGCACATATCTAAATCGATTAGCGATTGTAATAATTTTACTTTCCGGAGTTTTTTACGGTAAAATTGACGCCGCATTTGGCGATGTTCGCGCCGTGTAGCATTTTTTGATTGTTCTTTATCTCCCTGTCCAATAGTAGTTGGCTCTATTCCTTCAGGGAAAATCCTAACCCCTGAATCATCAATAGAAGTATAATTAACCACTTTTCCGTTTTCAAATTTAGCATTAATTACTGCCCAGCCAATGCTGTTGGTTCCTAAGTCGAGCCCGAGAATTTTAGCCATGATAAGTTTGTTTATTGGGGTTTTACTTGTTATTTTATCGACCTTTTCCAAGGTTTTGATAACTTTGAAAAAGATATCGATAGTTGGTATACTATTTATTAATAGCATCCTAAATTACATAAAAAATTATAAACAATAGGTTGATTATTGCATTTTTTATTTATACTTTTGAATCATCAATTAAAAAGAATTTTCGTTTTACATCTTATCACAATAAGGCTATATGCCGAAGGAACTTATTCCTATACTCCCGCTTCGGTGGGAGTTTTTTATTTGTACCCACCGGTTCCGCAAGATCCACCGGGGGTTGTTGAAATATAGCCACTTCGTGGCATTACTGAATATCTCAGTAGTTCATTATTTGTTGCTTAATGCGCTAAGAGAATAACGGGTTTCCAACCCGTGTTTTTCCCAAATTCAAATTTCTATTGTCACATGTCTATAATCTGACGATCTGTTATATATTTGACATTCCTAAAAATTGATGGGGCAAACAAAAATACTAGTAGTTATGTGGGATGATGACGGGATAAACAACGAACAAAACAACAAAAGCCTGACCGACGATAACTTATCGGCCGATTCTTTTTTGGATGCGATTGGCTCAATGGCATGGCAGGCTAAAGAGAATATGCTTTCGGACTACACGCAAACCAGTACCGATTTGACTGATATTGAGCTTAGCGACTACCCCGAAGCCGAAATGCCCGGCCATGTTGTGGCCAAGGTTGATGAACTCAAGACCGTAATCGAGAATATTGAAAAACGGCCGGCACCAACCTCAGGCGTTAAACTCAACAAGAAATATAAAATTAATTACGCCTTCGAGCTCAACAACGCCCAATTATTGGCCGCCACTACCCTGAACGGCCCGGTGCTGGTCATTGCCGGCGCAGGGAGCGGCAAAACTCGCGTTATAGTGCACCGCGTGGCTTTCATGCTCGAAAACAACATTGCCCCGCCCGAAATATTGCTCCTTACCTTTACCCGCAAAGCTGCCTTTGAAATGACGGCCCGCGTGCAGCAATTGTTGCAAGACCACAGTGCCGAAAAAATATTTGGTGGCACTTTTCACTCCTTTTCAAACTATGTGCTGCGTAAATATGCCAACCTCCTGAACATCCCGCCTAATTTTACCATCATCGACTCAGAAGATTCGGCCGACACCATCGATTTGGTAAAATCACAAATGAAAATGTTAAGTAAAGACAAAGCTTTCCCTAAAAAAAATCGCCTGCAAGAGATATTTTCATCGGCACGAAACCGCAACCTCACCATCAAAAAAGTTATTGAAAATGAGTTCTCGGGGCTCATGGAATACCTCCAGCACATTGAACTTATCCGCCAGGGGTACGAAAAGTACAAACGCATTTGTAATATTTTCGACTACGACGACTTGATGGATGTACTTCGCGATGCATTGCGCGACAATGCAAGCTTCAGGCAATACATGCAACGGCAATTCAAATACATTATGGTTGATGAATACCAGGACACCAATGTTGTTCAAAAAGAGATTGTTGAATACCTGGCCGAAGGGCACCGTAACGTGTTGGTGGTTGGCGACGATGCCCAAAGCATCTATTCGTTCAGGGGGGCAAACTATGAAAACATTCTTCGGTTTCCACAAAAATACCCCGATTGTAAAATCATAAAAATTGAAGAAAACTACCGCAGCAACCAGCGCATACTCGATTTTACCAATGCCATTATCCAAAATGCAAAAATAGGCTATAAAAAGAAGCTTTACTCAAACATCAAAAAAGAGGCCCTGCCATTTGTAAAAAAGTTTTACGACCAACAAACCGAGGCCGAATATATTGTAACAAAAATCCTGGAATACCGCGAAAAAGGCATACCCATAAACCAGGTGGCCGTGCTGGTACGTGCTTTTTGGCATGCCCGCTATGTTGAAATTGAACTGAACCGCAGGGGAATACCGTACATTGCCGTGGGCGGTTTGGCTTTTAACGAGCGTAAACATGTGAAAGATGTGATTTCGTACCTGCGCATTGTGCTCAACCCTTACGAAGCGGTAGCCTGGCACCGGATACTGAAATACCTGCCGGGGGTTGGCGTGGTAACGGCCCGCAAAATAATTGAGAAAATTATAGCCGAAAAAGGCATGAACATCGATTCGTTTGAAAAGGCCAAATTTGCCGAAGCACTGAGAACACTGGTGAACATGCTAAAAAAAGCTAGTGGCACCTCCATCAGCCTTTCGCGCAAAATTGAAATTATACTCGAATATTACAAGCCCATTTTAATGGCCATGGAAGCCGATTATCAAATCAGGTTTTTAGACCTCAACGTTCTTACCCAATTAGCAACACAATACGATTCGCTTGAAAAATTCCTGACCGATTTTGCGCTCGACCCGCCATCAAAACGTTTTGCCGACCGCACCACACCCTTAATCGACGAAGGGGAAGATAAGCCTTTAACCATTTCCACCATTCATTCGGCAAAGGGGCTCGAGTGGTACGGCGTGTTTATACCCCATGCGCTCGATGGAATGATACCTTCGGTTAAAGCACTCAAAAATATTGAAGAGCTGGAAGAAGAACGCCGATTGTTTTACGTGGCATGCAGCCGTGCCAAGGAGGATTTGACCATTACCATGCCCTCGTATGTTTCAACCTATAACGGGTTTATGTCATACCCCAGCCGCTTTTTGGTTGAGATTGACAAGGAAAAATACACGTACCAGTGACTTAATTGTCGGGCTATCTTGATGTATCATTAATTTTTACAAAAATACAAATTATAAAGAAATATAATTCCCTCCTCCTTTCAATTCATCATCTTTACAGTTAACCCATTATTATTTGTACTTTTGCACATTAATTTAAAACCTTATCAAAGCTATTACAATGACTGTGAACGGGCAACAAGGATTCGACAACGAAAAATACCTGAAAGAGCAAACCAAATCGATACTGGAACGGGTTGACCGTTTCAACCATAAATTATACCTTGAATTCGGCGGCAAAATTATGTTCGATTATCACGCTGCCCGCGTATTACCGGGTTTCGACCCCAACGTTAAAATGCGCCTCCTGCAAAAGCTGAAAGACAAAGTAGATGTGATCCTTTGCATACACGCGGGCGATATTGAACGCAAAAAAATCAGGGCCGATTTTGGTATTTCATACGATGTTGATGCCCTTAAAACCATCGACGATTTTAGGGAATGGGGCATTGATGTTACTGCCGTTGTAATTACACGGTACGAAAACCAGCCACCCGCCACGGCCTTCAAAAACAAGCTCGAAAGGCGGGGCGTGAAAGTTTACCTGCATTACCCCACCAAAGGCTACCCTACCGATGTAAACCTTATTGTGAGCGACGAAGGCTATGGTGCCAACGACTACATCGAAACCACAAAACCCATTGTGGTGGTAACCGGTCCCGGGCCCGGCAGCGGCAAGCTGGGAACATGCCTATCAAACTTATATCACGAATATAAACAAGGCCTAAAAGCGGGGTACGCTAAATTTGAAACCTTCCCAATTTGGGATTTACCGGTTGACCATAAAGTGAACATTGCCTATGAAGCAGCAACGGTCGACCTCAACGATAAAGTGCTTATCGACGAACATCACCTCGAAGCTTATAATGAAAAAGTCGTAAACTACAACCGCGATATTGAAGCCTTCAACTTGTTAAAGCGCATCATCGAAAAAATCACCGGTGGCGAATCGATGTACAAATCACCTACCGACATGGGCGTAAACCGTGCCAGTAAAGGCATTATCAACGACGATATTATTTCGGAAGCTTCGCACCAGGAAATTGTACGGCGCTACTTGCGGTGCTCGGTTGAATATGCCCTGGGACTTGTTGAAAAAGATGCTTTTGACAACATTAAGGACATCATGAAAAGGGTGGGCGCCACCGTTAAGGACCGCGTAGTTGTTGAACCGGCACGCCAGGCTGCAAAAGAAGCCGAGCAACTGGAAAAAGGAAATTCAGGATTGTATTGTGGTGCTTCCATCCAGCTAAAAGACGGTACCATTATCACCGGCAAAAACTCATCACTGTTACACGCCTCGTCAAGCCTGGTGCTTAACGCCACCAAGCATTTGGCCGGACTGCCCGACAGCATGTATTTGTTGCCTCAAAATATAATCGATTCGGTAACCCACCTCAAAAAAGATGTGCTCAACGGGCAAATGACCAGTCTCGATGTTGACGAAACCCTCATTGTGCTGGCCATTAGCGCACTCACAAACCCCGCGGCCCAAATGGCACTCGAAAACTTAAAAGAATTGCACGATTGTGAAGTGCACATCACACACATCCCCACCCCGGGAGACGAAGCCGGGTGGCGAAAGTTGAAAGTGAACCTTACCTGCGACCCCGAATTTGCCAGTAAAAGGCTTTTTATTAATTAGGGGGTAAGCAAGGGCAGTTAATTCCTTTGTAAAGATTATCGGGCAAATTAATTAAAGCCCAGAAAGGTAACAACCTCATTTTTTTTATTTTTGTACGATTTTATAAGATATTAAAACAATATGACAATGGAAATTCCCGGCAAATACAACCCGGCTAATGTTGAAGCGAAATGGTATAAGTACTGGATGGACAATAAGTTGTTCCACTCTGAACCTGATGAAAGAGAGCCTTACACAATTGTAATCCCGCCACCAAACGTCACCGGCGTGTTACACATGGGGCACATGCTCAACAATACCATACAAGACATTTTGGTGCGCCGCGCCCGCATGATGGGCAAAAACGCCTGCTGGGTACCGGGGACCGACCATGCCTCAATTGCCACCGAGGCCAAAGTTGTTGGCAAACTGAAGGCTGAAGGCATCGACAAGCACGAAATTGGCCGCGAAGCTTTTTTGGAGCATGCCTGGGAATGGACCCACAAACACGGGGGAATCATTCTTGAACAACTAAAAAAACTGGGCGCTTCGTGCGACTGGGACCGCACCTGCTTTACCATGGACGAAGAACGTTCAAAATCGGTGATTAAGGTATTTGTTGACCTCTATAACAAGGGCCTTGTATATCGAGGTGTACGCATGGTGAACTGGGACCCACAAGCCAAAACCGCTGTGTCAGACGAAGAGGTGATTTACAAAGAAGAACAATCAAAACTATATTACGTACGCTACAAGATTGAAGCCCCCCTTGATCCCCCCGGAGGAGGAAAAGAGGATCCTCTGTACAAAACTGCACGTAAATCTGAATATGAATTATTAAAAAAGAATGCAAAAAAACTTCGTCAATTTTCCACTGAAGCGGAAACTGTTTTATGGGAAATGGTGCGTGCTAAAAAGTTAGGAGAAAAATTCAGAAGGCAACATATCATTAATGACATAATTGTTGATTTTGTTTGTCTTCCCAAAAAACTGGTTGTTGAAGTTGATGGAGGATATCATAACAATCCTGAAATTCAAAGATTGGATACACTCAAAACTGAAATTTTAAAACAATTAGGCTATAAGGTTATCCGGTTTACAAACGATGAAGTACTGGCAAACACTGATTCAGTATTGGAGACCATTCAAGATGCTCTTGTCTCTCCCCCCCCGGGGGAGTCGGAGGGGGCTTATGTAACCATTGCCACCACCCGCCCAGAAACCATTTTGGGCGATACAGCGGTGTGTGTCAACCCCAACGACGAGCGTTTTAAACACCTGAAAGGCAAAAAGGTACTTGTTCCATTGGTTAACCGTAGCATTCCAATCATTGAAGACGAATACGTTGACATGGAATTTGGTACCGGGTGCCTCAAGATTACACCGGCACACGATGTGAACGACTACGAAATTGGAATGCGCCATAACCTTGATACCATCGACACGTTTAACGATGATGGTACCTTGAGCGAAAACGCCGAATTGCTGGTTGGCGTTGACCGCTTTGAAGCGCGAAAACAAATTGTTCCGATGCTTGAAGAAGCCGGAAATATGGTGAAAATTGAAGACTACAACAATAAAGTAGGTTATTCCGAACGTACCAATGTACCCATCGAGCCAAAACTTTCGGCCCAGTGGTTTATTGCCATGGAAAAAATTGCCAAACCTGCACTCGATGCCGTTGAATCCGACGAAGTGGCCTTCCACCCACCAAAATTTAAAAATGTGTACCGCCACTGGATGAGCAACATTAAAGACTGGTGCATTAGCCGTCAGTTATGGTGGGGGCACCAAATACCGGTTTATTATATAAGCCCCTCTCCATCTCTCCCCAAGGAGGAGAGAGAAAAAAATTACGGATTTGTTGTTGCAGAATCTGAAGAAGAAGCCAGAAAGTTGGTTGTAGAAAAATTCCCCTCCCTCGGAGGGGGTAGGGGAGGCTTTTCATTACGCCAGGATGAAGATGTGCTTGACACCTGGGCTTCATCGTGGTTATGGCCTATATCGGTGTTTGGCGGTGTAACCGAGCCCGACAACAATGAAATTGAATACTACTACCCCACCAGTGACCTGGTTACCGGCCACGACATTATTTTCTTCTGGGTAGCACGTATGATTATGGCCGGATACGGCATACGCAACGAGAAACCTTTTGATAATGTATACTTCACCGGGATGGTACGCGACAGCCAGCGCCGCAAAATGTCAAAATCGCTGGGTAACTCGCCCGACCCGCTTGAATTGATCGAAAAATATGGCGCCGATGGCGTGCGCGTGGGAATGTTGTTCTGCTCGCCTGCTGGTGGCGATCTTTTATTCGACGAAAGCCTCCCCGAACAGGGACGTAACTTCTCGGCAAAAATATGGAATGCCTTCCGCCTGGTGAAAAACTGGGAAATAAGCAGCAGCATTGAACAACCCGAACATTCAAAACTGGCATTGGAGTGGTTCGAATCAAAGCTATCGGCAGTCATTGCCGAAATGAACGATCATTTTGACAAATTCCGCATCTCCGATGCCCTGATGTTGATTTACACGACAATCCGCGACGAATTTTCATCGTGGTTGCTCGAAATTGTAAAACCGGCTTACCAGCAGCCCATCGACCGTGCAACGTACGAAAAAGTAATTGAACAGTTCGATCACCTGATGCACTTGTTACACCCATTTATGCCCTTCATTACCGAAGAAATATGGCAAATGCTCGAAGAGCGTGAAGACGGAGAGAGCATTATGGTTTCACAAATGCCAAAACTGGCTGATGCAAACGAAAGCTTAAATAACGATTTTGAAGATGTAAAGGAAGCCATCACTGGCATTCGCAACATCCGCAAGTCGAATAACATTTCGTTTAAAGATGAAATTGAGCTGTTTGTGAACGAAGGCTCAAAAGGATACCATTCAAAATACAATTCGGTGCTCACAAAAATGGGCAGCCTTTCGAATATCGAAACAATTAAAGAAGATATTAAAGGTGCGGTTTCCTTCAGCGTAAAAACATCGGGGTTCTTTATCGATTTAGGCGACCAGGTTGATGTTGAAGCAGAGATTAAAAAGCTTGAAGAAGAACTAAAATATACCCAAGGATTCCTGAATGGTGTGACCAAAAAACTCAGCAACGAAAGGTTTGTAAACAATGCCCCCGAAAAAGTTGTGGAGCTCGAACGCAAAAAACAAGCCGATGCCGAAGATAAGATTAAAGCATTGGAAGAACGGATTGCCGCGTTGAAATAGAAAAGATAAAAGAGAGCTATCCACACCAGATATAGCTCTCTTTTTTTATAAGTACCATATTCTTATTATATATACCGCTGTACTGCTCCGAAGGAGTAGCATATCAATAACCGTGGGCGGTTGCTGAGCATGACGAAGCATAAGCCCACGGTAATACTATACGAGTCAACGCTAGCCCCGAAAGGGGTGACACCTTATAGAAAGCACTTTATATAATAATCAAAGTACAACCCCTTCGGGGCTGGGGACATTGGCTATACCCCAACCCCCGGTTCCGCGAGCTCCACCGGGGGTTATTGAAATAATACCACTTCGTGGCATAAAATCAAACATACAGCCTTCGGGGCTGTAAACATCATTGCGGCTTGCTGTAATCGGGCTGCTTCGGAATGTTCATTTTTTCGCTATCATGAAAGTAGGCCGATTGTTTCTCATCAAAATAAAAAATACACTAAAAAAGGGTTCTTTTCTAAAAAAAGAGCCCTTTTTACATTATTGTTGTTTTGTATTTATTCAGCAACAACTGAAAAAACAAGCGTCAAATTACCCGTTTCATCGGCATATTCACCTTGTCCAAAATCAATAGTACCTGCAGGACTTGTTATTTTCAATACAGAATTGGTACACTCTTTAATGTTACCAGCCCCGCCGTTTAATGTTATTGTTTTGTAATCATCCGAAATCGACCATGTTCCAGTGTCTGTTTCGTTACCACCTAATATTGATGCCATTGTCATTTCATAAACGCCATCATCTTGAAAGTCAAATTCGATACTAGCAGCAGCAAAAACAATTGACATCGCTGCATCAAACTCCGTACTTTCATTTTCGGTTTCTACCGAAGTTAGCTTCCATTGGTTATCAATAATAATCTGTTTTTTATCCGGTCCCTGATCATCGTCTTCTTTACACGAACTAACAGCAAACAGCATCACAGCTGCCAAAAGCATTAGAATAGATTTCTTCATTTTTGATTTGATTTTAGTTTATAATATAATAGACCATTAAATTTTAGACGTTAGACAATAGATTTGTTTGTAATACACTAAATGTCATTTTTTAAATAAATACGCCACTAAGAGATAAGAATTTATGTCAACACGTAAAAAACATCAACGAACTATTGCAATAATTGCAAATATAGTTATTTGACACATTATATCTGACTAAACATATTAAAAAACAAAATTAGATATTTTTTATTAATCAGTTACCACCTACCGCAAACGATTAAAAAAACCGGTCACGGTATCGGCATCTTTTATTTCAAGTATCCATGTTATTTCTGAAATATCTGAAAAGTCGAGGCCACCTTTAGCAACAGCTTCATTGTTGTACCGCCCTTCGCTCCCGTTGTAACGGTTAGCAAGTTTAATGGCCAATTTCCACACTTTTTTCAAATGGGCATTACTTAAATATTCTTTCGGTTTAATTGAATCTTCGGTACGGTAACAAGCGGTACCGTTTCCAGCTCCATTACCATCGGCAATTTTATGGTATTGTATGTTTTCTTTTACAAACTGAAGGTCATCAGGCGAAGTGCTTTCCTCGTTCCAGTTACTGTGTTGTACCACATGAAAACGCTCGCTAATATTGATTTCAGGTTTTTCCGCCATGGTCTTTTTGACTACCGCGGCTGAAAAATCCGATTGTCCGGCATCGGCAACCCAAACACTTCCGCCATTTTGCAATGTTTCAAGGGCAACTACATAAACCTCATCAACAGCCTTTTCAAAATCAGCATGGGCATCCGACCAATTATCACCAAAAGCTTTGTCCATTAATTTATTGGGTGGGACATAAAGTCCGCCCTGTGTACCATATGCACCAGCCACAGCATAATAGTTTATCGACGAGTATTCATCATTTGCTAATATGGTAGCCAAAGCCGCTATCGAATGTAAATCGTCAACATCGGTTTTGCAGTCAAACTGGGCAAGCAGGATATCTTTTTCTTTATCAAAAGATGGATAATCAGACCGGTTTTCCTGTGAATATCCAACAAACGATGATAAAACGACTACAGTTGTGGTTAAAAAGTATTTCAAAAAATTCATAATTGAAAATTTTTGGTTCGTGCATAAACTTATAAAAAACGTTAATTGGTTCAACAAAACACCCATGAAATTTGTATTGTGTTTATGAATTATGTGAGGCAGTCTCATATCTAAAATACCACAATCTCAATACTAAAAAAATGAACACACTATTTTTAATTATATTAACCCTGAATGTTATGCAAAGCGATTCAACACAATACAATAAATTGAATGAATTAGAGAAGTATGTAATTGAAATGAAAGGCACCGAGCGCCCGTTTACCGGAGAATATACCGACCATTTTGAGCCGGGCACTTACGTTTGTAAAAAATGCGAAGCACCGCTTTATAATTCCAACTCAAAGTTTCACTCGGGCTGTGGCTGGCCCAGCTTCGACGACGAAATCGAAGGGGCTGTAAAGCATACACTCGATGCCGACGGCCACCGCACCGAGATAACCTGTAACAATTGCGGTGCACACCTGGGGCATGTTTTCGTGGGCGAGGGATTTACGCAAAAAAACACACGCCATTGCGTTAATTCGGTTTCGTTGAAATTTGTACCTGATATTAATAACAAAACACAAAGACACGAAGGCACAAAGTAAAATAGTTTTAATATCAAATAGAAAATCATGAACTTACGAGGCGAAACATTTCACAAAGCAGACATCAGAATAACCCGGTGGATGTCAAATTATGGATTGATGCTGCTGCGCATCAGCATTGGCATTGTATTTTTCTGGTTTGGGGTCCTCAAATACTTCGAAGGGTTAAGCCCTGCCGAGGGTATTGCTGTTGAAACCATCGAGGTGCTGACCTTTCATCTTATTCCCGAAAAAATTATATTGTATGGGTTGGCAACCTGGGAAGTAGCCATTGGTATTGGATTAATTTTCAAACTATTCATGCGCGAGACCCTGCTCCTGCTCTTCCTGCAAATGATTGGCACTTTTACGCCCCTGTTTATCTTTCCGGGCGAAGTGTTTCATGTTTTTCCAATATCATTAACACTTGAAGGACAATACATTGTTAAAAACATCGTGATTGTTAGCGCCGGTATTGTTTTGGGTGCAACCGTTCGGGGCGAATCTCCAAAGCCGGCTTAAAAAAACCTCATTCCACCGGAAAACCCAGTGCCCCAGTTTTTGTCGATGTACTAAAGTCCACCGTCATGGTTTCATCAACGTCGGCCTTGTCGTCGTAATCAATTTGTATCCGCATAGTTGCCGTACCCGAAGTAGCTTCTGATGTTAAATTAATGCTGGCATAGCCACCTGTCGGAAAAATATCGTTATATGTCCATGTACCATCGGTTAACGATGTTTCAGACAACAAACTACCGCTGCCATAATCCTTTTCGGTATACTGAATCTCAACCGGGACACCGTTTGTTCCTGAAACCGTGACTGTGTAGTTTACCGGATAATATTGGGTTGTATCAACAGTGGTTTCCAAACCCTTTTTCCCTGTAAACGGCAGCATCCAGGTATCAGAATCTACATAGTCTTCATTGTCGGTCAATTCAGAATACCAGGCAACCAAATACAAGCTGAGATAGCCATCCTGAGCATCAGACTCAACCCAAACCCCGGCCTTGTCGCCATAACTGAATATCCCGTTATAGCTCCACTCGCCCGGGTTAATGGTTTCGGTTTCGAGTTTACCTCCTGGTTTATAATAACTAATTACAGCTTCATCATTGGCCTCGGCTGTAAAATCCACATCATAGCTAACCTCAACCCTGTTCAGTAATTCATCAATATTGCAGGCTGTAAACATACTTGCTGCTAAAAAAAAGAGAATAATAATAACCGGTTTACGCATCACTTTCAAATTTATTGTTAATTAATCTTTTTTAATCTGCTATGTTATCAACAGTTCGATAATTTTTCTATATAACTGACAATATGCTGTTTGTGTTCTTTCCCTGCGCTTATATAATTTCTTTATGTTTAATACTTTTGCGTACATTTTTGTCTATTGTCTAAAATCTAACGTTCTATTGACTAAAATACACAATATTTTTTAACCCCTGCCATGCTGTCAAAAATCATATAAGCACTTTGTTATATTTTTAGTAATTTGCTGAAAATAAAAATTTCAAATTATGACAACACCCAAAGAATACATAAAAGCCAATAAGGAACGTTTTCTTGACGAACTTTTCGGCTTAATCCGCATCCCTTCAATCAGTTCAGAACCAGCCCACAAAGATGACATGTACCGTGCTGCAGAATATTGGAAAAAACTGCTGCTCGAAGCCGGTGCCGACAAAGCTGAAGTGATGGAAACCGAGGGCAACCCGGTTACATACGGCGAAAAAATTATAGACCCGGCAAAACCTACTGTTTTGGTTTATGCACACATGGACGTGATGCCCGTTGACCCGGTAGAGCTTTGGAATACCGAGCCTTTTGAGCCGGTTATTAAAGACGGTAAAATATGGGCCCGTGGCGCCGACGACGACAAAGGCCAGGGCTTTATGCATGCCAAAGCTTTCGAGTACATGGTAAAAACCAACACCCTGCCCTGTAACGTAAAGTTTATGATTGAAGGCGAAGAGGAAATTGGCTCTCCCAGTCTGGGTAAGTTTTGCGAACAAAATAAAGAAATGCTCAAGTCGGATGTTATCCTCGTCTCTGACACCACCATGATGGGGCCCGGCAAACCTTCGATCACAACCGGGTTACGTGGTTTGGCATACTGGCAGGTTGAAGTTACCGGTCCCAACCGCGACCTACACTCGGGGCTTTATGGCGGAGCCGTGGCAAACCCGGTTAACGTGCTATGCTCAATGATTGACCAGTGCACCGATAAAAACAACGCCGTTACCATTCCCGGTTTTTACGATACCGTAAAAAATGCATCGGCCAACGAACGCGAACTGTTAAATAAACGCCCCTTTGATGAAGAAGAATATAAGCAATCGATTGGCGTTGATGAACTAGAAGGTGAAAAAGGCTACACCACTATTGAGCGCACCGGCATCCGCCCATCGTTTGATGTTTGCGGAATTTGGGGTGGATACACCGGCGAAGGTGCCAAAACCGTGCTGCCATCAAAAGCTTATGCAAAAATATCGACCCGGCTGGTACCCAATCAGAATTATAAAGAAATAGACAAACTATTTGAAGACTATTTCCAAAGCATTGCCCCAAAATCGGTTAAGGTTAAGGTTGAGGCCCTACACGGCGGGCAAGGATATGTTTGCCCAATTGACCACCCTGCTTACATTGCAGCCGAAAAAGCACTAAACGATACTTACGGAACAAACCCTGTGCCCGTACGTAGTGGCGGCAGCATCCCAATTATTTCAACTTTTGAAGAAGTACTGGGAATCAAATCCATTTTGATGGGCTTTGGTCTCGAATCGGATGCCATACATTCACCCAACGAAAACTTTCCGCTGCAAAACTTTTTCGAGGGCATTGAAACGCTTCCGTTGTTCTATAAATATTATACAGAGTAACAGAGAAAAAAAACACTTAATTTTTCAATACAGAAAACAGCAACTTCGAAAATCGGGTTGCTGTTTTTTTTTGTCAAAAATGCTTTTATATACATACACACTCATTTGTGGGGTGTTAATATTATTTTTATGCTTATATTTCATTTTACTCCCTTCTTTTTCATACTTATTTGATATTTTTTAGTTATTTTGTGACTGTAACCCTGTTTTAAAGGGGGTGATTGAAACATATAAATCATTTTGCCATGAAGAACATACTTATCATTAAATGCGGCGATACTTACGAATCAGTTAAAACAAAAGCAGGTGATTTTGACGAAATGGTCATTAACCGATCAAACCTGCCCCGTAATGTTTTTAAAGTTTATGAAATACATAAAGGTGAAAAACCAAGGCATCCCAGTGAATATATCGCGGCTATTATAACCGGCTCACATAGCAATATTGATGAAAAAAATCAATGGACAAAGCAACTTAAAGACTGGATTATCACAGCCCGCTACAGCAACATCCCGGTATTGGGTATTTGTTTTGGGCATCAGGTTATAGCAGAAGCATTAGGTGGTAAAGTAGAAAAATCGGCCAAAGGAATCAATATTGGGTACGAAAAAATAACATTAACACCAGCCGGAAATGAAGATCCACTTTTCAAAAACATCAAGGATGACTTAATTACATTTAAATCACACCAGTATTATTTAACCAAAACACCACCTGAGTCTATTGTTTTAGCTAAAAACAATGCCGGTGGAATTGAATCGTTCAAAACAGGAAAAATTTACGGTGTACAGTTTCATCCTGAATTCACGAAAGAAACTTTAGAAGATTATATAAAAAAGAATGACCCCCCTTTTACAACAGGGGTTAAAATGAAACAAGAATTCAAAAACGAATCAATAATCCCTAATTTTATCGACTTATCCTTAATTTTTTAGTTTTTATTGTGAATTATTTGTTAAAAAAATGATTTTTTTATAAAAAACATTGAAAAAATAACAAAAAAACATTGTTATATCACTCCAAAATATATTTTTGTAATCGTTACGACATATTTTATGATTTTTTGTTTGTTTATAATATTTATTGCAAACTAAATGTCGCAACCCAATAAAGAATAATAAATAGATTAACGGAATTAAAACAAAGTATTATGGCAACATTTCGATTAGCAGCTTTTGAAAAGCTCCTTGAGAGAAAACCTCTCGACGTGAAAAGAGAGGCCGATTTAACGTCCGACTTTTATGGTACGTTAGTATTTGGTCGCGCAAAAATGAAAAAATACCTGTCAAAAGAATCATACAAATCAGTATGTGATGCGATAGACAACGGTACTACCATCAACCGCAAGGTTGCCGATGGCGTAGCAACCGGCATGAAAGCCTGGGCACTTGAAAACGGTGCAACCCACTATACACACTGGTTCCAGCCGTTAACCGACGGAACTGCCGAAAAACACGACGCATTTATCGACCACAACGAATTGGGTGGTGTTGTTGAAGGTTTCTCTGGAAAATTACTTGCCCAGCAGGAACCTGATGCTTCATCATTTCCTAATGGCGGTTTACGCCAAACTTTCGAGGCACGCGGTTATACAGCATGGGACGTATCGTCACCTGCCTTTATTGTAGGTACAACACTTTGTATCCCTACCATCTTTATCTCATATACGGGCGAGGCACTCGACTATAAAGCACCATTGCTGAAATCACTTGCCGCAGTTGATAAAGCAGCAGTAGGTGTGTGTCAGTATTTCGATAAAAATGTAACAAAAGTTTGGGCCAACCTGGGTTGGGAACAAGAATACTTCCTGATAGACGAAGCCCTTTACCAAGCACGCCCCGACCTGTCACTTACAGGCCGCACATTAATGGGGCATTCATCATCAAAAGACCAGCAGCTCGACGACCATTACTTTGGTTCGATACCCGAGCGTGTGACCATGTTTATGATGGATCTTGAGAACGAAGCATACAAACTGGGCATCCCGGTAAAAACCCGTCATAACGAGGTAGCACCCAACCAGTTTGAGCTGGCACCAATTTACGAAGAGTGCAACCTGGCCAACGACCACAACCAGCTTACAATGGATTTACTAAACCGTATTGCGCGCCGCCATGGTTTCCGCTGCCTGATGCACGAGAAACCATTTGCCGGCATCAACGGTTCAGGTAAACACAACAACTGGTCGTTATCAACCAACACAGGTGTAGTGCTATACTCTCCGGGCAAAAACCCAAAAGGCAACATGCAGTTCTTAACGTTTGTTGTAAATACCCTGATGGCTGTTTACAAAAACCAGGACCTTCTGCGTGCCAGCATCCTTACAGCATCGAACTCGCACCGTTTGGGAGCAAACGAAGCACCGCCGGCCATTATTTCGGCATTCCTCGGTACCGAGGTCAACAAAATGCTCGACCTTATCGAACAAAACGTAACCGATAAGAAAATGACACCCGAGGAAAAAACTTCGTTGAAATTAGATATCGGACGCATACCTGAAATTTTGCTCGATAATACCGACCGTAACCGTACATCGCCGTTTGCCTTTACCGGTAACCGTTTCGAATTCCGTGCCGTTGGTTCAAGCGCAAACTGTGCCTCATCGATGATTGCACTGAACACAGCCGTTGCAAAACAACTTACTGAGTTTAAACAGGATGTTGATGCCCTTATTGCCGATGGCGTGAAAAAAGATGAAGCGATCTTCCAGGTGCTTAAAAAATATATTAAAGCATGTAAACCCATTCGTTTTGATGGAAACGGATACAGCGATGAGTGGCTCGAAGAAGCTGAAAAACGTGGCTTAACCAACGTTACAAGCGTACCCGAATCACTGAAAGGTTACCTTTGCGATTCTTCAAAGAAACTTTTCTCCGATATGGGAATTTTCGATGAAAAAGAGCTTGAAGGCCGCGTAGAGGTAGAGTACGAAAAATTCATGAAGAAAATTCAGATTGAAGCACGTGTGCTAGGTGACTTGGCCATCAACCACATTGTACCAACAGCCGTTAAGTACCAAACACAATTGGTTGAAAACGTTCAGGGACTGAAAGAAGTGTTTGGCGATGAGTTTAAGACACTGGCCGGAAACCGCATTGAAATAATCCGCGAAATCTCAGACCACATTACTTTCATCAAAAACAAGGTAAACGAAATGATTGAAGCCCGTAAAGTGGCTAATAAAATCGAAGACCCTATGGAACTGGCTTTTGCTTATGACAAAAATGTTCGTCCGTACCTCGATGAAATTCGTTACCATATCGATAAGCTCGAACTGATTGTTGATGACGAATTGTGGCCATTGCCAAAATATCGCGAAATGCTGTTTAACCGTTAATCAAACCATTTCATATTATATTTTCCAAAAAGGACTGTTTGCATTTTGCAGGCAGTTCTTTTTTTATGTAACCGGTTATTTAGAAGGCGCTTACTGCAAAGCCAAACACAGAACCAACACCAGACTTGCTCTCAAAAAAGATTGTACCATTGTTCATTTCGATAAAATCTTTACATATTAAAAGCCCCAGCCCTGAACCTTTTTCCTTCATTAAACCCTCTGTTGTGAATTTTTTATCAGCATTAAAAAGTAGCGACTGGTATTCAGAATGGATGCCAACACCTGAATCATGAACCTCAACCTTTACCTTACCATCTGCCCCCATTAATGCTACAATACAGATATCACCTCCGTGGGGTGTAAACTTTATGGCATTTGAAATAAAGTTTCACAACACTGTTTGAAACATTACTTTATCAAAAAGAATTTTTGAGGAAGTGTCCACCCGAACGTCTAACGTTATATTTTTAATTGAAACCGCCGACCGGGCAAAAAGCAGTATGTCATTTACAGCATCTGAAAGTAAAATGGGCTCAGGGCTACATTTGACCCGCCCAAGCTGTGAGCGTGTCCATTGCAACAAGTTGTCCATTAGATGATATGCCTGATTGGCTGAGTCATCCAGAACTTGCAGTGTCCCCTTTAATTTAACGGGTGTCATTTGAGCATATTTTTTATTGAGCATCCCTGTAATTTGCCTGAACCATTGAAGAGGATTTCGAAGTTCGTGAACCATGATCGAATAAAGCTTATCTTTCTCGTTGTTGACATTTTTAAGCTTATTGTTTAACTCAACCAACGCTTTATTTTTATCCGAAATTTCGCGATTGAGTTGTTGAAGTTGAATATTCGCTTTTTTGTTTCGATGTAAGTTTATATATATTAAAACAATGATCCCTACAAGTAGAACAATCAACAGTACACTAACCACTATGATAAGATTTTTACGCCCAAGCAACAATGTTTTTAACTCATTTTCGGTTCTTAATATTTTGTTTTGCTTTTCTTTATTTTTCATTTCAAAGGCAAGCTGTAATTCTTCGAAATATAGCTCCCTCGCTTTATTGGTCATTATATCTTTAACCTCGGTGTACTCAATATATTTGCTTAAAGCAGCACTATGTTTGCCAAGCAGCAGTTCCAGCCCATAAAAATCAAAAAGAATATCCATTTCGTGCCTTTTCATATTATTCTCCCTGGCAATCTGCAAAGCTCTGTTTAAATGTATCCTGCCCGAATCATATTGACAATAGTTTTTAAAATAACCCGAAAGTGCATGTTCAGCATTCACTATCCCTTTTACATAACCCATTTCACCAGCCCTGGTAAGCGCCTGTTTCAAATGGTAATAAGCCGCCCGGCGGTCGGCCACGATACGGCCAAGGTTATTGTGGCATTTCACAATACCTTTGCGGTAATCTACAGCTTCAAATATTGTCAACGCTCTTTGATAATAGTGCTGTGCGCTATCAAGCAGGTTTTGTTCTTCAAACACTTCCCCAATGTTCTTGATCGATTTCCCAATTCCTTCCATGTACCTGTTTTTTTCACGATACCGAAGTGCAAGGCGGTGATGATACATCGCGAAGCTAAAATCACCGCGAAGCTGATAAACACTTCCAAGGTGGTTATGCACAGTCGCAAAACCTAAAGGGTCACTTCCTGCATTTGTATATTCAAGGGCTTCCAAATAGTATTGAAGCGCTTTACTGAAATTACCTGTAGTTTCATAATAGTTACCAATATTGCTGTTAAGTTCCGAAATGGCTGCACTGTCGCTACAAGCAAGCGCAACCTCCAGCCCTTGGTTGAAAAGTTGAAACGATTTCTTAAAATCCCCTGTTGAGTGATGAAACTTACCAAGATAATTCAGGACATTGGCAATTCCTGGTTTATAATCCAGCATTTGGGCATACTTTCTGGCATACAGAAAAAATGTTAACGACTTTTCAAAATCGCCCCAATTGTAATAAAGTTTTCCAATTTCAATTTTTGCATCAATAATTCCTATGGTAAACATTTCATCCTGTGAACGCTCAAGTGCTTTTGTAAATTCATCCAGTGCAGCTTTTGTTTTTCCCGAATTATTCAAAAAAGCAGCCTCTTCAAAGCATGCTCTTATATCTGGATACATATCATAAACCGAAGGTAGATTTGTATGTGGCCAATATCCTATCTCCCGGTTGTTTTGTATAACTTTCCTACGATGCTCAGAAACATTATTTGAATAAACATTTCCGGATAGAATCATCAAAAAGAGCAAAATTGATACTATATTTTTTTTAACCATGTACATCTTATTTTATCAGCCCATTTTGATAAGCGTACCTTGTAATATCTGAATTGTTTTTCAGCCCTAATTTTTTCAGGATATGACTTCGGTGATTTCCAATGGTATTTTTACTAAGGTTAAGTTTAAAGGCAATTTCTTTATAATCAATGCCGGAAGCTATAAGCGTTAAAATTTGGAATTCACGGGGTGTTAAGCTGTTAGGGCCACGGTCATCAACAGGATTATCAATTAAAAGATCGGCTAACTCAGCCGCTTGTCCTGAAGTGATATAACGCTTTTTACTAAGTACATGCCTTATGACCTCAACAATTTCAGGAGGACTGCTTTGCTTGCTCAGAAAAGCACTGGCACCCGATTGCAACATTTTCACCATATGATATTTATCATCACTCATTGTGAAAATAATTACCGGCAAACCGGGGTGTTCTTTTTTAATGTATTGAAGAATCTGAATTGTATCTGAACCGGGCATACGAATATCGAGCAAAACCAAATCAACACCCTCTTTTTTGATAAATTCAATCAGTTCGTCGCCGGTTTCACACTCCCCTATTAAATCTAATTCATCAATATCTTCCAAAATAAGTTGAATTCCGGTTCTCACCACAGCGTGGTCATCTGCAATTACAATTCTCGACATCAGAAGTTAAGTTGTTTGGTTCCAAAATTATGTGCAAAAAGCCATAAAAGCGTCAACCCATAATTAACTTTTGTTTAAAAAGCACATCAATATGGGCCGATTATTAATCTTGGGTTAAAAAAACAGGGGGTCTGTGTTAACAAATACCGAAATGCCTTCAACTCCACATCTAATAATCTGATTTAATGATGTTTAAATCAGTTAACAGTAAATAGTCGATTTGACCACTTTTCAACAATGTTTTTACCATTGTCCACATCAAGTATCCGAACTAAAATTGCGTCATCAAAATTTAGAATTAACTCTATTTTTTAAAATATCGAACAAGATGAAAAAATCTTTACTTTTTATTACCGCAATCATGTTTAGCGCATTCGCTTTTGCGCAGAATGTAAAATTAGAAGTCCCAATCGTTAAAACCGGTGAAACCGAGATTGAAGTGGAGGACGATAACGATGTTGTTATTGACACGATAACCATCAGTATTTCAACTGACGATGCCGAACAGGAAAATGACGAAATGGACACCCTGATTGATGACGACATTGATGCCGGTTGGGAAGGGGCAGATGGAGACGCCAATATTCTTACAGCCGGGCTACGATTCCAGAATATCACGATACCCCAGGGAGCTGTTATCGATTCTGCTTTTATCGTGATAACATCTCATGAGCCCAAAACCCCTGAAGATGTTGCAAAACTAACAATAAGGGCTGAAGCTGCCGACAATGCACCTACCTTTACAATGGAAGCACTAATCTCCGAACGTCCTGTTACATCGGCATCGGTTGATTGGGAGGTGGCCGAAGAATGGGGCTTATGGACCAAGCACCAGTCACCCGATGTTAAAAGCATCGTTCAGGAAATTATTAATCGCTCAGGTTGGGCGTTGGGAAATTCAATTTCATTTATCATATCCGGTGAAAACCAGGGCGTTTCTGAGTATGAAAATGCACGCGAGTGGGAATCATTTGAAAACATATCTGACCCCGAAGAAGGTGGTGACGGCGCCAACCATCCTGAACGTGTTCCAAGTCTGGTTGTTTATTACACTGCATCATCGTACAACTTGGTTGTTCCAATTGTTAAAACAGGTGAAACCGAAATTGAAGTGGAAGATGACAATGATGTAGTTATCGATACCATAACCATCAGCATTTCAACTGACGATGCTGAACAGGAAAATGATGAAATGGATACCCTGATTGATGACGACATTGATGCCGGATGGGAGGGGTCAGATGGTGATGCCAATATTCTTACAGCCGGACTGCGTTTCCAAAACATCACCATACCCCAGGGGGCAGTTATCGAATCGGCCTTCATTGAAGTTACGTCACACGAGCCCAAAACCACCGAAGATGTTGCAAAACTTACCATTAGTGCCGATGCATCCGATAATGCCCCTAAATTTACTATGGATGCATTAATATCGGACCGTACCACAACTTCGGCCCAGGTAGAATGGGAAGTTACTGAAGAGTGGGGTCTCTGGACCAAACAACATACGCCCGAACTAAAAAGCGTTGTTCAGGAAATTGTTGACCGCTCAGGATGGCAATCGGGCAATGCCATTGCTTTTATTGTTAGCGGCGAAAACCAAGGTGTTACGGAGTTTGAAAATGCACGCGAATGGGAATCATTCGAAAATATTGCTGACCCCGAAGAAGGCGGTGATGGCGCCAACCATGCCGAAAGGGTGCCCAAATTATTTGTAACATTTAGTTTGTCGGGCACAACAGGGATTGTAGAAAGCGAAACATTATCGAACAATGTAAGTTTTTATCCCAACCCGGTTGTTGGAAACGACTTTAATATTAAACTACCTGAACATACATCTTCAGGCAATGATGTTACCGTATCTGTTTATAACCTTAGTGGCAAAATGGTAAAAACATTAAGCGATAAGATAACATCAAATACCGTTAAGTTTGATGTTGATGGAATAAGTAACGGTTTATACATTTTGAGGACCAACTACAACAACAAAGTCAACACGCAAAAAATAATCATCAAACATTAATTATAAAATAGCAGAGTACCTTTCTCCGGTACTCTGCTATTTTATTTAACGTTTTTCTACATGAAGCGTTTTCATATTTTTTTATTTCTGGTTCTCACAACACTCTTATTAATGCAAGGCTTTGCACTGAAAGCGCAAACCTATGAAATAACAGGGACAGTTGTTGATCATGAAACTCAAGAGCCCCTGCCTGGGGCATCGGTTGTATTGATGGAATTAAACCGCGGGACAATCACAAATTTTAATGGTGATTTTTTATTAAAAACTAATAAACAAGATGTCACATTGAAAATCTCTTTTATTGGTTACCTGCCGCAAATGATACCATTGAACCTTATAATTGACAAGTCAAAACAGTTAAAAATATTACTCAAGCAAAACAGCACCGACATCAGTGAAATTGTAGTGCACGGGGAGGCCGAAGGCCAGATGAAAGCAATGATCAACCAGTTAAAAGCTGAAAACATCAAAAACATTGTTTCTGCAGAACAAATCAGCAAATTTCCCGACATGAATGCTGCCGAGGCCTTGCAACGCATAACAGGAATTACTGTTCAACGCGACCAGGGTGAAGGACGGTACATTCAGCTCAGGGGAACTCCGCCCGAAATGACCAATTTTAACATTAACGGTGAACAAATACCTTCGCCCGAAGGCTCTGTCAGATATGTTGGCATGGACGTAATTTCGGCCGACCAGATTGAAACCATTGAAGTTACAAAGGTGCTCACCCCCGATATGGACGGTGATGGCATTGCCGGATCCGTAAATATTGTCACACAAAAAGCCAGAAGGGAAATTCCCGAGATGAAAATAAGCATGGCCCATGGTTATAGCTACTTACGGGGGACACCAAATTACAATCTGCAACTATCATATGGCGCCCGCAAAAATAAACTCGGTTTTCAGGTGAATGGCAGTTACTATCAAAACGAACAGGGATCTGAGAACCTGGAAGCAGAATTTGTTAAAGGCCCTTTTTGGGGCTCGCAGGACGAAGGTGTCAACAATTATCACATTATGTACCAGGAGTTCCAGTTACGATACTATGAGACCCTGCGTAAAAGAATAGGAATAAGTGCAACACTCGACTATGAATTCAACAGAAATCATAACATTTATCTCAGGGGTATGTTGAATCAGTTCAGCGATAAACAAACACGAAGCAGAAAAATTTATGACCTGGAAGATGCAGCTGACATCAACAACTACCTATATGGGGGTATAAACCACGATGTTAAATACCGTACAAAAGAGCAACAGGTAAATACACTGAATTTAGGGGGTGAAAACATTTTCAAATTCATGGAGCTTGGTTATGAAATTGCTTATGCAGAAGCCATAGAAGAAACGCCCGACCGCTTACTTGCCTCATTTGATAATCCGGGCCAAGCGCTGCAAATAACACTCGACAGGGATGGTACAAGCTTTCCGAAACCAAAAATGCAAAATCCGGAACACGATTCTATCGCCAACGATTATGCCAATTACGAATTTAACGGGATGGAATTAAGGCAAAGTATGGTAAAAGACAAAAACCTGACCGCGAAAATCAACGTTAAATTTCCCTTTAAGCCATCCTTCATATCAGGAAAAGGCTATATTAAGTTAGGTGGGAAAGTAAGGCAAAAAAACAAATCGCAGGATGAAGAAGCAAAAGTCTTCTCAGAATACAATGTCAAATGGTTCGATTACATTTATCCGAGTACACGGCCAAGGCAGGAATTGACACTCCCGGGTGTTTCGTCAGGTGTAAAAACCCACAATCTACTCAACCAAGGCTATACGATTGAACAAATACCCGATCCACAAAAAATGCGCGATATCTATGACCATAATGCCTTTTTGTTTTACTATGGCGATAAATATGATACTGAATCAAGAGAAAAATCATTACTCGCCGATTATAAAGCTAACGAATGGATCACCGCATGGTACGCTATGTTGAATTATGAATTTTCAAAATTAACCGTTATTGCAGGAATTAGGGCCGAAAACACACAAGTAGAATACGAAGGCAACAGTATCCTGAAAAATATCAGGGGTTATTTTGACAGCACATTAGTGGAATCAGATGTACGCGATCATAATTTCTTACTCCCAAATATTCAGATAAAATATACGCCTGCCGATAAATTAAATTTAAGGGCAGCCTATACAACTTCTTTTTCGAGGCCAAATTTTGAGGACGTGTTACCAATTAGGGAAGAAGACCGGGACAACATCAAATATGGAAACCCCGACCTTCAATACCCTTTTTCAAGAAACATTGACATCATGATAGAGCAGTATCTTAAAAATAACGGGTTGCTTTCTGCTGGGCTGTACTACAAAAAAATTGAAAATTTTATCGCACCTTATAAAATGCATGCATTTGATGTAGGGGTCGGTTCACATGTTGACATTGAAATGCCTGTAAACGGAAAGGATGCTGATGTTTTTGGCGTTGAATTGCAATGCCAGTATAAATTCAGTTTTTTTGACAACACAACCCTGCCTGCATTTTTCTCAAATTTCGGGGTTTTTTCAAACTATTCGTACACCCATTCTGATGCAACAATGTTCAAAAGAAAGCCTGCAAATTTCTCAAGCGACAGCATCGATATTAAAAACGAAGGGGTAAATGTTTTTCTAAATCTCGATGAAGACGAACACATCAGCTTACCTGGTCAGTCAAAGCATTCGGCTAACTTGGCTTTCTTTTACGAGGGAAATAAATTATATGCAAAACTATCTGCAAATTATCACGATGATTATTTGTTAAACCTGGGGGGTGATGTTGATTTGGACGAATATGTTGATCATGCATGGCACTTAGACTTTACAGCATCCTATGATATAAATGACCACGTAAAATGCTTCGTCGATGTATTGAATATACTCAATACTCCTTCAACAATTTACTTAGGTTCAACCGATTATTTGCAACAACAGGAATATTACTCATGGACAGCCCGTTTGGGTTTAAAAATTTATTTATAAACATTAAACTTATTTGAGATGAAAATAAAAATATACTCAATTATTATTGTAAGCTTCACCTTATTCTCTCTGGTCCATTGTAAAAACAATGATGAAAAACCAGAAGAACGTGATCCCAATATTACGCTCGCGGTTAAAGCGAGTGTAGAAACACAATCGGTTAAAGCAACAAAAAATGACGATGCCGCCGACGACCCAGCTATTTGGGCAAACCCCTTACATCCTGAAAAGAGCTTTATAATTGGCACCGATAAAAAATCAGGGCTGTATGTGTACAACCTTAAAGGCGAGGTTGTTTCGTTCCACAAAGCCGGATTGGCAAACAATGTAGATGTGCGCGACAGTATTCAAACGCCCGAAGGAATAATTATCCTCGTTGCATGCAGTAACCGTACAAACAACACCATTGGATTGTATAAATTAAATCCCAAAAACGGAAAACTTTCATCAGTAAACAAAAACGGATTAGCATCAAACTTAAAAGATATTTACGGCTTTTGCTTGTACCATGAAAAAAAGACCGGTAGGGTTTATGCCTTTGTTAATGGTAAATCGGGGGCAATCGAACAATGGTTGCTCAACGCGAAAAGCAACAATGAAATAAACGGCAAACTTGTCCGTACCCTAAAAGTTGAAACACAACCCGAAGGCATGGTTGCCGATGATGAAAACGGCTTCCTATATGTAGGGGAAGAAGAACGTGGAATCTGGAAGTTTAATGCCAATGCCGAAGCTACCATCAAATCGTCGTTTGTTGCACAAAGCGGAAGTGATAATCACAATATAAAATACGATGTTGAAGGACTAACCCTGTTTTATCAACCCAACGGCAAAGGTTACCTGATTGCATCAAGCCAGGGAAATTATTCGTATGCTGTTTTTGAACGCCAGGGAAACAATAAATACCTATTTAGTTTTTTCATAGATAACGGGACTATCGACGGGGTGGAAGAAACCGATGGTATTGATGTGACCAACCAATATCTTGGCGAACAATTTCCTAACGGGATGTTCGTTGTACAAGACGGTTTTAATTTTGAAAACGACACCCTGCAACCTCAAAATTTTAAATACATTGATTGGAGGGAAATAGCAAAAGTACCTGACAATAAATTGCTTTCTGACAGTAGCTATGTATGGTAAACATTTTTTACTCAACTATATTATGGGGATTGGCTTATTGCCAGTCCCTTTTTTATTTTTTGAACATACCGAAACCACTTTTTTTGCGTTATTTGTTTAAACCAAATATCTATATTTAATCACGAAAAACACAACTTTCGGCAATTCACCGAAATTCTTTACTTTTAAGGCCAGTTTTGAAGATTTATAACATGCAGCATAAGCTTTTAAAATATTTTTCTTTCGGGTTACTTATCGTCATCTTATCGGGGTGCTCGGCTTCACGTTTTGCCAAAAAAGGCAGGGAGGCATACGAAATTGGCGAATACACCAACGCCATTGATAATTTCATGAAGGCATACCGGAAAGAAAAAAGCCGTGAAAAACGTACTGAATACGATTATTACATGGCCAATGCATACTGGCACATCGATGATTACCGCCGTGCCGGCATGCGCATCCGTAATTTGTTGCGCAGCGAATACCCCGATAGTTCGCTCACCCTTAAAATGGCCCATGCATTACGCTACGATGAAAAATACGGGGACGCGATTGAATATTACGAAATGTTCCTCGATTCTTTTCCCGATAACACTGAAGCACTAAACGGGATTGAAGCATGTAAACTCACCCCTCAATGGCAGGAAAACCCCACACGTTTTGAGATAAACCGCGAACGCATGTTAAACTCGCGCCAGGCCGATTATTCACCCTGGTTTGTAGGCGGCCTCGATAACAGTGTCATTTTCACCTCATCGCGCGATGCCGCACAGGGACGGAAAAAAAGCGCCATTACCGGCGAAAAAAACACCGACCTTTTCCGATCTAACTTTGATGTACAAAAACAACGCTGGGAACGCCCAAAGCTTATCGAGGAAGATATGATCATCAATACCGGCGACGAAGAAGGTGCCGCCTCATTTTCGTCGGACGGGACCACAATGTATTTTACCCGTTGCGAGTTTGATAAAGAAAGCACCAGTGGTGCTGCAATTTATACTGCAACCCGAAGCAAAGATACATGGTCGGATGCCGAGAACATGAGATTGTTGAGCGACAGCCTGATTGCTGCCCACCCTTCAATTTCGAATGACGGGCTTACCATTTATTTTGTCTCAGATATGGATGGAGGCTACGGGGGAAAAGATATCTGGAAAGTTGAAAAAATGTCGTCAACCTGGAGCGAACCCGAAAACCTGGGGCCACAAATTAATACCCCCGGCGACGAGATGTTCCCATTTATCCGTGACAATGGTGAATTGTATTTCTCGTCGGATTACCACATTGGAATGGGCGGTCTTGATATCTTTAAAGCCGTTTATAATGAAGAAACGAAAGAGTGGGCCATCGAAAACATGAAAGCCCCCATCAATTCAACCGGCGATGATTTTAGCATCACCTTTATCCCGGGGCGCGACCAAGGGATGTTTGCCAGTAGCAGAAAAGGCTCAATTGGCGACGATTTGTATTCGTTCATGCTCCCGCCCAAAGTATTCAGGACCGAAGGTGAAATTGTTAATTCAGAAACCGGCACAAAGGTTGAGGGGGCATACATGCGTATTATCGGGACCGATGGTACCATGCTCAAAGTGCAATCGCGCGACGGGGAATTCCAATACCGCATGAACCCCGAAACCGAATACATTTTTGCAGCGTTTAAAGAAGGATACCTCAACGCGAAACAAATTATATCGACACAAGACCTGCCAGACAGCAGAACATTCAATATCCAGCTTAATTTAACCCCTACCGATGTTCCAATTAAAGTTGAAAACATCAATTACGAATTTGGGAAGGCCGAATTGTTGCCCGAGGCCCAGAACGCGCTCGACAGCCTGATTAACCTGTTAAACATCAATCCAACAACGGTGATTGAAATTATGTCGCACACCGACCATATTGGGTCAGTAATGTACAACTCTGATTTATCACAACGGCGTGCCCAGGGCGTGGTTAATTACCTTATCCAACGCGGTATAAACCCTAAACGGTTAGTTGCAAAAGGATACGGTGAAACCTGGCCCAAAACGGTTACACGGAAAATTGCCAAACAATATGATTTTCTTGAAGCAGGCGATGAGCTAACCGAAGAATTTATCATGAAACTGGAGACCGAGGAGCAGCAGGAGATTGCTAAATCGATAAACCGGCGTACCGAATTCAGGGTATTGAGCAACGATT
>JASMTI010000299.1:0-2823 GCA_041694375.1 Bacteroidales bacterium | reverse complement strand
GCATACAGAGCACCACGAACAGAAAGCAGCAATGATGCGCACAGCCCCGAAGTCTGTATGTTTGGTTTTATGCCACGAAGTGGTATTATCTCGATAACCCCCGGTGGAGCTCACGGAGCCGGGGGTTGAAGGATAGTCAACGCCCCAGCCCCGACAGGGGTTGTACTTGATACACATAATTTGTACCTTCTAAGAAAATAAAATATATACCATGTCAAGCTACCTTCTAAGGGGTTGTACTGTTAACACTTTATACGAAAAGCATGAAAACCAAAATACAAGATATCATCGATTTTAAGAAAGTGGATACTTTGCTTGAAGGCTTCAACAAAACCACCGGTTTTTTGACCGCAATTTTAGACCTCGATGGTAATGTATTGTCCAAATCGGGCTGGCAGCATATTTGCACCGACTTTCACCGGGTCAACCCCGATACCGCAAATAATTGCAGGATCAGCGATACCGTTTTGGCCAACAAAATGGCCGAAGGTGAAAATTTTCATTACTACCAATGTTTAAACGGATTGGTTGATGTGGCCGTACCCATCGTTATCAAAGGTGAGCACATGGCCAACCTATTTACTGGGCAGTTCTTTTTTGAAAAACCCGATAAAGCCTTCTTTGAAAAACAGGCTGAAAAGTACGGGTTTAACAAAAAATCCTATCTCGAAGCACTCAAAAATGTGCCCATAGTTTCAAAAGAAGAAGTGCAGGTAGCTATGGACTTTCTGCTTAATGTCACCCAGGTTATTAGTGACATGGCATTCCGGAAGCAGGAGCAATTAGAGCTTTATAGTGAGCTTAAAGAAAGCGAAAATCAATACCGAAACCTTGCCAATGCCGGCTTAGCACTTATTTGGACATCGGGGACCGACAAGCTTTGTAACTATTTCAACGAACCATGGCTGAAATTTACCGGGAAAACCTTGGAGCAGGAAATAGGGAATGGATGGACTAAAGGGGTTCACCCCGATGATTTAGATAGATGCGTTGATACTTATGTTAACGCATTTGACAGGCGCGAGCCTTTTGAGATGGAATATCGCTTGCGCCATGCCAGTGGCGAATACAAGGTGATTTTGGATATGGGTTCTCCTAATTATACCAGTAAAGGTGAGTTTGTAGGGTATATAGGACATTGCTTCGATATAACCGAACGTAAAAGAACAGAAAAAGCCTTGTATGAAAGCGAAGAGCGTTTCAAGGCACTGCACAATGCATCTTTTGGCGGCATTACCATTCACGATAAAGGAATAATATTGGAATGTAACAAGGGCCTTTCGGAAATAACAGGATATTCTGTGGAAGAACTCATTGGGATGGATGGCTTGTTGCTCATTGCCCCTGATTCCAGAGATTTGGTAATGAACAATATATTGTCTGGATATGAAAAACCTTATGAAGCTGTTGGTTTACGCAAGAATGGGAAATTATATCCAATAAGATTAGAAGCCAGGAATATTCCATATAAAGGGAAACCCGTTAGAGTGGTTGAATTTAGGGATATTTCTGATCGTAAAAAAGCTGAAGAAGCATTACGAAGAAGCGAAGAGAAATACCGTCGTATCGCAGATAATGTTACCGATGTTGTTTGGATAACTGATCTTGAAATGAACCCAACCTACATAAGCCCGTCAGTTGAACGTGTTTTTGGTATTAAGCCTGATGATTATCTTGAACTTCCCATAACGCGAACTTATCCACCGGCATCGCTTGAAAAATTTAAGCATAAATTAGCAGAAGAGTTTGCAAAAGAACAAGACCCTGATGCCGATAAAAACCGGGTTTTTCAATTAGAAGTAGAACGTTATTACGCAGATGGAACCCTTGGGTGGGATGCCATAAGTGCTAATTTTATACGTGATGAACAAAACAATCCCGTTGCGATTCAGGGGGTATCGCGCGATATTACCGAGCAAAAAAAAGCAGAAGCTGCATTGCGGCAAAGCGAAGAAATGATGCGCAATTCCCAATCGGTAGCACATATTTGTTCTTATTCAACAAATTTAAATGTCTCTGATTTAGAGAAAAGTACATGGGTGTGTTCGCCCGAATTTTATAAAATATTTGGGATAGATGAAAACTATCCACATACAATAGCAGGTTGGGCTAAATTTATCCATCCCGACTTTCGAGATGAAATTATTGTATACCATCAATCCGTTATAAAAGAAAAATCATCTTTTAATAAAGAATATAAAATAATTCGCATTAACGATGGGGCCGAACGATGGGTGCATGGCACAGGTGAATTGGAATATGATAAAAAAGGTAATCCCGTCAGGATGCATGGGGCAATTCAAGATATTACCGAGCGAAAAGAAGCAGAAGAAGCATTGCGTAAAAGTGAAGCAATTAAAAATAAAATGGTTTCAAACATAGGTGATGTTATTGTAATTATTGATGACGATGGTATTAACCGATATAAAAGCCCTAATGTTGAAAAATGGTTTGGGTGGAAACCTGAAGAATTAGTGGACTTCAGCACTTGGGAAAATATACATGCCGACGATTTAAGCAAAGCAAAACAATTCATAGAGGATTTAAAGTCAGTACCGGGTAAAACAGGAACAATAAATTTGCGATACCTCTGTAAAAACGGTCAATATAAATGGATTAAATTTGCAGGTATAAATCTTTTGCACGATAATGATATAAAGGGCATTTTGGGTAATTACAATGATATTAGTGAGCATATGAAATTTGAACAGGAACTCATTGCCGCTAAAGAGCGCGCCGAAGAAAGCGACCGCCTCAAATCATCGTTCCTGGCCAACATGAGCCACGAAATACGTACGCCCATGAACTCTATTATGGGCTTTG
>JASMTI010000298.1:0-7565 GCA_041694375.1 Bacteroidales bacterium | reverse complement strand
TGAAATGGGGGCTGTCATAACTTTTAGCTGGCATCCGTACAGTGCTGTAGATACAACCCAGAGCTCGTGGGAAACAGATCAAGAAGTGGTGAAGCATATTATACCGGGTGGCAGTCATCACCAAGAATTTAAAAAACATTTGGATGAGGTGGCTGATTTTATGGGTTCACTTAAAACATCCAACGGACAGCACGTCCCTTTTATTTTTCGTCCGTGGCACGAGATGGATGGCGGATGGTTTTGGTGGGGGAGTACATCATGTTCTCCAGAAGAGTTTAAAACATTGTTTCGTTTCACAATTGAGTATTTGAAAGATGTGAAAGGGTTAAATTTCCTTACAGCTTATTCTCCTGATAACGGTTTTAATTCTGAGAAAGAATACCTCACCTGGTATCCCGGTGATGATATGGTTGATATTATTGGCGTTGATAATTATGGCGATTTCCGTAAGGGTTCTGAAAATGTTGAAGCAGCAACGAAGAAGCTTGAAATTGCTGTGAACTATGCCAATAAAACCGGAAAAATAGCAGCCTTTACAGAGTCGGGACTTGATAGAATGACCGATAATCAATGGTTTACTCAAAAGCTCGGACCTTCATTTCTTGAAAGTGACCTTGCCTCACAAATTGCATATGTGATGCTTTGGCGTAATGCCGATTCATCACATTTTTTCAGTAGTTATGCCGGGCATTCTTCTGCCATTGATTTTAGGAAATTTACTGAAAAGGATAAAATCTGGCTATTGAATGATTGGAATGAATTCAAAAAGGTTAGAGAATAATTTTTTTTACTGTTGGCAGGCGACTGGTTTCGTTTTGTCTACTGCCAACAGTATCAAATTATTCGAATGTTATTTCTGTTTTTGCTGTAAAATTATTTCTGTTTGCTTTTATTGTAAAGGGTTTACCGGTATCTCCAATTTTCACCAATGCTGTTGCAATGCCGGCTGCGGTTTTTATGGTTTCGGGGTTTAGTACCCGGGCATCACCTTCAACTTCGAATGTTACTTCGGCATCATTTTTCCGCACAATGGTTCCGTTATCGTCGAGCAATTCAGCATGAACAAATATTACATCGTTTACACCAGCTTTTGGGGCTTTGCCGCTTACATCGACGGTAAGGTTGAGGGCAGTGGCTTTGCCGGGTGTTTTAACGTTGTGGGTGGCAACTTCTTCGCCATTAATGAAAGCTTTGGCCAGTAATTCGCCGGCTTCAAACCGATCGATATTGAAGGTAAATGGCGGATGTGCCAGGTTATTTGATATACGGTTTTGGTCGGGTTTTTGGCGCCCCATGCTTTTTCCGTTAAGTTTGAGTTCAACCTCATCGGCATTGCTGAATACCCTTACGTTTAGTGGCGATTCGGGTGTCCACCACGAGGCGATGTGCACCATGGGGCCACTTTGATAGTTTTCACTGACTTCGGCAGCCGGTCGCTGACTTTGATAAAAATAATAGCTGAACTTGGGCAGGCGGTAAATGCTGGCTAGCCCCGAAGCTTCAAGGTCGTCGGAGTAACCCCGGTTGTAATCGTACATTACCCAATAACTGTCGGCAAATGCCGGTGTGTTAAAGTTGTCGTTGTGGGCTTCCTGCACGTTGGTAGCTTGTTGTAGCAGTCGTTTTTCGCCATCGCTTAATAACTGACGGCTTGATCGGTCGGCTTGTTTGAGTCCGTCCCAGTTGTCCTGGTTCAATCCTGCGTTCTGGGCATAATATTCCCAGTCGCCATATTCAGAAACGCTATAAGGTTTTGAGGGTTCACTGTAATGTCTGAGCCTGTGTTGCCTTGCCTGTAAAAAGATATCGTAGCCATATTCTTGCCAACCGGCAGTATAGCACTGGTCGCCCGGGTATTCGGCATGTGCTATCCGGTTTAATTCATCAATAAACGGTTCGTCCATCCACGATTCGTTGAGTGAAACTTCCCACGCAATAACGCAGGGGTGGTTACGGTCGCGACGAACCAAATCGTGCGCGGTACGATATATTTGCTCCTGAAATTCGGGGGTTTTGCTATAATACTGCCATCCGAGAATGGCATCGAGTACCACAATTCCCAACTCGTTGCACGCTTGCATGAAAGCTGGTGAGTGTGGGTAGTGTGAGAGACGTATATAATCGAACCCTGCCGATTTGATTTTGTGTGCATCCCGGTATTGGGCTTCGTTGCTCAGGGCATAGCCCACGTGCGGGTATTCCTGGTGCCGGTTAACACCTCGCAGAAACATTTCCTTTCCATTGATTTCGAATTTCCCATCGCTGATTTTTATACGGCGGATACCTATTTGCGTTTCTTCTATATCGGTTTCACTGCCGTTTACCACAATTTTTGTTTTCAGTGTGTATAGGTTGGGTGTTTGGGGCGACCATAATTCAGGGTTTGCCATGCCCAATTGCATGCTTACTTCTGTATTGCTATTGGCTTCAAGTTTAACCTTTTTCGACATTTTGGAATAGAGCTTTTTGTCGGCTTTCCAAATTTCGTTGACCACGATAAATGCTTTGTCTTTTTTGTGGCTGTTTTTAACGTGGGCTTGTACTTGTACCACTGCAGTGTCTTTTTGAACTACCGGGTAAGTAACAAAAATTCCACCACTGGCTGTTTTATTGGCCAATATTGGATCGGTAATGTGCAAGGGATTTTCAATCATTAGCCAGGCATCACGATACAAGCCGCCGTGCATATTGAAATCGAGGCGGTGCATGGGTTTGGGACCGGTTATGTCGTTGTCGGTATTGTCAAGCTTTACCAATATGGTGTTTTCATCGCCCGGACGTGCGGCATCAGTAAAATCGAACACCACGGGCAGGTAGCCCCCAAGGTGTGTTTTCATTTTTTGTCCGTTCACCCAGAACTCAGAAACATTCATGGCTGCCTCGAAACGGAGAATAAGCCGCTGCCCTTTGGCTGACGAAGGCAATTCAAAGTTTTTTTTGTACCAGCAAGTGCCCTGCCACTGACCTTCCATTACTTTTGGTGTAATAACCGGTGTGTGTGGGAGTGATACCGGTTCCCAATCTGTAATATTTTCAACTTGATCGATCGTTGCATCGGAAATGGCAAATTGCCAGCCGTCGTTGAATAACTCGTTGGTTGATTTTGTTCCGGAACAACCTGCCAAAAAGGCGATTGTGGCAATTGCTACTAGTAATTTTGTAAATGGTGCCATATGCTTATTGTTGTTTTTTATTAGTCATTAAGTCATTGGTTATTAGTTGTTTGTTAAGTAATTGAGCCACTAATGACAAATTTACTGATGGCAAATGACTTTTTCTTAATGACAAATTCATTAATGACTTTTTCCTACTGACGAATGACTAAAGGCATGTATGCCTTTATACGCATTGCCGTCTTTATCGAAAAGGCTGCGCCCGATATACCACACATTGGATTCGGGAATATCAAGCCCGTCGGGTTTCCAGTAAAATATACCCTTAACTTTTGGGTATTGATGTGCTATGCTGTCGAGTTTTACCAGAAAATCGTATTGGCCCTGCTCTGTTGGCGGAAAGGGTTGCACATCGAGTACCCATTCTTCTGGTTCGGGATAGTGTCCGTTGGCGTAATATGCGGTTTCAACAATCATTATGTCCTGACTAAATGTTTCTGAAAGATTTTTCAGGTTATGTGATAATTCGGCAAATGTTCCATGCCACCAGGGGTAATAACTTAACCCGATGATGTCAAATTCAACACCACGGCTGATCAAATTGTTGTAAAAATACTTGCAGCCTTCAAAGTCTGCACCCTGGTCGTTGTGGATAATAATAGGTATTTCATTGTCACCGGCTGCGTTGTTTACCCCTTTGATACCTGCTTTTACCAAGGTGCTGAAGCTGTCCCAGTCCTCACCGTCTTCTTTGTAAATGCGCCCATCGGGCCATATCATGCCCGGGCGGATTTCGTTGCCTACTTGCACCATGTCGGGCATTACACCGGCTTCATTCATTGCTTCCATCACTTTCATTGTATAAACATACACGCTATCGGTAAGCACATCAAAAGGCAGGCCTTCCCAAGCTTTGGGTTTGTATTGTTTTTGGGGGTCTGCCCAGGTATCTGAATAATGAAAATCGAGCATGAGTTTCATGCCTGCATCTTTAATTTTTTGAGAAAGGGCAATGGTGTATTCTAATGAATTGCAGACCGGTCCTTCCATGTTTGGGGTATGGAAAATACGGACACGTCCGTAGGTATATCCGTTATCCCTGAAAATTTCGAGCGCATCTTTGGCTTTACCGTTTACTTTGTAAACACCACCGGAGTCTTCCATTTTTTTCAAAATGGAGAAATCACCGCCATAGATGAAGTTATCTTCTTTACCTTTATCTGAATTGCTTTCGCATCCGCATGTCAGCGCGAGGATAGTTGCGGCTGCTAGTAGGTATAATGGTTTTAATATCATCATTGTATCCAGTTTATAATTTAACAAACTTATGCGTGTGAAACTGCTCATCTGTTTCGATGTGCAAAATATAAATTCCGTTATTTAGTTGTGAAGTGTCAATAATTATCCTTTCACTATTTTCACTGATAATACATGGATTGAATAAGCGTCCGGCAGCATTGAAAAGGAAAATGTTTGACAATTTTAGGTTAATGTTTTGATGTTCAATTGTGAGGCTTTGAAGGTTGTTTTGATTGTGGTATATTTTAATATCTTTTTGGTTATAAAGCTCTGATAGCCCGGTGCTGAATGTTTCGCACGATGCCCATACATTGTTGATGGTGGTGTCTTTTTCGGGAACGGTAAAAGCACGATCGGTTGTCCATTCAGGATCGTTGAGCAGTTCGTCGGACAAAGCACATGCTTCCGGAACGGTTTCGCGGTATGCTTCATAGTTGTCCCAGCTGTTGTTGGTTATATAATAGTATGCAAATGTTTGTCCCGGCAGTACATTGAAAGAGGTATTGTAAATGTGGTTGCCTTTTGACTGTAATTCAACAAATTCCCAATTGGTTATTTGACCAACGATGAAAATACCATTTGAAATGTCCTGCCCTGTCATATCAACATTAAAAGTTACTTTAACTTCAGATGTAGTATTGCCGCTTTTGAAAGCTTCAGGCCAGCCACCGCCACCATTTTTCATGTAGTTGAGTTTATCGCGGTGGTCGAAAAAGGCTACATGCTCATGCGACGACCCTGTTCCCCATGGGGTAGTGCATGGGGTTGAAACCCATGCCGGTTCCCAAAAAATGACTCCAATGCCTCCATTATCATGAACAGCATTTGATAAATCGACCATGAATTTTTGCTGTGTGGCGGGCGAAACCGGTTGGTAGTCGGGCGACGATTTGGTAATAATATTTCCTAGTTGGTCGATATTGTCCGTATCCCATAAATAGCCTGTTTCAACCACCATGGCTTCGTATTCGGGATGTTGCGATTTTAAAGTTTTAATGGTTTGTCCTACCTGTGTGGGTGTTTGTCCGTGGTACGAATAGTAGTACGTGAAGCCCATGATATCGAAATCGGTCACGCCGTTTTCGATGATGTTGTTGTAGAACCAGGTTGTTTTGGCAGGGTCTGCAACGTGCAGTGATATAGGTGGTTTAATGCTGCTTTCTTCAGAAATGTCGCGCACAGCCTTAATTCCGGCATTGAAGATTTTGGCATGGCGGCTCCAGGAGTTACTGATTTGTGTAATCCCTTCATAATTACTATTCATTCCTTTGTGTGTCATGATACCACTGTTGTTTTCGTTACCGATTTTCACATATTCGGGCATTAAATCTTCGCTATTCAGTGTTTCAAGCACACGATGCACGTAGTTGTATACTGAGTCGGAGAGTGCTTCCTCGTTATTTGCTACACCTTCCCATGCCTTGGGGATAATCTGACGCCCCGGGTCGCACCAAAAGTCTGAAAAGTGAAATCCCAGCATTACTTTCATTCCTGCCATTTTAGCCCTTAAGATGGTTTCTTGTACATCGCTGAAGTTGCTGTATTGTGGCTTTACACCGTCGGGTTGCGAAAGTTTCTCCTGCCAGTCGGGGTTATGCCACAAGCGCACCCTGACCAGGTTGGTGCCGTTATCGGCAAATATCTGATAAACATCTTTGGTGTTCCCATTTTCGCGGTATTCAGCACCACAATCTTCCATCATGTTAACGTACGACAAATCTGAACCTAGAATAAAATTACCCTGGGCTGTAACCTGATAAGAGATTAGTAAACTTATCATACTAATGCAAATCCTATTCAGGCATGATTTAATAATTATGATTATTTCAGCCATTTATATGGTTTATGGTTTATGGTTTACACAAACCTACAAAATTTTCACTATTATTTTAGATATAAGTTACTATCACCGTAGCTAAGAAAGCGATAATTATTATTGAGGGCATGGTTGTAAACTTTTTTCCAATCGTCCCCTAAAAAAGCCGAGATAAGGAGCAATAACGTACTTTTGGGCTGATGAAAATTAGTGAGCATACCGTCAATCATTTTAAACTGGTATCCCGGCACGATAATGATTTGTGTTGATGTATTTATACGTTCAATATTTTGTTTTTGCATATAATCAATCAAAGAGGCCAGAGCTTGGTGGCGTGTTAACAATGGTGGTTTGTTGTACGGATCCCATTGTTTAATGTCGAGTTCGTCTTTTGGTATTTCAGGGGATTGATGAATTTTACAACCAATATGGTAAAGGCTTTCAAGGGTGCGTATCGATGTTGTGCCTACTGCAATGTTGGTTCCATTGTGATTGAGGAGTTCTTCGATGAAAGTTTTGTGTACCAGTATATGTTCAGTATGCATTTCGTGGTTATTGATACTTTCGCTTTTTACCGGCTGAAATGTGCCGGCACCAACATGCAATGTCAGTTCGGCGGTGGTTATCCCTTTCTGGTGTAATTGGCGAAGTACGTTTTCGGTGAAATGTAAGCCGGCCGTGGGGGCTGCTACCGATCCGTTTATTTTTGAAAAAACAGTTTGGTAACGGGTGTTGTCGATTTCTTCGGTTTCACGGTGTAAATAGGGTGGTATTGGGATATTGCCTGCCGTTTCGATTATATCTGAAAATGTGAAATCGGGATTATCCCAGCTGAATTGAATGATTTGACTGTTGCCAGATTTCCCGGTATTTAGTGCCCAAAGGTTTACTGTTTTATTATTTATGGAAAGTGTTTTTTTTAACATGCCACTTTTCCATTTTTTCAGGTTGCCTACAATGCATTTCCAGCTACATTGCTTGGTTTGTTGAAAGTTTTGTGCATAATCGGCAGGTTCAGCCGGGTCAAGGATGAATATTTCAATCTTGGCACCGGTCTCTTTTTTAAAATGGAGCCGGGCACGTATCACCTTTGTATTGTTAAAAATGAGCTTGGTCCCGCCCGTTAAGATATTTGGCAAATCAAAAAAATGATGGTCCTCAATTTTACCATTTTTCCATAATAGAAGTTTCGACTGGTCACGTTCTTTCAAAGGGTATTTGGCGATTCTATTATCAGGCAATTCGTAGTCGAAATCAACCATTGTGATTTTATTCACATACTCAGGTGTGCACATTTTATGCTGGTTTATGCTATAAATAATAACAGCTTGTTGTAT
>JASMTI010000297.1:0-3281 GCA_041694375.1 Bacteroidales bacterium | reverse complement strand
TTACCAACCCGGGCATTCTTCTGGCCGATGAGCCTACCGGGGCACTCGACTCAAAAACCGGTGATGAAATTATGGCGCTTTTTGATGAACTGCACAATGAAGGTAATACCATTATTGTAATTACCCACGAGAAAGAAATTGCTGAATATGCACAGCGGACCATATTCCTGAAAGATGGAATGATATTCTCTGATACACCCAATAAATAACGATCAAATTGAATAATTACCAGAATTTAAAAATCATGCGTAGTACAATTATATTTTTTCTGATTTCTATTTTGGCGCTCACATCATATAAGGGCAGGGGTGAAACACATCACCTCGACCTGGCCGAAAGCATTGCCATTGCCAAGATGAAAAGTTTTGACATGCTTAGTTTGAAGCAAGACCTTAAAATTGCCGAGTACAACCTCAAATCGGCAACCAGCAGGTTCAAGACACATGTTGACCTCGATTTGGATGTGCCCAATTATACCGAAACTGTGCGGCAATACGAAGATAGTACTGGTATAACATTCTACCCAATACGGCAATCGGTATTGCGTAGTGAACTGACGATAAACCAACCACTGCCAACCGATGGTAATATATACATCAGCTCAGGTTTGAGCTCAACCGACGATTATAATGACAGTAAACGCTGGCTTCGCATGAACACACGTTTGGGGCTTACACAGCCTATTGATGCACTCTATGGATACAACCGGATTAAATCGGAATTTAAACGGGCCGAGCTGGCCTACGAACAGTCGCAAAAACGTCTTAAACGAGAAGAATTGAACCTTGTATATTACGTGAGCAATGCATTTTATCGCCTGTTGCAGGTGCAAAAGCGCGAAGAAATTGCCATGATGAACCTTGACCGTCAGAAAGAGGCTTACAGCATTGCCAAGAATAAATTTGAAGCGGGACTAATACGCGAGGTTGATGCCCTGCAGATGGAGGTTGACCTGGCTGAAGCCCAAAATAACTACGATTTGGCAGTTATAGACCGTTCATCGGCCGAAAATGAATTTAAAGAGTTAATTGGTATTGGATTGGATGATACAATTATCATTTCGAGCGATATGGACTACCAATTGATTGTGGTTGACAAGGATATGGCTGTAGAGTTGGCTTTGCAAAACCGGACTGAAATTCGCGAACAAGAGATTTCTATTGAGCTGAACCAATTAAACTTGAAACGACAAAAGGCCGAAGGGATGATAACCGGTAATCTTAATGCTTATTTCGAAAAAATAGGCGTGCACGATTCACCCATGTCAAATGATGTAGGCGATTCATTTAATAGTTCATTTGGTGATTTTCAGGAACGCCCGGGCAATTTTGGTGTTGGCATATCGGTTAACATTCCGCTGATCGACTGGGGCGAAAACAAAGCATTGGTACAGGCTGCCGAAGCGCGTTTGAAACAGAATCAATATCAGATGCAGGAAACAACCCGCGCCATCGAAACCGAGGTGAAAAACCTTGTGGCCGGGCTGAACAGCAGCTTGAAACGCTTGCAGTTGCTTGAAAAAAACGTTGAGGTAGCCGAAAAGAGTTTCGAAATTACCCGTATGCGCTATTCCGATGGTGATATTGACAGCCAGGACCTGGCATTGGAACGCGAGCGACTGAATAACGCTTACATTTCGCACCTTTCATCGTACATACAATACGAATTAAATCTGGCCGACCTGATGCGCAAAACATTTTACGACTTTAAAAAAGACGAACCAGTGTTATATCGTCAAAAGGAGAGCCAGATTTAGATTCTTTGCATTTTTAGGGTTGATAAAGAAACTGAATCCCGGAAAGATAAGGGGATAAAAAAGTTAAAACATAAAGTTTTGAATTCATTTACTGATTGATTTAAAACACTACTTATGTTCGTTGAACCGCCGTATACGAGACCCGTACTGCCTGTCCCGCTGTGTAAGCGGGATACAGTGGTGTGAGAGGCTCTCCGCTAGGCTAAATGCCTATCGGCAGTCTACTCGATTACCAACCGTAGTTTGAATTTTCATCATCAAACCATTTGTAAATCAAAATCTTTTTTAGTTAGTTTTATCTTATTATGCGACAATGATTCTAAAGTTTTTTTGATATGTGATGCTCTGTCTTGTTTTATAAACGTTGGAATTAAATCCTCCAATTTTATTTTAAAGAGTCTGTTTATAACGATTAAGTCCTCTTTAGAAAAAGGTCTTAATCCATTAATTAATTCCGACATGTAGCTTTTTCGATGACCTAAAATCTTTGCTAAATCATTTTGAGTTAACCCTGCCTCTTTTAATTTTGCTTTAATTCGTTTTTTTCTCTTTTCGTAGAAGTCATTTTCAGCTTGCACCAATGTTTCAGCTAAATCGTTATCTTTAATTTGATTATCTGTTATGGAATTTTCATCACACCAATTTTTTTCTTCATAATCTTTTATAAGATTGCGAAGGTGGTTGCGGATTGGTTTATATGATTCATCCTCTTTTTCAAGCACACGTAATTTTAGAAATAGTGATGATGCTTTTTCGAAATCCAATTCACTCTCTAATGAATTTAATCTCTGTATGTTTTGTATTGAAAATCTATCCATTTTAAATCAAATTTTGTTTACGTAACCATTTTTTTATCGTGCTTTTATTTCCTTTAAAAGTCTTGTCATACTCATCATGCGAACCAGTCCATACGACCGTTGCTTCATTGTCTTCAAAGACTATCAAAATCATTGTACGATGAATGTTTATATCAAAAAAGTAAAAACCATCGCTGTGTACACAATCTGCGTCAGGTCGTGTTTCTATAATTTCTGTTTTTTTAGTCCATTCAGCACTTTCAATATCTGAAATCAACTTATCAATCGCAGAAGTCAATTTCTTATTTCCGCGATTCTTTTGTTTGAGCTTAATCAGCTTATGTTTTCTTAGTAATTCCAAATCTTATATTTTACAATGACAAATATAAATAAAAGTTTCACAATAATTGGAACTGCAATCTTATTTTTGTATTCGAGAGTAGCTTTATTTCTATGGTTGGTAACGGTTACGTGTAAGATTAGGCGCGGTTTTCGTGCATCGTTCCAGTCCGCATACACACCGAAGTTGAAGCGTGGAAGGGGGCTGAAATTACCACTTCACCCGCGATTAATTTTACACATTGTGTGTGCCCTGCATGAGCAGCAGTGCACACCTCGTAAGTTTTGATTAAATCGGAAAAATACAAATTTATCTGAAGAAACAGAACTTATAGGTGTTCTTTATTATCCAGAGGGTGTAAACCTGCCTTTGCCGGCAGGCAAGTCCC
>JASMTI010000296.1:0-7697 GCA_041694375.1 Bacteroidales bacterium | reverse complement strand
GTCAACAATTATCAAAGATAATAAGATTGTGCCCCTCGAAAATTGGGCCATGCTTGCCCAATAGTGTCCAAAACTGTTTAATTTGCGAAGGATGTGATCAGACAGCTGGAGAATTATGCTTGTTTCATTTTTGTATATATTCACGAGGGGTTTTCCCGGTAAACTCTTTAAAAACACGGAAATAAGTAGATCGGGAATTAAAACCCGACTCCTTTGCTACTGATTCAATTACATGAGTATCGGGCAATAGCTTAAGCAGCATTTTACTTTTTTCAACACGAAAAAGGTTAACAAAAGAATAAAAATTTGCATATCCATCGTTGCGGATATGCTGGCTAAGTTTATATTTTGGAATCCCCAAAATTACTGAAGCTTTATGAAGTGTCAGTTCAGGGTCAAGATACAAATCTAACTCCAGAAATTTTTGCAACCACAAATGTTCATTAATAATTTCGAGTTCAGGTTTAAATTCCATGCTTACCGGGTCATCTTGCATTTTCAAAAAATGCCGGTACTTTTCGTCTGAAAAAAGAATGGCAAAAATGAAAAAATAAAAGGCATATAAAAGCAAAAAAATCCCCATTAAAATAAAAACAGGCGGATGATTATATACACCAAAAATTGCCAACCCCTCGAACAATCCCATAAAAACAAAGAGTACAACAATAAATTTCAACCAGATAACATAATGATAGTCAATTTTTGACTCACTCTCCTTTTGATAAGCAATGCACTTTTTAATGAGTGGAACAGTAAACACAGAATAAACTGTCCACTGTAAAAAGCTGATCGTCCGGGCAGTTGTTGAAAGAAGTGTATAATAAAAATTACCTTCCCAAACTGTACCCAAAGCTTTGTTTACATCAAGATGGTTATAGTTTACGACCTCACTTGCATGGTTTGCTGCAACAACGAACGTAAGAATACAGTCAAACACAAATGGAACAAAATGCCACAGATCCTTCAATCTAATCGACTTATCTGCCTCAAATAATTTACGGACATACAAGTAGTTCAATGGTATAAGTACCACTTTTATAGGGCCTGTGATCCATACAGACCATTCAATGTTAACATTGAAAATGAAAATACCGGGTGCCAAATACAACAAAGCACGCAGAATATAGCTCACAGACAAATAATTAATCTCCTTTTGGCGCCTGAAAAATGAAAAAACAAACAAGGCAATTCCAAAGAATAAAAACAACAACATTAAAATTGAGAATAAAAAGGCAACCTCTCTCATCAATTTCCTTATTTGCTAAACATCTTCTTTATGTTTTAAACATAACAAAAATATTCTATGTACATAAATATAACTTCAGCTTTTTTTTATATATCTTCTCAAAAAAACATTACACCCTTACCTGCAACCACTTAAGAACACCCTCGTTGTTATTAAGACTTGCTTTCAAGCTGTTGGGACTATAAAACAACTTATCAAACGATTTAAAACAGTATGTTTATTTATATTTCTATTAAAAGCTATTTTAACACATAATGATAAAAATATATAAGATGAGAGAAGTTAGAATTTTAGTCAGCATAATCACAGCAATTGTGTTGTTAACTGGTTGCGAAAAGGAAAATGTAAATGTAGACAGTCCTGTTCAGGTTTCAGGAATTCAATTTAGCCCCAACTGTTTTATCAAGGATGGTGAAATTGTGGGAACCGATATTGATATTGCCACAATGGCCATGGACGAAACGGGAATCGATATGGAAATAAACATGGCTGAATCGTGGGACATTGCCTATAACGAAACCTTAAACGGGACTAATCGGGCTTTGTTAACGTGTGGGTATTCAAACGAACGCAAAGACCTTTTTAAATGGGCAGGCCCTACCAGTCAGGGCGTGTATAGCATATTTGCAAAAAGCAAAACCGGTATTGGCCAGGCCATTGGCATCGACGCTTCGAAAGATGTTCAATCAATTGCCGCCGTTAATGGATGGCTAGAAACCACCACCTTAGAAGATCTTGGTTTTCAAAACTTAATTTATTACGATTCATACGACGATGCCTTAACTGCTTTTATGAACGACGAGGTAAAATCAATTGCAAGCGATGGATACCATCTCATCGAGAGCCTTCCTGAAGGGTATTACCTTCAGGAAGGGATTAAAACAGTTTCGAGGTACCGGACTGTTTTTTACTACATCGCTTTCTCGAAAGATGTTGAAGATGCTGTTGTTGAAAAATGCCAGTCTGCAATTGAAACAATGATTACGAATAAAAAAACGCTTTCAATAATACAAAGATACTGCCCTTATGCTACCGAGCAATTGATTCCGGGCACCATCCAACTGTTTACCGAAGTCGCCCCACCTTTTAATTACTTTACGCAAACCGTTGAATCTGCCCCTGATATAAAAATTGAAGGTTCTTCCACTGAAATCATTAATGAAATTCAATTAAGGAATGGATATTCCGACTCCATAAATATAAGCATCTGGACCGATGCTTATACAACGGTTCAATATTTGCCCAATAGCGCTGTTTTTACCACAGCACGTACTCCCGAACGTGAGCACCTTTTCCAGTGGGCAGGCCCTATATCAACATTACGGGCATGCTTTTACACCCGCGCTGGTTCGGGCATTCAAATTGAAACACCCGAACAGGCCAAAGCACTGAATTCAATAGCCACGCCCCGCGATTGGTACACACAGGATTATCTTGTAAAAAACGGTTTTCAAAACATTGTGGCAACCTCATTCTCACCCGTCGAGGCTTTTAATCAACTAATAAATGGCGAAGTTGATGCACTGCTGATGTTCGACCTCGGGGTAAAATGGTTGTGCGAAAAAACAGGCACACCGGCCACCGACATCTCTGAACAAATGCAAACCAGCGTAGACAAAGGCTATATTGCTTTTTCGCTAAACACGCCCCCGAATATAGTTAGGCAATGGCAGGATAACCTCGATGCCATGAAGGAAGACGGTGCTTTCGCAACTATCTGGAACAAATGGTACGAAGGCACAGAGATGCCTTAACGTTTCACGCGCTGAGAAATCATTCATATAAACAACATTTAAAACCAACACCATGAAAAGCATCTACTTATTGTTTATGATATTTACACTGGCCCTACCTTCAACAGCAAAGGTACAGAAGAAAACAAAATCAACAGGCACTACACACAATCAGCAAATAAGTAATGCTGTTCAGGAATACTCATCAGCAAAGCGTAAGACAGATGCCACTGAATTATATATCGAACTATTTGGACTGCTTAAAGAAACAAGCGAATCAAACAGCAGGACTTCTCAAAATATCCTGAAATCGGCTACAACCAAATCACACAAACTCGACAGCCTGCTAGCCCAACGCTGGAACGAAACAACAGGGCAGCTTGGTCCATCACAGCTTGAAAAATGGACATGGGACGAAAACGAAAATGGTAAATCCTGGGAATTATACGATATGGATACCCTTACCGGCCTATGGTATCCCAACGACAAAGAGGAATACACATGGGATGAAAACGGAAATAAAATTACGCATATTGATTATGATCCGGATTCACTCACGGGGGAATGGATAAAAAATGCAACCGAAGATTACACTTACAATGCCAATGGAGATCAAACGTCATATTTATTGCGATTTGCAGACCGATATACCGGGGCAATGATGAATATCAAAAAAAACGAAACCACTTACGATTATGCTGGAAACAGAATGACCTTCATATATCAGGATTATGATACCCTTACCAACGAATGGATAAATACCCAAAAAATAAAATACTCAATGGATAGCGATGGGAATATAACCTTTGATTATTTGCTTGGTGAGGAATGGGATATTAGCCTTCAAAAATGGGACACTGTTGTAATGCTAAATAAACTTTATGACGAGCATGGGAATAACATCAGTTTGGAAATGCAATATCACAAATACTTCATGTATAATAAAACAGAATACACCTTTGATAAAACCGGGAATAAAACGGGACAAACTGATTATGCGTGGGACCTTGTATCCAGCCAGTTTATATACGATTCAAAATATGAAAATGAATACAATGCTTCTGATAATAAAACCAAAACAATCAATTCTGTTTGGGACATTACCGAAAACGTTTGGCAAACGGTTGAAACAACCGAATTTGAATATGATTCATTGGAACACCTTATTTCTGAACACCATTATGAAGCAACCAACAATGCCCCCCTTTCAACTTCAAAAATTGAATATTTAAACAACAATTCTGGCTTGGCCATACATAAAACCTCTTTTAATTGGCATACAATTGATAGTGCCTGGGTAAAGAACAAACAGTACCATTATGAATACGACAGCAATGATAGAATAACTTATGAAGACAGCTATGCCTGGGATACAATTACCGGCAACTGGGTAGGAAAAAACAAATCCAATAGCACTTTCGATACTAATGGAAAGACTTTGTATCAGGATGCATGGGTTTGGGATACAATTACAAACAAATGGATTGGTGAGCAAAAACTAACAAAATCATACGACATAAATGGGAAGTTAACTTACAATGACTACTGGATTTGGGATGCAGAGGCCAACAGTTGGATTGGCAAATTTATGGAGAACTACATATATGCCGTAAATGGAAATTACATAATGGAAAGCAGATGGATATGGGACACTGATAAAAATGGATGGCTCCCTGAGTATCAATATGATTTCAGCTATGATTTATCAACGCTCTTTTCCGATATTGTTTTTCCACCTGATTACTCATTCGCCCATATCTCTAACCTTACTGACCAGAAACAATATCAAAATATGATGACCCAAAAGTCTTTTTCTGAATTAAAGGGTGGACAGTTAACGCCAACCGAAACAATCACCCTTTATTATTCTGATAACACAGCTACGGGCACACAAGATTTAACGAACAACAAGTTGAAGGTGTACCCCAACCCGGCAACCGATTTTGTAATGATTGACACCGGCAACAATACGCCGGCAACAATTAACCTTTATACCATGCTGGGACAAAAATCACAATCAAAAAGCTTTACCGGAAATGTACAACTATCGTTAAATCAATTAAAGGATCAAATATATATCTACGAGGTTGTTCAGGGAGATAAAACAACTTACGGCAAAATATTAAAACATCACTAATTGATCTGTTAAATATTTATTTGATATAGTCGGTGATTAATACCACTTCTGAATGCGAAAATCGAACGTCAGCCTCGTTTTCAGCTGTGATAAATATTTTCGATGGTTTATCAGAGCTTACGGTTTCGAACGACGCTTTCAGTTTAGTTGACATTGAACCAGTTGAGCTAACAATCTGACCTATGTTTTTTGTATCATCGCTATCGGAAAGAAGCCATAATACATACACATTTTTAGGTGGTGTAAGTTTTTGTGAGTCAGCCAGGTTTCTTATCTTAACCTTTATATAGTAGTTATTATTACCGTCCTCTTTAACGGTTACAACACCTTCGGCTGCCGGTACTACTGACGATGATAAAAAGACTGCCTTAGTTGCACATGAACTAAAAGCGGATATCATCAACACCATAATAATGGTGAGGGTAATATTTCTTGAACGATTTATATTTGTTTTCATCTTATTCTGTTTTAATGATTTTAAATCTTCTATTATGTAAAACAACGATCAACCGATTGAATTTAACTTCACGATTGGTCGTTATAATGTTTATTGAATAAGCGCCCGGCTTAGCTAATTACGCTATCTTTCGCTTCTTCATACTTTTCTTTGGCTGAATTCTCAAGGTCTTTTACCTTACGACGGAAGGCTTTTTTCTCTTTTTTTAATTTCTTTTTTGCATCATGAGCGATTTCTTTTGCTTCGTAAACTATGTTACTCCGGGTTTTACTGCCTTTATGCGGTGCAAATAAAACGCCAAGTGTTGCCCCGGCCAAAGCTCCAATAAGTAATCCACCAATTAAGCTGCCTGTTTGATTTGTTTTTTTCATTTTTTTGTTTTTACGTTATTATTGCTTGTGTTTATATTTACACAATATTTTTTTCTTACTAAACTCTTCTGCCCCTAATTAGCCGTAATATTATTGCAACAACAGCAATTACAAGCAGGATGTGTATAACATTCCCCAAATCCATGGCATAATAGCCCAAGGCCCAAAGAATAAGTAGCACTATGGCGACGATATAAAGAATATTGCTCATTGTATTAAGTTTTAGAAAGTTAATAATATAGAATAAACTAAAGGTGATTCATTTCGGGGACGAAAGTGTTACACTGCGGTTTTACAGGGTCAATTAACAGTAAACATTGCAGTGGCCGTATGGCTGTTTGCTAATTTACCGGCCTGATAAATCCACTTGTGCCTGTCGATTCGATCGGGTGAAATATCTAAAACTTCAGCGATGGTTTCAACATCTGGCTGCGTTAACCTGCTAATTTGTTCAAAAGTATAAATGCCCAACATGTTGAGCCTCTCTTCGCTCCAAATACCAATTCCATTTATTAAGGTTAAATTATTGGCCTGGTGCAGGTAAGCAACACCTATTTTATCAAAATTAATGCTTTCCTTCTTCCCTTCAATAGTTATAAGGAGTTCAGATATTTCACCTGCTTTTAAAACAATCTCACTGGCCTGTTGTATCCATTCATCCCTTTCAATTCGCCGGGGAAAAATTCAATGGCTTCGGTAACAATTTGCACATCGTCTTTGGTGAAATTACTAATCTGTTTAAACGTAAATATGTCCAAGGCGTTTAGTTTTTCCTTAATCCATCCACCAATTCCGCTAATAACAGTAAGGTCATCTGCTTCTTCAATTTTAGCAATTCCAATCCGGTTGTATTCAATTAGTGCTTTTCTTTTCCTTATTTTTTCAAGCAACTCCATCCGCGTTTCTTCACTATTCAAAAGTTCCCTGGCCTGGGCAATCCATTCGTCGCTTTCAATTCTACCTGAAAAATAGATTATCGCGTCGTTAATTGTTTCAATATCCCGGGGCGTGAATTTGCTGATTTGCCTGTAAGTATAAATGTCTAAAGTATTCAGTCGCCCCTCGATTAAAGGACCAATACCACTAATCATTTTCAAATCATCTTTTTCAGCCTCCGTTGCTGTACCGAAACTCTCATAATCAAGAAGTTGCTTGCCATTCATAAGCAGCGTCAAAGTCTCACTTTTTTTAAATAGCAAATGTTCTGCCCGCTTTTTCTTTATATTCATATTTTCAGTTTCACGAACTGCCTCTTTATGAAGGGCTTTGAGTGCATTAATATCCATTTTCAGATATTCAATTTCAAGGTTTTTATCATTAATGCTTTTTTTCAGGTTGCTTTTATCTGCATTAAGGTTGATAATATGGTTATTAAATTCATGCCTTTCAGATTCAAGGACCAAAACCCTCTTTTGATAGATTGAATTATGGTATAACCATGAGGTCAGGTATCCAATGACAACGGCTACCATTAACAACAATAGTATTTCGATGATTGCTACACCTTTTGTTTGTGCGAAAAGAATGATTAAAGTAGTCATGATTTTATTTTTTTATGGTAATTACTGTTCTTCTGTTATTTGCTCTTCCTGCTGCTGTATTGTTGTCATCGGCAGGCTTTTCCTCGCCTTGCGACTGAAGTATAATCTTACCCGGGGGTATGCCATTGCTTTCAAAATAATGTTGCATTGTTTCAGCCCGCCTGACCCCCAGTGCCATGTTATAACTGTTTGCCCCAACAGCATCGGTATGC
>JASMTI010000295.1:0-1108 GCA_041694375.1 Bacteroidales bacterium | reverse complement strand
GGAGGTATTTTATGAAAGGTAACTCAAAAGGTTTTACATTGATTGAGCTGGTCATTGTAATCGTAATCCTCGGTATCCTGGCAGCAGTAGCAGTACCCAAATTCGCTAATCTGCAGACAGATGCCAAAAAGTCAGCCGTTAAAGGGTTAGGCGGCGCTGTTAAAGCAGCCGCTGACATTACAAGAGCAAAATGGCTTGTCAAAGACAACGGGACTGCCTCAACAGTAACAATTGATGCAGAAACGATTGATGTTTACACTGCATCTGATAATTTAAGCGGCTATCCTAAACCAACTGCTTCAGGTATTGGAAATGCTTTAGATTATGATACTGATAAATATAAAACCAGTGAAAGTTCACCCAATTTTGAATTTAGTTACACTGGAAACACAGCAGCAAATTGCGGCGTAATATACAAAGCTGATGAGCCTAATGATAACTTAACAGTGACTATCAATACTGACGGTTGCTAAAAATTATAGTTTAAAAAAAGCGGGGTGCTACCCCGCTTTTTTTATGTCTTTTAAAGGCCGTGACGCGTAAAAGCAGTAATGCGTGAAGCGACATGGGTGTTAGGTTTTGGGTTATAGGTAAAGGTAGTATGAGTTGTATGCGTATTACGGGTAGTATGGGTAGTAGGGGCCTGCCCCGTTAAATATAGCAAAATCCACTCATACCAAATTGTAGTCAAAATGTTAATAAAATTTAGAAGGAAATACTTGTCTTTTGGAAGTGGCGTATTAGTGTACCGGTTATTGGTTAATTTGTGTATTGGTTAAGTGGGCATTCAACATTGAACATTGAACAATGAACGTTGAACTTATCAGTGCCGTGCATCCTATGTCATTGAAATATTAAGATATTACCAAACAATTGCAACTTGGTATCAGCCAGCGGGCTGAGTCCCGCCATGACAGTAATAGTAATTTTGCAAAACTACTTTTGCAGGGCTGAAGCCCTGCTTCCTGAATTATTCGAAACTTTCGATACACAAATACACAAATAAACAAATAGACAAATAGACAAGTACACCACGCACACAAAAATTTTTTATCGTAAACTGTGGCATTATAATTCTAAGGTTTTTGTAAAATAGTTCAAAGTAAAA
>JASMTI010000294.1:0-7792 GCA_041694375.1 Bacteroidales bacterium | reverse complement strand
GCGACAGCCCTACCCTGTACTACAAGGAGCAGGAAAGTACCGATTTCATTACTGAAATACCGGCCACTTTTGATGAAACCGTCGCACTGCATGGCGAAGTTGGCGAATATGTAGCTGTTGCCCGCCGAAAAGGTGAAAAATGGTTTGTGGGTGCCATGACAAACTGGAATACCCGCGAACTATCCATTGATTGCTCTTTTCTCGACGAAGGAACTTACAACGTGGTAATTTTTCAGGACGGGGTGAATGCCAACACCCAGGCCACCGACTATAAAAAAGTGATAAAACAGGTAAAAGCCGGAGAAACCATCAATATTGAAATGGCCAATGGTGGAGGCTGGGCTGCACGCTTCGAGAAACAATAAAAATAACAATTTTAAGAGTACCGGAATGTTTAACTTAAAAAACCAGCTATTATGAACACATTGTTTATCTACCTAAAAACAACTTGTAAGCTTTTCATTTTGTTATCCATTCCGTTGCTCTTTTTTTCATGCAACAAGAACCCCCAGCATCGAAAAACAATTGATTTGTCGGGATACTGGCAATTTCAAACCACCGATGGCGCTGAAATTGTGGACATAAACAAAACCCATGTAAGTTTTACCGACTCGATAAAACTTCCGGGGACAACCGACCTCCGGAAAAAAGGAAGACTCAATACCGACACTACAACCATGCATTACAACAGGGTGTATAAATACGTAGGCCCTGCATGGTACCAAAAAACAGTGGTCATTCCCGAAAATTGGGAAAACAAACATGTAAGCCTGATCATGGAGCGGACAAAAAGCTCCAAACTATGGGTCGACAACCAGTATATCGGGCAATCAGCGATACTTCAATCGCCCCAGCAATATAACCTTACCGAATATATAACGCCGGGCAAACACACGCTCACACTTTGCATCGACAACCGACAGGAATTAACACCTTACGGTCATGTGCACATTTATTCTGACGACACTCAAACCAACTGGAACGGCATCATTGGCAACTTTGTACTTGAAGCTTCTGAAAAAACACGCATCAACAGTGTGCAAGTATATCCCAATATCGAAAAAGGGACAATAACTGCTAACATACTCATTGACAACCCGCTAAAACTCGACAACATCGATATTGAGCTAAAAATAACACAAACCAATGACGGTAGGACCATATACCTGCCATCCAAGAGTTACCGGGTAAACACCTCCCCCGAGATACAACTTGAATATGAGTTGGGCGAACACATGGCTTTGTGGGATGAATACAATTGTCCGGTGTACACGCTCAACGCCATAATCAACACCGGACAAGGAAAAGACAACTACGCGGTAAATTTTGGGATGCGCAACTTTACCACCAACGGCACACAATTCGAAATTAACGGGCGTACAACTTTTTTGCGTGGCAAACACGATGCCTGTGTTTTTCCGCTCACCGGGCATCCGCCCATGACCAAAGAAGGCTGGCTGAAATATTACAACAAAACAAAAAAATATGGCATCAATCATGTGCGCTTTCACTCGTGGTGCCCGCCCAAAGCTGCTTTCGAAGCTGCCGACGAGGCTGGTGTTTATCTCCAGCCCGAGCTGCCTTTCTGGGGTGGAATGGATTCAGATTCAATTGCCGAAATGCAAAAAGCCGAAGGGTATGCCATGTTGAAAAGTTATGCCAATCATCCGTCGTTTGTGATGTTTTCGCCCGGAAACGAAATATGGAGCGGACACGACCGGGTTGAAGCTTACATGACAGAACTAAAAAAATACGACGACCGTCCGCTGTACACCATCGGCTCTAATTGTAATATTGGCTACACTCCGCCACGCGATTACGCCGATTTTTTTGTAGGTGCACGGACACCTTCTCCATACGGTGGAGACACAATTTTAACTCACACGCGCCTTACCCACGCCTTTGCCGATTCAAAAGGCGGGGCAAGGCTTAATACACAAACCCCTTCAACCAATTTCGACTTCTCATATCCGGTAAGCCAAATCGATATGCCAATTGTCAGTCATGAAATTGGCCAGTATCAAATTTACCCCAATTACACTGAGATTGATAAATACACGGGGGTTGTTGACGCCCGAAACCTTGAAGTTTTCAAACAACGACTCAAAGAAAAAGGCATGGGGCAACTCGATTCAGCTTTCCAAAAAGCCTCTGGCGCATGGTCGGCCCTGTGCTACAAAGCCGAGATGGAAGCCGCGATACGCACCAATGGTTTTGGTGGTTTTCAGTTACTCGACTTACAGGACTTCCCGGGCCAGGGTACAGCACTTGTGGGCATACTCGATGCTTTTATGGACAGCAAAAATGTAATTAGTGCCGAAAAATGGCGTCAATCGTGCAACGACGTTACCCTACTGCTCATGTTCGATAAATATTGCTGGACAAACAACGAAACATTCACTGCAAAACTAAAAATTGCAAACTATTCAAATAAAGAAATGAAGGGAACCATCCGATGGACTGCAAGCAACACTGATGGCACTACTTTGAACGACGGAACAATCGACAACCCGGGTATAAAAACCGGAAAATTGAAAAATGCCGGTGCTATCGAGCTGCCACTTGCCTCAATTGAAAAGGCATCAGCAATCAACATTCACATTGAAATAAACGAAACAAACTACAACAACGACTATACAATCTGGGTATATCCGCCGGCAAAACAAGAGGAAACAGCAGATGTTTTTATCGCTTCAACATTAGACAGCCTGACCATGAACATGCTCAAAACAGGTCGCAAGGTTCTACTCATGCCATCAGAAGAAATTGCAGACAGCAATGTGGTTGACGGGCATTTCCCGCCTGAATTCTGGAATTATGGCATGTTCAAACAAATAAGCGAGAATGTTGGCAAACCCGTATCGCCGGGCACCTTAGGATTGCTAATGAACCCTGGGCACCCGGTATTCAACCATTTCCCTACTGATTATCACACCAATTGGCAGTGGTTTTCATTGGTAAAAGCTTCAAACCCACTCAAACTAAACTTCACAAAACACAGCTATCTGCCTATTATTCAAGTTATCGACAACCTGGAACGAAACAACAAATACGGCTTCCTGTTTGAATTTAATGTTGAAGATGGAAAGCTGATGGTATGCATGGCCAACCTCAAAAACATCATGGATAAACCCGAGGCAGCACAGTTTTACAGGTCAATTATTAAATACATGGAATCGGACGCATTTCAACCTAAAAACACAATTGAAACAGAAGTATTAAAGAAACACCTTAAATGAACATTTTAAAAATAGAAAACATGCAGCAAAAGCAAACCTGCCCAAATATCAAAACATTATTTTTCACCCTTGCAATTGTTCTACTCAGCCTATCCGGGCATGCCCTGTCAGGCGAGCCGGTAGACACAACTGAAGCCGAAGATGGAACCCTGCTGGGTGGCGCCTCTATTGCCAATAGCATTTCGGGCTACAAAGGAAGCGGCTATGTTACCAACCTCAGAAACAATACCGATGGCGTAAGTGTAACGGTTAATGTTCCGGATAACGACTTTTATTCGATTTACATACGCTACCATAGCGATAACGACAAATACCAGGACCTAAGTGTGAACGATAAAGGTTCATCGCAGGTTGAATTTCCGGTCACAAGCGGTTGGAGTTTTACCAGTGCGGGCAAATACCTGCTCAACAAAGGTGAAAACACAATTACCCTGAAAAGCAACTGGGGATGGAGTGAAATTGACCAGTTTGTTGTAACAACAACCCAACTGAATGAATACAACAACATTACCCCAAAATTAATTGACCCCAAAGCAACAGGGGCTGCCCGTGCATTATACAATTATTTGAATTTTCATTACCGAAAAAAAATAATCTCGGGTCAAACAAACGATAAATATCAGGAACTTAAAGAACTTACAGGCCAATCACCCTTGTATCAGGTATGGGATTTTCAACATTACACCGAAGGCTATCCGTATTTATGGAAGAATGGCGGCCACACTTTTGGTACCGACCCCAACGCGCATGATGTTGAAGATGCCATAAAATGGTATAAGGATAGTGGTAAAAAGGGAATTATCGGGTTTCAATGGCACTGGCATTCGCCCAAAGGTGGCGAAGCCGGTACAAACACTTTTTACACCAACCAAACCTCTTTTGACGTACGAAAAGCCGTAGTTGAAGGAAATGAAGAATACGACCTGATTATCCGTGACATTGATGCCATAGCTGCTGAATTAAAAAAATTCCAGGACGAAAACATCCCGGTTTTGTGGCGTCCGTTACACGAAGCCGGTGGAGGCTGGTTCTGGTGGGGGGCTCACGGCCCTGATGCGTGCAAAAAACTGTACAACATTATTTTCGACCGTATGAAAAACCACCATCAGTTGCACAACCTTATCTGGGTATGGTCGACCCCCGAAGAAGACTGGTATCCGGGAAACGACAAAGTTGACATTGTAGGCCACGACTCGTACCCCGGTGCTTACAACTATTCAACCCAAAAAAATGCCTTCGACAAGCTGCACAAGTTAACGGGCGGAACAAAAATCACGGCAATGACAGAAAACGGCCCTATACCCGATATTGACCAATGCCTGAGCTATGATTCGCCCTGGCTCCTTTTTATGACGTGGGCAAACCTTGTGTTTGAACGAAACAACGATGAACATTTAATCGAAGTTTTTGCCAACGAAAATGTGCTAACCCTCGAAAACGATACCTTCCCCAGAATTATAGAAACCCTTGACGCAGAAGTTTGTGGGCAGGGAAATGCCACCCTCGAAGCTTTTTCAAATTTTGGAGAAGTAGCCTGGTACGACAGCCTGAAGGGTGGAACACTTCTCGGGACCGGAAATACGTTAACACTCCCCGAAGTTGACCAAACAATCCATTACTGGGTAGAAGCCCTAAATAACAATTCGGCACCGGGTATCACACGTACTAAGGTCAGCATATTTGTAAACAGCATACCACAACCGCCGGTAATAACACAGGTTAACGACTCGACACTTGAATCGGATGCAGCATCGGGTAACCATTGGTACCTAAATGATACTGCCATTGATGAAGCCAGCGGGACTTCATACATTTTCAATGCAAAAGGGGATTATTACAGTGTTGTAACCTTAAATGGTTGCAGTTCAGAACCATCGAACCTCATAACAATAGACCAACTTGCGGGGACAAATCAATTATACAATGATAAAGATATCACCATTGCACCTAATCCGGTAGTAAATAGCAAAATTGTGTTTAAAATTTCAGGACTGGAAGATTACCAAGACACAAGAATCAAATTATTTGACCTGAACGGACAGCTACTTGCATCAAAAACAACCAATACAGCTAAAGTTCAAATAGATAAAAAAATCAACACAGGCATATATATTGTACAAATAACCAATCATCAAAATAATTACAAGGCTAAACTTATGGTTGAGTAAAATATATACCTTTGTAGCTGCAAAATTGCCCCTTGCAGCTACAAAGGTATCTGCATTAATTGAAAATTTCGTTTACATAGACAGAGAGAGATAAAGAGATTAGAAAATCAAGTAAAAACGTATAATATTAAATTAATGGCACAAGGTTCTTCGAAAATATTTTTTCACTTAGGACTCCCCAAAACAGCATCAACCTATTTACAATTAGAAATATTTCCACAAATACACGAACTAAACTATTATAAGAAACACGACTTTAAAAAATACAAATCGTTATCGCCCGAAAAAGGCAAATCATATCTGTTCACATCTGAAAAAGACAACGGTTTAATAGAAGAGTTTGACAACATCAAAAAACGCTTCCCTGATAATTCGTATATTATCCTTGTATTCAGGCCCCATTACAAATGGCTGGTCTCAAAGTACAAAAACCACATCCGCAAATTTGGGCACGTTAGTTTCGATGAATTTTTCTCGGTCAACAAACCATCGCACTTTGAAATGCCTGCTGATTATTATTCAAGGATTGCCGATACTTGCATACAAAAATTTGGCGACAGGGTTTTATTGCTCAACTTTAAGGAATTGAAAAACTCACCCGATATCTTTCTACGTAAAATATATCGATTTGTTGGTCTTGGAAATGAAGAAATCAGGTATTCAAACCGCATAGTAAAAAAAGCATTTTCAAACCGGCAGGTGAAAATCCTGAGGTCATTTAACAAAGTACATCCCTACAAAAAAATTCATACGAAGTTTCGCCCTGTAAATTTTGTTCATTATAAGTACTTCCACTTCATGTTGCATATTGTAGCGTTTTTTGCCCGTTTTATCCCGGTTAACACAAACGACTTTGAAGAAGAACTGAAAAAGAACAAAAAAGAGATAGAAAATTATTTTAAAGAAGACTGGGAGAACATGCTGAAGAAATTCTCATGAATGTGATTGCCCTGAAGCAACTTTTTTTTGTTTTATTCATCAATTATGTATATTGCAAATTAAAACACATAATTATGAAACCCTCTGGAATTGTTGCCACACTACTGTTAGTTTTTATTCTTTATGGATGCCCATTCTCCCCAAACGGAGACGAGAATTATACAAAAGGTTATTTCCCCGATGTAATTGTTAATTTTGTTGAGCTTAACAGCGAATACGACGAAATTAACATGGCATTGCTCCAATTACACAGCTATAATGCCATTACTTTCTCATCGAACCGTTTATCATCCGGAGCCCAATACGACCTGACAGGCAAACCTGTTAATTTTATTTGGGACCAAAGGGAGGGAACATTTCAGATTGATACTGAAAATAACATCTATGGAAAATATGAATATTTTTCGGAAATGCTGGAACACACCCGCAGCCAATATAATGAATATGGACCGTATGTGCTGACATACCAAGAAAATGGCTACCTGTTTTATGCAAGCAACCAAAATGGGATCAACGACCTTTTCTGTGTTAAGTACCGCAACCCCTTAACTTACAAAGGGCTTACAGGAAGCGAAATTGATTTTGACACCATCTTTTCAGAACCTGTTTCATTACCATTTTTATCGTCGCCAAATTATAACGAAGGTTACCTTTCTTTTCGCACTGCCACAACACCCTACGACCACATGAACATCATGGCAGACAGCCTGGATTTTGAAAGTATGGTGTATTGCAGCGACTCAACCGGAAATTATGATATTTACGAAATTGAAATACCCGAAAATCTGGGATTCCTGGACTTCATCAACTCAGATTATACTTTCGACAAGAAAGGGATAGAAGCAGTTAACAGCAGTTATAACGACCGTTGCCCCAATGTTTGTGGCAACTTTATGGTCTTCAGCTCCGACCGCCCGGGCGGATTGGGAGGTTACGACTTCTATTATTCGATATTTGAAAACGGGCAATGGGGCGAGCCGGTTAATTTTGGTGCGCCCATAAATTCTGAAAGTGATGAATACCGTGCCATCGCCATTAACGCAATGGAATATGAAAACGACTTACTGATATTTTCATCCAACAGGACAGAAGGCTTAGGTGGTTTTGATATCTATTATACCGGGATTGATGAAATGCCTTAGACTTATTCCTGTTTTCAGTTTTGGTACACCCTAAAACAGTAATTTTTGAATTATTATCTCATAGCAGCATTGTGGCTACTTCAAAATCTTTAAACGTAAACGCCCTGCAAAGCCGGACTAATCATTTCCGATTGACTCCGTCGATTTTCGTTTGACTCCGTCAATCTTCAAATTCACCCCCACGCCTGCCGGCATTTTTGACGGTCATCCCGCATTTTCGCTCACGCGAAAGTGGGCGGATTGCTTTAAATAAACCCCGATGTTTAAGGAAATGTTGTTTTGGGCAGCTGCACCCTCACACGAA
>JASMTI010000293.1:0-21896 GCA_041694375.1 Bacteroidales bacterium | reverse complement strand
GAATTTAAAAACTGGGTTCAAGAATCGGAAAAGTCGTTAACACTGATTACCGCCCCTGCAAAGGAAAAGGGTCAGACTTTCCTGAAAAGCGGTGATAACATGTGGAACTGGAACCCGACCATACAAAGGCTCATCAAACTGCCACCTTCAATGATGTCGCAGGGATGGATGGGCTCTGATTATTCAAATGATGACATCCTTAACGAATCGTCATTGGTGAGCGATTTCACACATAAAATAACCGGCAACGAAACCATTGATGGCCATGAATGCCACATCATTGAATTGACCCCGTTGGAAAATGCCGACGTGGTATGGGGTAAAATCACACTGTGGATTTCGAAAGATGAGTACCTCAATTTCAGGGCCGAATATTACGATGAAGCACAATATTTGGTAAAAACACACCTTTCAAGCAATGTTAAATCGTTTGATGACCGGCGGTTGCCATCAATAATGGAAATTATCCCTGAAGACGAAGAAGGGCACAAAACACTGGTAGAAATCAAGGAGATGGAATTCAACATAGAGCTTGAGGCAAACTTTTTCTCACAACAAAACATGAAGCGAATCAGATAAACCAACAGCCATGAACCACACACTCAAAATAGCCTGGCGTAACCTATGGCGCAACAAACGGCGCACGCTCATCACCGCTGCATCCATATTTTTTGCTGTGTTTTTTGCTATCTTCATGCGTTCGTTCCAGCTTGGCACATACGGCTACATGATTGAGCAAAGCATTGAAGCCTACATCGGCTACCTCCAAATTCAAGACCCCGCTTATTTCAACGACCCCTCAATTAACAACTCAATGGCTTACACCGATTCGCTAAAATCGAAAATTGAAGCACACAAAAACATTTCGGCCATAGCCCCACGTATTGAGTCTTTTGCACTTTCCTCAACCGGCAACCAATCGAAAGGGGTAATGGTTACGGGCATCGACCCCATTGCCGAACAAAAAGTCTCGGACCCCAAGCACCGGCTTGTCCGCTATCAATTATCAAAAAAAACCATTGAAAGATTAAAAACAGAAGAAAATCTTCCGAAAACGCTCTTAAACAAAATAGAAACACATGCCGGCAAAAATTATTCGAACGTTGCCCGTATCCAACTCGACCTCGACATGGATGACGAAGAGTCGAAAAAATACTTGCCCATCATTAAAGAAAACAGCCGTTTCGAGTCTCACTATCTCACAAAAAACGACGACGGGGTTTTGCTTTCGGGACGCTTGTCTTCATACCTGAAAGCCGAAATTGGCGACACCATCATCCTCATGGGGCAAGGCTACCATGGCGTGAGTGCTGCCGGGCTGTATCCCGTCCGGGGTATTGTGACCATGGCATCGCCCGACCTCGACAATAAGCTCATTTTCATGACGCTCGACAAAGCAAAACAATTCCTGGGATTACAAAATAAAATTACTTCGCTGACAATAAACCTGAACAACAAAAGCGAAATGAAAGAAACCCAGAAAGCATTATCATCAATGCTTGACAAATCAAAATACACTGTAAAAAACTGGGAAGAGCTAAACCCCACACTGAAACAACAAATTGAGGGCGATAACGTAAGTGGTCAAGTGTTCCTTTTCATTTTATACGTTATTGTCTTTTTCGGCATTTTCGGAACCGTAGTAATGATGATTGCCGAACGCCGGCGCGAATTTGGTGTGATGGTTGCCATTGGCATGAAGCGCAGAAAGATATCGACCATGGTAAGCCTCGAAATGTTTTTTATTGGCCTGCTGGGAACTCTGGCCGGCATGATAGCCTCAATCCCGCTGCTATTGTATGGACATTACAACCCCATAAGGCTTACCGGCGACATGGGTAAAATGTACGAAGACATGGGGTTTGACCCCATCATGCCTTTAGCCTTGTTCGATTCGTATTTCTTCATGCAGGGCCTTGTGATTTTAATTATGATTATACTGGCCTGCATAGGCCCCATCGGGCAAATACGTAAACTTGACGCGATAAGGGCAATACACGGTTAGAACGATTTTTTTAAACAAACAATAAAATACAACAATATGATTTGGTCAATTGCCTGGAAAAATGTTTGGCGAAGCCGCAAACGAAGCCTCATTGTAATTTGCGCGGTCACCCTTGGCACCATTGCCGGTGTTTTTACATCGGGCATGATGAATGGCTGGGTAAACCAGCGTATCGACGCGGTCATCAACACCGAAATATCGCACATTCAGGTACACCATCCCGATTACCTGCTCAACAACGAACTTAAATACACCATCCCCGACTACCAAAAAGTTATTGACACACTAAACCAAAACCCGGCCGTTAAACAAATCAGCAGCAGGGTTAAAGTTACCGCCATGGCGGCCACATCACGCGGCAACACAGCACTTACCCTCCAGGGGGTTGATATTGAAGATGAAAAAAACATACGGAATATTCACGAAAAAATTGTGAAAAACGGCGGCACATATCTTGGCACCAAGATGCGCAACCCAATCGTAATCAGCGACAAAACAGCCGAACAACTGCGTATTAAATCGTACTCAATTACACCTGAAACCATTGACAGTTTAAAAACACTTGGCATCCCTGAAAGCGTCATTAAAAAAACAGGGGCATTAAAAAACAAACGGTTTAAAACCGAGAAGCTTTACAAGAAAGCACTTGAAAAACAATTTACAAAAAAGGAAATAAATGAACATGGGCACCACCTGCTCAATGCCGCCAAACATTACCGCCTGCGCAACAAAATTGTTTTCACCTTTAATGAACGGGATGGCGGCCTTGTTTATCAAACCTACCGGGTTTGCGGAATATATAAAACCAACAACACCATGTTCGACCAAATGAATGCATTTGTTTTGCATGACGACCTGGCCCAAGTTGCAGATTTTGAAGAGAACGAATACCATGAAATTGCCATTTTGCTCAATGACAACGAAAACCCCGATGAAGTGAAAACGAATTTAAAAACAACTTTTCCGGAGTTAAGTTTTTTAAGTTGGAAAGACCTATCGCCTGAAACAGCATTAATGACCGATTTTATGGATGTTTGGTATATCATTATTATTGGAATTATTTTAATGGCCCTGGCTTTTGGCATTATCAACACCATGCTCATGGCCATACTTGAACGTACTAAAGAACTGGGAATGCTTATGGCCATTGGGATGAACCGCAAAAGGGTATTCAACATGATTATGCTGGAAACGGTATTTCTGACATTTGTTGGTGCTTTTGCCGGAATGATACTCGGGGCATTGTCAATTTTCATTACCGGAAAAACCGGGCTCAATTTTTCATCAGTTGGCGAAGGCTTCGAAGCTGTTGGATGGAGTGCAGTAGTGTATCCGGAAATTGGGTTCAGATTTTTCATCCTCGTTACCATAATGGTAGTTATAACTGGTATATTATCATCCATCATACCGGCACGCAAAGCGTTAAAAATGAACCCTGTTGAAGCCATAAGAACTGAATAAAAACAAAAAATTATGAACGTTATAGAAACCAAAAACCTCGAAAAAGTATACGACGGAAAAGCGGTAGAAGTAAAAGCTGTTAACAAAGTTAACTTGTCCATCGAAGAAGGGGAATTTACAGCTATTGTCGGGCCGTCGGGTTCAGGAAAAACCACACTGTTAAACCTGATAAGCGGATTGGACTCACCTACAGCCGGCTCAATCAATATTGACGACACCGACCTTTCAACCCTCAACCGCAAACAACTGGTCGATTTCAGGTTGAAAAATATCGGCTTCGTATTTCAATCGTACAACCTCATCCCGGTGCTTACAGCCGGCGAAAATGTTTCATTTATCATGGAACTTCAGGGGCGCGACAAAAAGGAAACCGAAGCCCGGACGAGAGAAATTTTAGAAAGTGTAGGTCTGGCCGACCGTTACAACAGCCGCCCCAATCAACTCTCGGGCGGTCAGCAACAACGCATAGCCGTAGCCCGGGCACTGGCATCGAAGCCACGTTTCATCATTGCCGATGAGCCCACGGCCAACCTCGACACAAAATCGACCGAAAACCTGCTCGATATCATGGAAGAATTAAACCAAAAGGAGAAGATTACGTTTATATTTTCGACACACGACCAACGCGTAGTGAAAAAAGCCCGGAGGATTATTCTTCTGGAGGATGGAAAAATTGTAAATGACGAACAAAAAAAACAATAATTTGCAAGCAACTATTTGCAACTTTTTCGTTCTTTATTTAAATAACAACACACAACAAAAATGAAGTCTAAACTTTTAACAGCAATTCTGTTTTTCTTCTTTTACATGGGTTATGCACAATCAATCGAATGGCCCATAAAGGAACTCGACACTGCCCGGGATGTTAGTTATTTATCTGAAAAAGAAAAAGACATCATTCTCGAAATGAACATGGTACGCTACAACCCAAAAAAGTATGCCGAGCAAAACATTTATTGGATGAATGTATTTTACAACGGCAAAATGTTGGAAATCCCCGGAAAAACCCCACTTAAAACCGAAGAGGGCAAAGAAGCATTTGACGAGTGCATGGACGCGTTGAAAAAAGCTGAACCTGCACCTATTCTAAAACCCGCCAAAGGAATGACCCGTGCTTGTGAACTTTTGGTTTACGACCAGGAACTAACCGGCAACACAGGACATAAAGACAGTGGCGGCAACCAGCCCGTTGACCGCTTGCTGAAATTTGGCGAATTCTCGGGTTATTTTGCCGAGAACATTCACTATGGCGACATCGAACCCCGTTTCACAATTATATCGTTGCTTATCGATGATGGTGTTCGTTCGCGTGGGCACCGGAAGAACATCCTTAACCCCGAGTTTCATTACACAGGCGTTGCTACCGGGCAACACAAAACCTATGGCGGGATGTGTGTAATCAATTATGCCACAAAATACACCAACAAGTAAACATTACATGAGGCGTACAATTGTAATACTATTATTTTTATTATCTGCAATTTTCACAAAAGCCCAAAAAATAACATTGAACGGGTACGTAAAAGACATGGAGGGTATATATGTTTTTGAAAATGCCATTCCTATGCTTGACGGTAATAAGCTTAAAAACACAAGTTACAACCTTGTACATAACCGGTTAAATTTCAGAGCATATTCCACAAGTGATTTCACCTTGGCATTGGAAATGAGAAACCGCTTATTTTCAGGGGAATTGATTGGACAAATACCCGGCTATGCCGACCAAGTTGCAAAAGACGATGGCATTGTTGACCTTTCGTGGAACCTCAGCGAACAAGAAAAATGGTTCTTCAATACAAACATCGACCGCCTTTATGTTGATTACATGAGGGGTAACTGGCAGTTACGTGTTGGGAGGCAACGCATCAATTGGGGCATTAACCTTGTGTGGAACCCCAACGACATTTTCAATGCCTTTTCGTACCTCGATTTCGATTATGAAGAACGCCCCGGCAGCGATGCCATATTAGTAACCTACTACCCCAGTTTTTCATCCTCAATTGATTTGGCATACAAGGCTGCCGATGCTTTTTCAAACACGGCTTTTGCTGCCAAATACCGCTTCAACTACAAAAACTACGACATTCAGCTTATTGCCGGACAAGCAGGTAACGACTTCATCCTCGGTGGTGGCTGGTCTGGTTTTATCGGCGGCCTTTCGTTCCGTGGCGAAGGTTCATTTTTTACACCCTTGCCCTCAAAAAACGATGTCTCAGAAAGTTCATTTACAGGAACCGTTTCACTCGATTACACCTTCAGCAATTCGCTATACCTTCATACTTCATTTTTATACAACAGCAATGGCACAACAACAAAGGGAGAAAGCTTTTCACTGCTCGACCCCGGCTACCAGCTAAGTGCCAAAAATCTTTCCATTGGGAAATACGAATTATTCGGGCAGGCCTCCTACCCTGTAAATCCTCTTATAAATACGGGCGTGGCTGCCATGATGAACCTTTCGGACCAATCGATGTACGTTGGCCCTTCAGTATCATTTTCTTTACACAACAACCTTGAACTTTACCTCATGTCGCAAGTTATGTTGGGCGATGCCGGCTCTGAATATGCAGCCACCGGTAATATTTATGCCTTTTACGGCCGGTTGAGATGGAGTTTTTAACGTACATTTTCATAAACATTTTGCCAATTATCTTTTTAAGTATACTTTTATACTTGTTAAAAAACAGCGTAAGCCGTTAATATTATGACGGCATACATAATAAGCAAGACTTATGAAGACATTAATCGAACTCTTTGAAACCAGTGTAGAAAAGTTCCCCGACAACCCTTACATGTGGGAGAAAATTGATGGCAAATATCAACCTTTCTCATACCGCCAAATTCATGATGAAGTAATCGCTTTCGGAGCCGGACTTATGGCCATGGGCATAAACAAAGGCGACCGTATTGCACTGCAGGCCGAAGGGCGGACCGATTGGATTGTTGCCGAACTGGGCATGCTTTATGCCGGGGCCATTAACGTACCATTATCGGTAAAACTTGAAGCGGGCAACGATGTTTCATTCAGGGTGAAACACTCGGGGGCACGAATGATTATTGTTTCGTGGACACAGGCCGACAAAGTAGAATCGATTTTTGATCAATGCGATGAACTTGAAAAAATCATCTATTTCGATGAGATTAAAGACCCGGCCGAACACCGGTTATCTTTTCAATCGATAAAAGAACAAGGGCGCCAATACCTGAACAACCCCAAAAACAAAGAAGCATTTGAAGCCATTTGGAAAAATATAGAACCCGACGACCTGGCCAACATCTCGTACACATCGGGCACAACTGCCGACCCCAAAGGGATTATGCTTTCGCACGAAAACTTTACCGTTAATACAATACAGGGAAACACCCTGATGAAAATTGATTCCAGCTTCAAAACGTTGACGATTTTACCATGGGACCATTCGTTTGCCCATACGGCATGTTTGTATTGTTTTATGTACAACGGGGCCAGTGTTGCCTGCCAGGAAATAGGCAAAACCCCCATGGAAACGCTCAAAAACATTCCTAAAAACATTAAGGAAATAAAACCCGACTTAATGATGAGCGTTCCGGCCATCTCAAAGTCGTTCCGTAAAAATATTGAAGGCGGAATACGGGCAAAAGGCTCAACCGCCGAAAAAATGTTTAAGCAGGGATTAAATGTTGCCTATAAATATTACGGCAACGGCTTTAACAAAGGTAAAGGGTTCAGGGCCTTACTGAAGCCGGCTTATGCATTCTACGATAAAATTTTATTTAGTAAAATCCGTGCAAATTTTGGCAGTAACCTTAAATTCTTCATTGGTGGTGGTGCATTGCTCGACACCGAGCTACAACGTTTCTTTGCTGCCATTGGAATTCCTGTAATGCAAGGATATGGACTCAGCGAGGCATCCCCGATTATCTCGTCAAATGCTCTTCACGCATACAAGTTTGGCTCATCCGGAAGGCTTGTTAAGTACCTCGACCTGAAAATTTGTGACGAAGACGGCAATGAAATACCAAGCGACCAGAAAGGCGAAATGGTAATTAAAGGTGGCAATGTAATGAAAGGCTACTGGAAAAACGAAGCGGCCACCAAAGAAACTATTAAAGATGGCTGGCTTTATACAGGCGATATGGGCTACCTCGACAAAGACGGTTTTTTGGTTGTACTGGGCCGTTTTAAAAGCCTGTTAATATCAAGCGATGGTGAAAAATACAGTCCCGAAGGAATTGAAGAATCGATGGTTGACCAATCGCCATACATCGACCAGGCTATGCTCTACAATAATCAAAACCCATACACTTCGGCAATGATTGTCCCGAATATCCAAACCATTAACCGCTACCTCGACCGTAACGGCATAAAACCCGGCTCCGATGCCGGCAACCGAACAACCATTGAACTTATTCAAAATGAAATTAATGAATACCGAAAAGGCGGAAAATATGAAGGAATGTTTACCGAACGCTGGCTTCCAACAACTTTTGTAATTTTACCCGAATCGTTCAATGAACAAAACAAGCTGCTTAACTCTACCATGAAAATGGTTCGCGGCAAAATAACCGAATACTTTGCCAGGGAGCTTGATTTCTTATACACGCCCGAGGCAAAAAACATTTACAACGAAACAAACCTCAGCGCGGTTGTTAAATGGAACACTAAAAACAGTTAACGGATGAACAAAAAACACAAGTGGCTTTACTACACGGCCATTGTAACCGGCATATTAGTTTTAACATATTTTTTAGGGCCAATACCTGCTTATGAGCCGGTAACTAACAAATTACCCGTATTAGAACTCAGTACCGAAACTGTTGAAAAATATGTAGAAGAAAAAGAGGCAGTATTTGATATACGCCCCGACAACGAAGCCCGCATTGTTTGGGCAAACGACTCGCTGAAAAATAAAACAAACTGGTGCGTCCTATACCTTCACGGGTTCAGTGCCAGCTGGTACGAAGGACACCCCGTCCACACCAACCTGGGACACGAAATCGGTGCCAATGTTTACCTTAGCCGCCTGCACGACCACGGCATTGATAAAAAAGATGCACTGGTTGACATGCAGCCCGGTAAATTGTACGATTCAGCAAAAGAAGCCTTGCTCATTGCCAGTGCACTTGGCGACAGCATCATCATTGTAAGTACTTCAACCGGGGGTACACTTTCGTTGCAGCTTGCAGCTGACTTTCCCAAAATGGTTGACATGCTTGTGCTGTTATCCCCCAATGTTGCCATCAACGACCCGGCAGCTTTTTTGCTTGGTGGCCCATGGGGGCTACAAATTGCCCGTTTATCAAGCGGTGGCAATAAATTTCGCGATTTAGGCCCGGCACCCGAGATAGAAGAAAAATACTGGTACCAGCAATACCGCTGGGAAGCCACTGTTTTTTTGAAACACCTGGTTGACATTACAATGCAGGAAAAAACCTTTGAAAAAGTAACCCAACCGGTTTTTCTGGGTTATTACTACAAAAATGATGAAGAGCAAGACCCGGTAGTACGTGTCGATGCCATGCTTGAAATGTTTGAACAACTGGGAACCCCGGAAGAGGACAAAGTTAAGGTTGCTTTTCCCGATGCAGGCAGGCATGTTATAGGATGCCAATCAACATCAAATTCATATCAAAAAGTGCAAACTGAAATTATAAAATTTGTAAATAAGCAGATAAAACCGTAGATTATGCATTAAACCTGTTGTCTTTTTTAATAACAACACACTATGAGCACTCCTAAAAAGATACTGGTTGTTGATGATGACATTACTGTAGTTGACCTGCTTACCGACTACCTAAATGAAGAAAAGTACGAAGTACTAGGCGCATTTAACGGCGAACAGGCTCTTAATATTGCAGTAAAAGAAGTTCCCGATTTAATTATCATGGATTGGGAAATGCCTTTGCTTGATGGTATTAAAACCACTAAAAAAATAAAGGCTAACGATACAACCAAAGACATACCTGTTATTATTATTACCGGCCGCATGACCAGCAGCCATAACCTTAGAACTGCCCTGGAGGCCGGAGCAATTGATTTTGTCAGAAAACCAATTAAACAAACCGAAATAATTGCCCGCAGCCGTTCAATTTTATTATTAGCAGATTACTACAAAGAGCTTGTGAGGCATAAAGACTGGGAGCTCACAAACCTTACTAAAACAAACCAAAAAAGCAACAGGGCTGTTGGCGAACTTATTGAGCTTATCGAGAACGTCATGAAAAGCTGTTCTTCCATCGACCACTTTACACAAAAAGAGCTCACTGAAAACATTCAACGTGTAAAGCTTAATCTTAAAAATAACACATGGGAACACTTTCAAGACTATTTCAATAAAGTCCACCCCGATTTTTCAAACAACTTACTGAGTGCCTGTCCGGGCATTACACCCGAAGAATTAAGGCTTTCATATTTACTTCGTTTAAATATGAGCTCGAAAGATATTGCTGAAATAACCAACAAAGAAATTCACAGCATCGACATTGCCCGTTACCGCTTAAGGAAAAAACTCAACCTTGAACGAAATGAGAAATTGCAGGATTTTCTGATGCAGTTTTAGTAGTATTTTTTGTTCTCATTGACCGAAACATTTTTGGCAATTGCCCATCGGCATGTTGATATACATCTTATCTGTTCTTTTCTTGCAATATGAACATGGTCGAAAAAGAATGATTTATTAACAGGAATAGGTACCTGAAAATATTTAATAGCTTTCCCAAAAATAACGCATCAAATATTTCATAAAAAACAAATATATGACAATGAAATTTGATAAAACAACAATTATAATTCTGAACATTTCATATTTTTACGCTCTTAATTTTTAATCATCGAAACACGTTATCTTATAAATAATAGACATGAAAACAATCAAGTTTTTAATAATACTAAGTCTGCTTTTCAACTTTACATATGCCAGGGAGGAAAAAACCATATATCTTGACGATACTAAACCAATTGAAAAACGAGTGGAAGATGCACTTTCACGCATGACGTTGAATGAAAAAATTGCCATTGTACATGCCCAGTCGAAGTTTAGCTCGCCCGGAGTTGCCCGATTGGGAATTCCAGAGTTGTGGATGACAGACGGTCCCCACGGCATTCGACCAGAAGTTCTTTGGGATGAATGGGAACAGGCAGGATGGACTAACGACTCATGTATAGCATTCCCGGCACTTACCTGTCTGGCTTCTACCTGGAATGAAGATTTGTCACTGCTATACGGGCAATCAATTGGCGAGGAAGCCCGCTATCGGGAAAAAGATGTATTATTGGCCCCCGGGATTAACATTTATCGATCTCCACTGAATGGGCGCAACTTCGAGTACATGGGCGAAGACCCTTACCTGGCTTCACAAATGGTAGTCCCCTATATCAGGGGCGTCCAGCAAAACGGTGTTGCTGCCTGTGTAAAGCACTATGCACTAAACAATCAGGAAACCAATCGCCACACCATCAACGTTAATGTAGATGACCGTGCTTTGTATGAGATTTACCTTCCGGCTTTTAAAGCAGCTGTCCAAGAGGGGGGCGCATGGGCCATTATGGGCTCATACAACCGTTATCAGAACCAGCAGGGATGCCACAACGAGCGCTTGCTTGTAGAAATACTTCGTAACGAGTGGGGTTTTGATGGAGCAGTAGTATCTGACTGGGGTGGTGTTCACAACACGATGGAAGCCATTAAAAACGGACTCGACCTGGAATTTGGCACATGGACAGACGGATTAACGATGGGGGCAACAAACACATACGACAACTATCATCTTGCAAATCCATATTTAGAACTCATAAAAAAAGGTGAGGTTGGAACTGAAGAGCTTGACCAGAAGGTACGCAATGTCTTGCGCCTGAATTTCAGGACTGCCATGAACCGCAACAAGCCATGGGGGTCAATGGGAAGCCCTGAACATGCCGCTGCGGCCCGTAAAATTGCTGAAGAAGGAATTGTACTGCTGAAAAATGAAAAGAATACACTTCCCATCAATTTGAATGAGACTAAAAAAATTGCTGTTATCGGAGAAAATGCCATTAAAATGATGACTGTGGGGGGAGGAAGTTCTTCATTAAAAGCTTTGTATGAAATCTCTCCTTTAGATGGCATCAAAAATCGTGTAGGAGACCTTGCAGAGGTTATTTATGCACGTGGATATATTGGAGATGCCAGCGGAAGCTATAATGGTGTGGTCACCGGCCAGAATTTATCAGACGACCGTTCGCCTGAACAGCTAACAAAAGAAGCACTAAAAGTAGCTGAGGATGCTGATGTGGTGATATTTGTTGGTGGACTGAACAAGAGCGAGAATCAGGATAGTGAAGGTGCCGACCGCCTGGGCCTGGATTTACCTTATAATCAGAATGAATTGATTCGCAAACTTGCAAATACAAATAAAAACCTGGTGGTCGTTAATATTTCAGGGAATGCTGTTGCCATGCCATGGGTTGATGAGGTTCCATCTATAGTGCAGGGATGGTACCTCGGTTCTGAAACCGGAAATGCCCTGGCTTCGATACTGTTTGGAGATGTAAATCCTTCAGGCAAATTGCCATTTACCTTTCCTGTGAAACTAGAGGACAATTCGGCCCATTCAATAGGAGAATTTCCTGGAGAAAACGGACAGGTCCACTACAAAGAAAGCATTTTTGTGGGATACAGGTGGCAGGAAAAAGAGAACATTGAACCACTTTTTAGCTTTGGCCATGGTTTGAGTTATACAACTTTCAAATATGGAAAAGTTACCGCCGATAAAAAAGAAATGACCCCGGATGGGAAAATAACCTTCTCGATAGACGTTACAAACTCAGGGAAAAGGGAAGGAGCAGAGATTGTGCAATTGTACATCCATGATGTTGAATCTTCACTACCCCGACCTGTTAAGGAATTAAAAGCCTTTAAAAAGGTTTCTCTGCAACCCGGCGAAACCAAGTCTGTTTCGTTTATCATCGACAAATCAGCCTTAAGCTTTTTCGAGGCTGACAAACATAAATGGATTACCGAACCCGGTACCTTTGAAGCGATTATTGGTGCATCATCTACTGATGTAAAAAGTAAAATCAAATTTAAACTGAATTAATCCGTTATAAAAACGAAAAAAGATAATTAAAACACTCAGTTTGCAACGTTACTCTTTTTTCTGTTACAAGTTACGACACCACTGACATACGATAATCATAGATTTTAAACATACCTGTAAGCAAATGGCTGCCAGAAAAAAATTTCACATATAACAACAATAACAAATGAAGAAACAAATTTTTATTTTATTACTGGCAATTGCGGCCATGTTTTCTTGTACCAACAAAGAAACTACAAAGCCTGCAATTCCAAAGGATGAAGAGATTGAACAAAAAGTTGAGTCCCAACTTGAAAAAATGACATTGGAAGAAAAAATCGGGCAAATGACCCAACTTACCATTGACGTATTGGGAGAACCCGGCTCCGCTTTCCGGGGCGATTTTCAGGTAAGCGAGGCCATGCTGGATACCGTTATTAGAATTTACAAGGTCGGTTCTATCCTTAATACGCCCGGAGTAGGACAAACCCGTGAGAAATGGCATGAAATCATTAGCCAGATACAGGAAAAATCGATGGAAGAAATAGGGATCCCCTGTATATATGGGTTGGATCAGATTCACGGCTCAACCTATATTCTTGGTGGGACTTTGTTCCCCCAAACATTGAACATGGGTGCAACTTTTAACCGTTCACTGGTACGCAAGGGTGGTGAAATAACCGCTTACGAAACCAAAGCAGGCAGTGTACCCTGGACCTTTGCCCCAACAGTTGACCTGGGTCGTGATGCCCGCTGGCCACGTATGTGGGAAAATTTTGGTGAAGATGCTTACGTGAATGCTGAGATGGCACGTGCTGCTGTTATTGGGCACCAAGGCGAAGACCCAAACAATATAGGCAAAGAGCAAATTGCCGTTTGCATGAAGCACTACATGGGGTATGGCACACCTTACTCAGGAAAAGACCGTACACCAGCCATTATCAGTGAACGCCAGTTGCGTGAAAAACATTTTGCACCCTACCTTGAGGCCATTAAAGCCGGGGCATTATCTGTAATGGGCAACTCAGGCTCGGTAAACGGAATGCCGGTACATGCCAGCTACGAACTGCTCACCGAGTGGCTAAAAGAAGACTTGAACTGGGATGGTATGATTGTGACCGACTGGGCTGACATTAATAATCTTTATACCCGTGAAAAAGTTGCCAAGGACAAAAAAGAAGCCATTAAAATGACCATCAATGCCGGTATTGATATGGCAATGGAACCCTATAACTGGGACTTCTGTGTTCTTTTGAAAGAATTAGTGGAAGAAGGGGAAGTAAAAATGAGCCGTATTGATGATGCAGTACGCCGTGTGCTGCGCATGAAATACCGCTTGGGACTTTTTGAAACACCTGTTTACGAAGTTGAAGATTTCCCATTGTTCGGGGGCGAAGAATTTGGCAAAGCTGCATTAAAGGCTGCCGAAGAATCTATCGTACTACTGAAAAACGAAGATGACATCCTGCCACTGGGCAAAGGAAAAAAGATCCTGGTTACAGGTCCCAATGCCAACTCCATGCGCACCCTCAACGGTGGCTGGTCGTACACATGGCAGGGAAAAGGTGCCGATATTTATGCCGCGGAACATCACACCATCCAGGAAGCCCTTACTTCGAAATTTGGCAGCAAAAATGTAGTATATGAGCCAGGGGTAACCTATAACAATGAAGGTGAATACTGGGAAGAAAACGAACCGGAGATTGCAAAGGCCGTTGCTGCCGCCCGTGGTGTTGATGTGATTTTTGCCTGCATTGGTGAGAATTCATATTGCGAAACCCCCGGAAACCTCACCGACCTTACCCTATCAGAAAATCAGCTTAACCTGGTGAAAGCACTCAGCAAAACCGGAAAACCTATTGTACTGGTCATAAACAGTGGACGCCCACGTGTCATCAGTGAAATTGAGCCCCTTGCAAATGCTGTGGTTAACGTAATGCTCCCCGGCAACTATGGTGGCGATGCACTGGCCAACCTGGTTAGTGGCGATGTAAATTTCAGCGGTAAGCTCCCATTTTCATATCCAAAAGCCGTGAACTCACTGGGCAGCTACGACTACAAACCAAGTGAGCAAACCGGGACAATGGAAGGTGCTTACAATTACAACTCTCAAATCTCGTTTCAGTGGGCATTTGGTTATGGACTGAGCTACACCAATTTTGAATACAGCAACCTGTCTGTTGACAATGCTTCATTTACAGCTAATGATGAGTTAACTTTCAGCGTTGATGTGACCAACACCGGCGATGTTGCCGGAAAAGAAAGCGTACTGTTGTTCAGCAGCGACCTTGTTGCATCACTTACCCCCGATGTTCGCCGCCTGCGAAATTTCGAGAAAGTTGAAATACAACCCGGCGAAACCAAAACCGTAACCATGACTATTAAAGGCTCTGACCTTGCATTTGTTGGACCTGACGGAAAATGGATTTTAGAAGAAGGTGATTTTACAATGCAAGCCGGCGATGAAGTTATAGATATCGTTTGCAGCGAAACTAAAAAATGGGAAACTCCTAATATTTAAGGGAAGTAAATTGAAAACAATAGAAAACCATGGAAAACAATTGTTGTTTCCCATGGTTTTCTATTTCTAATCACACCTAAAACCCAAAACCACCAAAGTCGAATTCTTTCTTTTCGGCTTCTTCAAACATTTCGGCTTTTTGGTGTTCTGCATTTCCTTCAATATAAATGGCTTTGCCGGTTTCAGGACAAATATATTCGCAACCGCCACAACCAATACAAATCGACTGGTCGGTTTTTGGAATATTTAATGCCCCTTTATGCGGAACCATGGTGACCGCTTGTGTCGGGCAATGCTCGGCACATGCTCCACAATGCGTCTCGTCACGATAGGCAATACAATGATCTAAATCCAAGACAACCTTCCCAACTTGCTCCAAGTGCTTTTCATCAACGGTAAGCGGCTGAATGGCACCATTTGGGCAAACATCAGAACAGATGGTACAATCGTAGTTACAAAAACCGTGTTGAAATTTCAGTGTTGGCATCATGAACCCAGATAAACCATACTCGGTAAAAGCAGGCTCAATAATATTTGTAGGACATTTACTCACACACAAGTGGCATGAAGTACAATAATCCTTTAAGTGTTCAATACCTTTGGACCCAGGAGGTGTTAGTGGTGTACGATTGTTAGCAGCTTTCAACCCTGTTACTTTCCCAGCTACTGCAGTTGGAATGGCAACCGTTGACAAAAGTGCTGTAGATAAAAACTTGCGTTTGCTCTCATCAACGCCCCCCGGCCCAGCAGCTTTGTTTTCACTTTTCCCATAAGCGAACTTATAAGAGATAGCGCTCCGGTTACAACTTTCAATACAGTTAAAGCAGGTAACGCAACGGCTATTGTCAATTTCCTGTGTTTTACTGTCGATACAATAAGCCTTGCAATTCATCTCACACAAAGAACAACTGTTGCACTTGCTATGGTCAAATTTGACCTTAAAGAGTGAAAATTTACTCAAAAAACCCAGGATTGTCCCTACCGGACAAATGGTATTACAATACGTACGCCCATGTTTCCATGCCAGATATCCTATTGCAACAAGCGTTACAATGCCAACAATAAAAGTAGAAACACTTAAAATAGAGGCATCGGCCTTGTAGAATGTATAATTGTCGAAACTTGTAAAAATAGCCTCAAGCAAATTGTTGCCCAAGATGTATACCGGCCTGAAAACCGATACAACCATCCGCCCATAGGCACTGTATGGATCGAGCAACCCGAGTAAAACAGGCACGCCCAGTAAAAAGGCGACCAACACAACAGCTACAACCGACCACCGGAGTATTGTCATTGCTTTACGATAGCGAAACCTTTTTTTCTTTTTACGGAATAAACGGGCAATACGCCCTACTACGTCTTGATATACGCCCATCGGACAAATAACCGAACAATAAATACGGCCAAACACAAGGGCGAGTATTACCAGTGACACAATCCAGATTACACTAAGCGATAAGAGTGCCGGCACAAATTGAATCCGTGTAAAAAAATTCAACTGTTCCGGCAACAATTCTGCAAAATCAAGAAAATATAAGGTGATTAATGCAAAGAACAACGCCGCAATCCCAACTCTAATCTTCTTCAACATTAATATCTATAATTTAATTCGCTTAACATTTAAACTTTCGAGGTTCATTGTGCCAATATTCAAATCTTGCCCATTGGCCAAATGCTCAACATGGTCAAGTGGCATATTTTCAATCTGATTGAAGAATTTTGCCGCAGCAGTGTCAACAGCGACAATGTCCTGCGACATAAACAAGCTTTTGGTCAATACAACGTCGGCCTCAGATTTGCCACGTGGCCCATTCGACTTGAGTGTGCGGTATGCATCAACCACATTGAGCACAGGTTTTTTATCCAACGTACAAATGTCAGCAATGCACTGCTGCAAGTCGTTGCTATGGAAAAACCTGCGGTCCCATACAATGCCCATGTGGTTTTTCATTGAAATAGACAAGCGGGCACCACCATGGTGCTTCAATACAGGCACATTAATCCAGATGTCACTATCGAGAATTGCCTCATGTATCTTAGCTTCTTTTAGTATTTTACCCTTCGGTATTGATACGTTACGGTAATATGACTCCTGGTGGGCCGGTAAAACATTGGCACCTGCATCTTTAGCTGCTTTTTCAATACCACTGTTTTCGTAACAATTTTTCCAGTTATCGCAAGTATTGTCAAAAACAACAACCTCGCTTGCCCCGGCATCGAAGCATTGTTTTACAATTTCTCCCACTACTTCGGGGTTGGCATTTCCTGCAAGCTCGGGAGCCCTGTCCCAGCCAATATTTGGTTTTACACAAACTTTATATCCAGGCTTAACAAATTTACTCATACCGCCCATTTCGGTAATTCCACGACGAAACATTTCGTCGCCGTTACCCCCCATTACTGCTACAAGATCAACGGGGTTACCATTTTGACTTCCAAGATTCTGCGATAAAACATGCACAGCTCCCTTGGCTGTTATTGTTGCCCCAAATCCGGCAACGGCTAATGCACTTAAGAATTTACGTCTGTCCATTTTGATTCTTTTTTTTGTTTCTACACCACTTTTACTTCACCAAATACTGCACTGCATTGGCCAAATAAATATATGACCCGCCTACAGTAATAACATATTCATTTTCCCCCCATAAAAAAGGCCAATTTTCTTTGTTCTCGGGAAAATCAGGATCGAGGATCAAAACCCCCGGGACAATACCACCCGGAATGTAAGAGAAATCAGCCCTGTTCATACCGTACGAAACTTTTTTTGTATTCATCCCAACACCTGAAACAAACGAAATGTTTGAATCGGGGTGAGATCCAAAGATATAATTCAAACCTTTAAAAACAAACTCTTTATCAATTACATCCGGAAATTGTTTATAGATCATGAAATTTGTAATAGCTTGTCCAATAACTGTACCATTTCCGGCCCATCCGCCTTCGGTGATAATAACACCAAAAGGGTTCGCTTTACTGAAGCCCTCTAGACCATTGGCATATTCAATGGCCTGCGCTTTCACTTTTGCTATAAAATCATCGTCCATAAGATGTAGTGCCGGCATCAGATTAGAAGCAAGGAAAGCAAAGCCATTTTTAATTTCGGGCCACATTTCCTGAATCCGTTGTTTATATTTCTCTTCTTCAGTTGCAATTAAAAGCTCGGCTGCTGCCCGCAGCTCTTCAAGCACCATGGGACCACCGGTTGTATTGCCCACATAAAAAATATCGGGTTCTTTTCCCTGTTCGTATTTCCAAACATTTTGAGCAACTGTTAAACACTCATCAGCTAAAGTGGGATTGTACTTTTCGAGGGCCCTTGCCGATGCCGCCAATGCGGCTGCCGAACCATAATTTAAAGGTGTTGACCTGCTGGTAAATGCCCACCGGTCGTCATAAGTCCCGCTGTATTTTCCATCAGTTTCCAAACTGTCGAGATCGGGATTGTAAATGAGATTATCGGTCATGGTTAACCCATCGCCCAAATGTGTATATTGCGATAACGAAGGCACAATAATACCAGGTATAGCATGCCCTACAGCACGGTGCTGTGCTACCAACCCCAGTGCACCATGCTCAATCTGCTGTAAAATATCGTTCTTGCCATCCGGACGGTGAAGGTCAACGTAACGGTTTTCCTGTTCAACCAGAGTCTGGTCGCGGTAAATATCAAAATCCTCATAAGCGTGCACAAGGTTCAAAACGGTATAATATTGCGACTGTGTACGAATGTCATAATCGCCTGCATCATACCAACCACCTATATTCAATCCGGGTATATGCTCTCCCGGTTCGTAAGGCGTATCGGTTGTAGGGCCTTGAGCATATAAATCGAAATGTTCATGGTTAACAGGAGCCTGAAGGGCATCATCAAGATGAGAAGCTCCGTGCCAAACACGGTAAGCTTCATTAACCAATACGTGATCCATTTGAACCGGCATAAAAATATCGAGCGTTGGATGCCAGATATCATCGTAAACATTTTCACCAACCCTTATTGTGCCTGATTGTACTTCACCATATTTCACCTGGTATAAACCAGCTTCGGTAACCGAAGAAAAATCGGCGATCCCATAATTATAACGCTGGTAATTCCCCCATGCTTTTACAGGAAGTTTTGAAACTTCGCTTTTTGAACCATCAGCATTTAGCTTAAAAAGCGTTACCGCTTCAGGCATTTTATCATTTTTATCAAGCTCAATCACTACTTTCTTCTCCTGTGAAGGGTGATAACCAACCTGGGAATAGCTAATAACAGGTTCACGCAACCAACCTTTTACCGAGGCAGGTGTAAATTTCCATTCAACAACCTTACCTGTTTTGTTGGCCGGTATTAAACTACGAAGAACCAGCCACCCGTTTTGTGCTTTGTTCCTGCCGTCAAAAAACATTAATTCGTTGTCCGACTCAACAGTAATACGGTGTTTGTCATCCGCGGGCGCCAATACCAACTTATTTCCGGCACTGAGTGGATTTGGTTCAGTTTTATTATTTTCATTAAGCATCATTGAGCCCGCCGCATAGTGAGGAACAATATATGTTTCATCATCCATCAGGTAAGTTTTCCCATAATAAGCAGCCGGAAGAAACTCGATATTAAAACCTGCTTTTCCAATCATATTTTCTGGTAAAGCTTCATCAAGATGAACACTCACCACAAAACCTTCGCCTTCGGGCTCTACCCTAATCATATAGCCAAAATCAGGATATTCAAGCCACGCTTTGACTACTTCGTTGTCACGATCAACTTCTTTTCGTATAAACTTAGGGATTGGATCCCATTGCTCAGGAGTTCTGTCCAAACGAACGTCACCATTGGTTACCGTACGCTCACCATGATGGATGACTTCAATCCCGCTCATTTTTGAGTCGCTGAAGTTTTCGTTATACCAATTGGTAAACACCAGCAAGTTTACGCCATCCCGCTCGAAATAAGCAGAATCATTCAACGCTATACTGTTCTGTTCTGCCAGTACTGGTAAGAATAAAACTAATAAAAAGGTTAATGTTAGATACTTTCTCATATTCAAATAATTATATTAATATTTATCATTTATTTGTTTATTATGTCTAGGTTTCAAATATAAAAAAAATAGCGAGGTGAATGTGTTGTTATAGAACATTACTGTACAAACAAAAAAAGGGCAGCAAGTTATGCCACCCTAAAATTTGTCAAAACAGTTCAATTATTTTGCGGTAAGATATGCGTTAACGTTTTCGGCTGTACGGCGTCCGCTGTCGATAGCACGCACCACCAGGCTGGCACCTGATTTGGCATCACCACAGGCAAAAACTTTACTTACGGTTGTTTCATCATTAAGTGCATTGGTTTTAACATTGCCACGGTTATCGTATTCAACCTTGAGCGAATCGAGCAAACCTTCGTGCTCGGGGTGGACAAAGCCCATTGAAAGCAGGATTAATTCAGCTTTAATAACTTCGTTTGAACCTGGCACTTCATTCATCACAAATTTTCCCGATTGATCTTTAGTCCATTCAACTTTCACCACTTCGGCGCCTGTAACATTCCCATTCTCCGAAAGTATTTTCTTGGTGGCCAGGCCCCATCTCCGTTCGCATCCTTCAAGGTGTGAACTTGATGTCCGCAATACATTTGGCCAATAAGGCCAGGGGTTGTTATCGGTGCGTTCTTTCGGTGGTTTTGGCATAATTTCGATTTGTGTTACGCTTTTCGCCTTTTGACGAATGGATGTACCCACACAATCAGAACCGGTATCGCCCCCACCAATTACCAGCACATTTTTATTTTCAGCAGAAATATGATCGCTGTCTTTCAGCTTTTCACCACGTACTACTTTGTTTTGCTGCTTAAGAAATTCCATGGCAAAGTGTACACCTTTTGCATCGCGCCCTTCAACCGGCAAATCGCGGGGTTTCATTGCCCCTACGGCGATACACACCGCATCATATTTTTTGAGTAACTCCGTTTTCGATATATCAACGCCAACTTTAGTGTTAACTATAAACTCAATACCTTCTGCCTCAAACAAATTTTGGCGACGGTCAATCAGCCCTTTGTTGAGCTTAAAATCGGGGATACCATAGCGCAACAGCCCACCAATGGCATTATCGGCTTCATACACTGTTACGGTATGTCCATATTGGTTTAAAATATCGGCAGCCGACATTCCGGCGGGGCCTGAACCAATTACAGCCACTTTTTTGCCTGTACGCACTTCGGGCACACGTGGTTCAACAATACCCAGTTCGAAAGCCTTTTCAACAATTGCCGACTCATTCTCGCGTATGGTTACCGGTTCATTATGAATATTCAGCACGCACGATTTCTCGCATAATGCAGGACACACACGCCCCGTGAATTCGGGAAAGGCATTGGTTGAAGACAACACTTCATATGCCTCTTTATAATCACCACGATAGAGGGCATCCTGCCATTCGGGTATTTTACTGCACACGGTGCATGCCCAATGACAGAAAGGAATTCCGCAATCCATACACCGCGATGCCTGCGCTTTACGATCCTCTTCGTTCAATGTTTGTTCTACTTCACCAAAATCACCTATTCGTTCCTGTAGCGGACGGTAGCCACTTTCTTTGCGGCCTACCTCCATAAAACCTGTAGGTTTTCCCATATCTTTGTGTTTTTCAAATTTCTAATTAATTAACTACAAATCAACCATTTGCTCAGCAATTATTCATGCCTGCGGTCGTCAACCGATTTTTGTAATTCAATTTCAATTTTACGCAATTTCTCTTCTTCAAGAATCTTCTTGTATTCAAACGGAATAACTTTCACAAACTTTGGCAGGTATTCATCCCAGTTGGTGAGAATTTTTGCTGCCAGTTTACTCCGTGTTTGAATCAAGTGTTCGCTAATCATATCCTGCAACTCATTTA
>JASMTI010000292.1:0-5165 GCA_041694375.1 Bacteroidales bacterium | reverse complement strand
GTAGGTACTATTTTTACTGGGCTTCCCGATTTTTTAACATTAACAACTGCGGATTTGAGGTTTTATCAAATCATAATAAATCAACATTTATTTTGACTTTATCCCAAAATAAGCCTTAAAACAAATGAAGATACTAGTAACCGGTGCCGACGGATTTCTCGGCAGCAACGTAGTACGCGAACTGCTTAAACGCAAACATAAAGTAAAAGCATTCATCTTCCCCGAAAGCAAGTCGACTACGCTCGATGGCCTTGACATTGAACGCTACAAAGGCAACCTGCTCAATGCCGGTGATATCAACAAAGCAGCCAGCGATGTTGATGCTGTTATCCACACTGCTGCCAACACCAAAACATGGCCTTCGCGCTGCAAAAGCCATGCTGCCGTTAATATAGACGGGACTAAAAATGTTATTAAAGCCGTTACCCAAAATAACATCAAACGAATGGTTTACGTGGGCACGGCCAATAGTTTTGGCCCGGGAACCAAAGAAAACCCAGGTACCGAGACCAATCCCTATTCATCGGCAAAATACGGGCTGGGTTACATTGACTCAAAATACCAGGCCCACCTGCTGGTATTAGATGCAGTAAAACAAGGTTTGCCGGCTATTATTGTGAACCCTACTTTCATGTTTGGCCCGCACGATTCAGCCCCAAGTTCGGGGGCAATGATTGTAGCCGTTTATAAAGGTAAGGCCCCCGGATATTCGCCCGGCGGCAAAAATTATGTGTATGTTAAAGATGTGGCCGTTGGTATTTGCAACGCCTTAACCATGGGACGAATTGGTGAAAGTTATATCCTTGGGAATGAAAACCTTTCGTACAAAGAAGCTTTTGAGCTTATTGCAAAACAAATTGGGGCAAAAACCCCAAATACCCGAATGCCCAAATTTGCGGTACTGGCCTTTGGTGCCCTTTCGTCGGGAATAGCGAGCATTACCGGCAAAGCACCGGCGGTTTCGTACCCCATGGCCCGTATTTCGTGCGACGGGCACTATTTTTCGCCGGCCAAGGCCGTGACGGAGCTGCAACTACCACAAACCCCGGTGGCCGATGCCATAACCGAAGCATTTAACTGGTTTAAAGAAAACAATAAACTATAATACCATGTTACAAACCTTAAACCCCGACCTTAGCTGGCACGAAGGCGATTTCCAAACCTTCTTCACCATTTTAATATCCATTGGATTTTTCACCGCTTACTGGTTTATTTTTAAATCGGAAAAAATTAAAAACTACTTTTATAAGAAGTACGACTTTGACAAAGCCGCTGCCCGCCATATCCTTTTTACAAAGTATGCCGGCTTTGTTTTGATGGGAGTTTTTCCTACCATTCTGGCTTTGATATTTCTCCCACACCTTTCGCTGGCCGATTACGGGCTGACATTTAACCCACAGACCTGGCTTACGTCATTAGTGTGGATCGTAGGCATCAGCATAGTAATTGTACCGGTATCGATGATGAGTGCCAAAAAACCCAAAAATCTGGTGAATTACCCTCAAATACGGTCAAAAGTGTGGACCAAAAAACGAATGCTGCACAATGCCCTGGGTTGGACATTCTACCTTTTTGGTTACGAATTTTTATTCCGCGGGGTTTTATTTGTGCCTTTGGTATTGTCGATGGGCTTTTGGCCTGCCACCGCTGTAAACATCGCCCTTTATTCGGCCACTCACATACCTAAAGGCTTAGAAGAAACCATTGGTGCTGCCGTGCTTGGCCTGGCCTTATGCTGGCTTACTGCCTTGACCGGAACCATCTGGATTGCCTTTTTTGTGCACGTGGCCATGGCCCTTAGCAACTCGTTTACCGCCCTGAAACATAACCCTGAAATGACCATCCAATAAAGATATTGAACAATGCGCTATTCTGTAAGCAACAAAGTAGTACTAATAACCGGCTCGAACCTTGGGATTGGCAAAGCCACAGCCATTGAACTGGCCAACAAAGGGGCTAAAGTGGTGATAAACGGCCGTAAAGCCGACCGCCTTGAAACCGTACGTACTGAAATTGAAGAAAAAGGCGGAAACGTTTTGGCCATTGCTTCCGATGTTACCCGGCCGGATGAATGCCACACCATGGTTCAGAAAATTATTGACCACTACGGGCGTTTGGATGTGCTCATCAGCAATGCCGGGATTTCGATGCGCGGAAATTTTGAAGACGTTAGCCCCGAGGTTTTCAAACAAGTAATGGATGTGAATTTTCATGGCGCAGTAAACATCACTAAAGCAGCATTGCCTTATTTGAAAGAAAGCCTGGGGCGCATCATGTATATATCGAGCGTAGCCGGCATCAGGGGTTTACAGGGCATATCGGCATATTGTTCGGCTAAAATGGCGCTTACAGCCCTGGCCGAATCAATGCGAATTGAGTTGAGTAAAACCGGTATAAAAATTGGCATTACCTACGTGGGCTTTACCCAAAACGACCCAATAAAGCGCACCATGGCTGCCGACGGGAGCCTGATTCCTATTGAACAACGCAGCAATAAAAATGCCCAGACCACCGATGAGGTAGCCCGGGCTATTATCCGCAATGTAGAAAAAGGCCGTTTCAAAAATGTACTCACCCCCCTTGGAAAACTCAATGCCTTTGCCAATAAGCTTTTTCCGGGTCTGGTTGAGAAAGCGCTGATCATGGCAAACGATAAGGTGGGTAAAATGTCGAAGTAGCAAGCGATCTAACTATTTTAGCACGCATATTCACTGACAAAGTATCGGTAATTTGTTTTTTGACGTACATTTAACTAAATTTGTACGTAAATGATTTTTGATATTATGGAAACTAAATTGACTTTAAGATTAAATGACAATGTTATTGCGAGGGCAAAAGTTTATGCTCGCAATCACAACATTAGCTTATCCAAAATGATTGAATCATATTTGGATAACATAACTTCTCAAAAAAAACAAAATAAAGATAATTCTATTACACCCCTCGTTGAAAGCTTAAGTGGTGTAATTGACTTGCCTGAAAATTTTGATTATAAGAAAGAATATGGCAATTACTTAGCTGAAAAATACAAATGAGAAAAATATTTATAGATACAAATATTGTGATAGATTTATTATCACGCAGGCAACCTTTCTACGAAGAAGCCGCTGATATTTTCTCAATGGCTGACAAAAAAGAAATAGAATTATCTGTTTCCTCGCTAACAATTGCGAATACAAACTATGTTCTCTTGAAACATATGGATGGTAATAAAGCAAAAGCAACTTTAAGGAAACTCCGCTTAATTATTAAAATATTACCACTTGATGACAAAATAATTGGATTAGCACTGAATAATGAGACATTTTCTGATTTTGAAGATGCACTACAATATTTCACTGCGTTAGAAAACGGAAATGATATGATAATAACCAGAAATTTGAAAGATTTTAAAAGCTCAGTTATACCAGCATTCACTGCTAAACAATTTATTGAATCAATCAACAAATAACCTGCCCCTAAAGTACTGGGGTTCTAAAAACCCGAGAAACAGAGAGCGCAGATCTTCTTCATTGCCTTCTGTGCGCTCTCAGCGAACTTTAGTTTTCCTATTCAACCGCCATATGTTTCAAAAATACCCGTGCCACCATATTGGCCGGCATTTCTTTTATATTTGCACTTTTATTGGCTGCAACTGAAACCACCAAACCATATTCAGGGTAAACTACTACGGCCGCTCCTCCACCAATGGTTTCACCAAAATTAATCAATAAATTTCGCTGCTCCTCATCAATCAGGTACCACCAACCAAAGCTGCGCCGTACTTGCATTGTGTCGTTAAAAACGTGGGGTTCACGGAACAAAGCCAACGTTTCTTCATTAAAAAAACCGGGCTCAAGTATTAGTTGTGCTGCTTTATTCAAATCATCGGTATTCGACAGTAAACCATGTGCAGGCATAAATGGCAATAAATACATTTCGCGTGCATTGCTCAAACGGGCAACATAATCGAGCCCGTAAAACTCACTGCGGTTGGGCACAATTGCATCGTTACGTGCATAAACCAATGAATTAAGGCCCAAGGAATCAACAAACAAATCACGAAACATTTTTAAGTAGTGCTCCTGCGCAACCTCCTCGTTGACCAATGCAAGCAACGAGGTACTATAATCCGACCGTAACAACTGCTGGTCGGGCTTATACGCCAGCTCTTCATCTTCAAAAAAACGGATAAAATCTTTATATGTATTAATGGAATCGTACTTAATCAACTTCTTAATGTCATGCTTCCTAAAACCGGCGCTGTAAACACCGAGCATACGGGGGGTGAAATCGAATTTCTTTTTGGGAAATTCAGGGATATAATGATAAAAACTACTGTCGATGTTCATTTTTCCCTGTTGTTGCAGGTAAGCAGACATATACGTTGTAAACATGTGCGCCAAATGGCCGGTACGAAAACGGGTATCGCGTGTAACCGGCACATCCAGCTCCTTGCTTGCCACTCCCAGCCCTTGCGACCATACCAATTCTCCATCAACCGAAACCGAAACCGACATGCCCGGCACGAACGATGTCATCATAAACCTTCGCAATCCTTCCTGCGATTCTATTATGGCATCTTTATACGACTTATCATAAACGATTTGTGATTCTTCGTTTTCGGCACATGACCATAAAAAAAGCAGTAACAAAAAGGCAACAGAATTTTTCAACATTGTTTCAATTTTAAAGGTTAAACATAACTGGTTTCAAAACACACGGTATATTCTCCAAATGCGAAAATAATTATTATTTAAATAAATCACGCAATAAATTTTTAGCGGCATCTTCAAGCTCTTCACGCGAACTGTTTTTCACCTGTTTCAGCACCTGTTTCCTGATTTTATCGGTATCAACAACCACATCGGGCTTTTGCGCATCACCTTTTATATTGAAGCCCACATCAATGGTTTGCACTTTTTGGTGGCCGGGTATATAGGCTATTACATTCTGTATTTCCGATGAAAGCACATTTTTCTCTACCTGTGCATCGACCCTGAAATCTAGCGTTCCCCCGAGGTTATATACACCCGAGAGTTGCACCGGCTGACCTGAAATCTTTGTACTTAATGGCGATACATTTAAATTTCCATCTTTAATAGAATACAAAGTAGTAAAGTTTCCAACCTCAACATTGCGGAATTTGTTGGTTTGTATAACTTTATCCAACTTAGAAAACAGAC
>JASMTI010000291.1:0-5463 GCA_041694375.1 Bacteroidales bacterium | reverse complement strand
CATTAAATCGAGTTACGAACACAGGTGGTATGACGAAGAATTCCTCACCGAACCGGTTCAGGTTTATACCAACATTAACAATGGGCTTGGTATTTTTGCCGGTTACTCTGTTGATGAACATTCGATCATGAAAGGAGAATACCCGGTCGATTCTATTGAGTATGTTTATTACTAAAACAGAATAACCTTAAATTAAATGTGCCGTAAACATCTGTTTTCGGTACATTTTTTTTATCTTTTGTGCATGGAAAAACATGCACTTGTAACCGGAGCAGCAAAACGGGTTGGCAAAGCCATTACAAACCATCTGGCAAAAAAAGGATGGAGCATTGCCATTCATTATAACCGTTCATCAAAAGAGGCTGAAATTCTCAAAGAAGAACTCTCGCAAAAATACCCAAAACAGAATTTTTATACCGTGAAAGCCAATCTTTCAAAAATGAAAGATGTACAAAAATTAATTTCAGACGTCAAAAAACTAATGGGCAGCATTTTTCTTTTGGTAAACAATGCTTCAATATTTGAAGCCTCCGAAATTAAAGAGACCACATCTGAGCTGTTTGCACGCAACATGCAAATCAACTTTACGGCCCCTTTTTTTCTTACCCGCGATTTTGCAAAAATATCGGAACATGGACTTATTATCAACTTTGCTGACACACGCATTACAACCAATAAAAACAGCCATGCAGCTTATACACTTGCCAAAAAATCGTTATGGGAGCTAACCAAAATGACTGCCTACGAATTTGGCCCCTCAATCAGGGCCAATGCAATAGCACCGGGCGTTACTTTGCCGCCACCGGACGGAAACGACAGCGATTTGCTGCAAATGGCAAAACACATACCAATGAGAAAACCAAGCGGGATTGAACCAATCCTGAAAAGTATTGATTATATAATAGAAAACGACCACCTGACCGGGCAACTATTGTTTTGTGACGGTGGCGAAAACATTGGAAAACTTTAAAACATGGCAATAATACGGGTAAAAAATCTACTCATCAGGACATTTATCGGTTTTAATGCTGATGAACTAAAAGATAAACAGGATGTTATTATTAATTACACAATTGAAGTTGATGTACCTGAAGAAGCTTTACAGCAAGATGAGCCGGACGGAATATATAACTACAAAACCATAACCAAAAAAATTATAAAAATGGTACAGGATGGACAGTTTAATCTGCTTGAAGTCCTAACCAAAAGAATACTTGATGTTATAATGGAAGATGAACGGGTAAAATGGGCAAAAGTGGAAGTTGACAAGCCACATGCCCTGCGCTTTGCCCAATCGGTTTCGTTTGAAATGGAGCGTACAAAATGAACACTTGTATAATAGAAATAGGCTCGAATATTGAGCCACAAAAAAATATTGAAAAAGCAATTGAAATAATAAAATCGGAAATGCATGTTGTGTCAATTTCAAATTTTACAACTACAAAACCTTTAGGCATAAAAGAACAAGCCGATTTTTTAAATGGAGCGATCAGGATGAATACGGAGATGAACAAAAATCAATTTACTACGTACCTTAAAAACATTGAAGACAGATTGAAGCGTGACCGAAGCCAACATAAATTTGGGCCTCGCACCATCGACCTTGATATCATTGTATGGAATGGAACAATAGTTGATAATGATTACCATACGCGCGATTTTGTAAAGAAAACAGTTGATGAACTGCTATAATTTGATAAAATGAAGAAAATAAAAACCATTATATTAATTTTATTAACAATTATAAGCTCCCACCTTTTAGGGCAAATATCTGATGGCGGGCTCCCTTTGTCGTATAAACATGTTTTAAAGTCAGCGCAGAAAATACCAACCGTAAAATTTGCTGCAATCAATACCGATAGCCTTTTAATTGATGATTATAATCACGGTACACCGTTCAGGTACGGCATTGTACGTGATACAATAATCAACATAAAAGCAGGACATAAAACAGCGCTTGAATCAGGGACTATTTGGCAAACTAAACTTGAATCAGTCAATGCTAAATCAATTAAGTTGTTTTTTTCTGAATATTCAGTACCCGACGGGGCTAAGCTTTTCTTGTACAACAATGATTATTCGATCATCTCGGGTGCCTATACCCGGAAAAACATGAACAGCCGCTCTTCATTTGCCATTGCCGATTTTCCGGGCAATGAAGTTATCATTGAATACTACGAACCCATCAATACAAAATCATCGGGAAAGTTAATCATTAACCAGGTAAGCTTAGCATACCGCGACTTACACGAGATGATTTCGGGAGAAGAAATGGACGCAAGTTACAACGATGTTAATTGTGGCAAAGGCCTTGAATGGCAACTTGAAAAACATGCAGTCGCCAAATATACTTTCAAAGAAGATGGCTTTAGCTATACTTGCAGCGGGGCACTAATCAACAAATCAAAATCTGACGGTACGCCCTATTTTTTAACTGCCCACCACTGTATAAGCACCAATGAAGCGGCCCAAACAGTGACTGCATATTTTAATTACGAAAGCAGGGGCTGCGGTTTAAATTATGTAGATAATTTCAAAAATCTTAGCGGTAGCCAGTTACTCTCCACGGGTGACAAATCAGATTTCACCCTAATTAAATTTGATAAAACCCCGCCCCCCTCTTACCAACCATATTATGCCGGCTGGGACCGCGGAACTTCTCCCGAAATAGCAGTATCAATCCACCACCCTGAGGGTTTTCTTAAAAAAATATCATTTGAAGACGATGAGCCTGTATCATACGAATATACAATTGGATGGGATAACAATGTAACATCTCCCGAAAACTCTCACTGGGAGGTTATTTTTGAAAGCGGGATGACCGGTAGTGGTTCATCGGGGTCGCCACTTTTCAACGAAAACCGCCGTATTATCGGGCAATTACATGGTGGAGGCGATTACGACTCGTACTATGGTAAAATTGATTACTCATGGAACAACAGTGGTATTAGTGGAAAATTCAGTGACAATATTAATTATAAAGAATTATGGGAATACATTGCCGACAATAAAACTACACAGTTTATAGAAGGTTATACCCCTGAGAACAATCTACCGGAGGCTGTAATAAACCTGACTTTTGAAAATGTATGTGTCGGTGCCCCTGTACAATTTATCGATTATTCGTTATTCAATGTTAATAAATGGGACTGGCAGATATTCCCCTCAACAATTTCATTTATCGAAGGAACTTCCCCAGCCTCCCCAAATCCCATTGTCCGTTTTAACGAACCGGGGACCTACAGCATCACCTTAATTGTTGAGAATGCTTATGGAAAAGACAGTATCACATATGAAGATGCAATTATTGCAGGCTCCTCGATCAACGTAGCTCATATATCAGATCCTGTTTCGGGTGCTTGCTTTCTCGATACAGATTCGGTAAAATTAACCGCATCGGGTGCCAACGCATATCAATGGAAGCTGGATCAAAGGTCTTTCGATTTTTTCGACATGTACACAACCGGAAACAAGGCAACCATAAAACAAAATAACATAAGCCATATCGATTCAACATTCAACATTACCGGGACAATCATCGGGCAACAAGGAACATGTACCGACACCAGTTATTTCAACATAAAGCTAACACTGCCAACAAACGATGATATTGCCAATGCAACCCCGCTTGCGATGGGAGAAAACAATGGATTTAACAATATTTGTGCAAGCGTTGAAAATAATGAACCCGTTCCGCCTGTAAACTCTTGCACATCACAAACTGACTGGTGCGATGAATACTGGACTGGTGAGAATATTGTTGAAAATTCGGTTTGGTTTACCTTTATCGCACCTGAAACGGGTGCTGTTTCTATAGCTGCAACCGGCATGGACGGGCAAATAGCCTTATACGAAGCAAAATCGTACAATGCAATTTTAAATGGCCGCTACTCAATTTTAGCAGCCAACGATGATGCGTCGGATTCAGACTATACTTCATTTATTGAAACAATAAATGTTACACCGGGCGAAATGTACTGGTTACAATTTGATGGCAGCGGCGGCGGTACCGAAGGTAAATTTAACATAATCCTGAATGAAGAAAACCGGACAAGCTCAAAAAACATTATTAAAAATACCGATAATTATCCACTTAAAATATTTCCGCAACCGGCAAATAACTATATTATTGCCCAAAGCAGCATACTTGAAAATAAAAACAATGTAGGGGTTAAAATATACAACAGCACCGGCGCACTTATTTATACCCAAAAAACGTCCGCAAACAACAATCAAGTGCTGATTGACCTTGACCATAAATGGAATAGCGGCATTTATTTCCTGTCACTCCAAACACAGGAAGATAAAATGGTTTCAGAACGTTTTATTTTGAAAAAGTAAAAAATACAAGAATCCAATTATCATTTAGCCAATTGTTGCTTTTTATAAACAGACCTTTACTTACCTTATCGCATCAACCTCACGCCATAAATACCACCGGCTATCGAACCCGGTTTTGCTTCAAATTTTATGGTTAAGATACCATTACCTTCTTCAACAATTTCGTTGGGGATATCATATTCTACCGAATAAAAACTCTCGCTTTGTGAGCCTTCAAGGTTTACGGTTGTAATAACTTTTTGGTTTACCAGGATATCAAAACGGCGGCCTTTATCACCCCCGGCATAAGTAATTCGTACTTTTTCAGCTTCTTTTTCAGGGTCATTCAAATCATAACTAAACCACCCACGGGCATGACGCCAGTGACGGTCGAGATGTACGCCTGCCTCAGTATCTTTTGCCTTAAAGTTATGGTCACTCTCGGGTTGTTGTTCACCCGGCGACACATAATCAATGGTTTTTTCTTCGAGTGCCAAACGTTTTGCTTCTTCCCGCTTCATTTTTTCTTGCCTCCCGGCAAAGTCAGACGGACTTGTAAACGGAAAGTATACTTCGTAACGTGCATCGTGGATTCGATAAAACGGTTCAAGGATCAATTCTTTACCCTGCGAAGGATAAACTTCTCCCGGCATTGAGAAGCTCAGGGCAGAAGCTTCAAGTTTTTCAGGCTGCAAATCTTTTTCGGGTTTATCAGTAATAAACATTGGAGCTTCATCAACCGGGTACAATTTTCCATGTGCTATGTGACCCATTCGGCTATCATCAGCGATAAGCCCATCCAGGTTGTTGGTCCCGGTTTTTGCACCTAACACCACTGGTCCATAAACAAACGAAAGGTAATCCGATTTGTCGGGTAATTGCTCCAATTCAATGTGCATAGGAAGGGTAACTTCTATCCTATCGCCATTTTCCCACTTCCGGTTTAACTCAACATATTCTCCCGGATTGGATTTAACCTTTACTTTCTTGTCATTTATTTTAACCTGCACTTCGCCTTTATTTACCCAGCGTGGATAACGAATGTTCAGTGCAAATCGAGATGATTCTTCAATACTAACAGTGAGCATTGTCGTTTCTTCGTCCGGAAAACGGGTGTTCTGGGTTAACTTTAAACCTTTTTCT
>JASMTI010000290.1:0-38060 GCA_041694375.1 Bacteroidales bacterium | reverse complement strand
GTATTGAGAATTGAAATGAATTCCCTACTTTTACTCTCGACGTTGATATTCTCCATTAGAAAAATGAGTGGTTTTATTCTTCTAAGATACTGAATATCAACGTCTTAACCAAACTTTTTTCGACTTATTTTCCTCATTTTCAGAGATTTATATTTTTGTCATGTACTAAAAAAAAGAATAATCAAAATCTATAAGGTATTAGTTAATTAGTCATTGGTGTATTAGTCAATAAGTAATTAGTATAAGTTCCTAAGTGCCTAAATTCATGGGGTCATAAGATCATGAGTTCTCCAATATTTTTCGGGTTATTTATCATATTTTTGACCCGGCAGCTGAAACAGACAGTCTGACCCGATTCTCGGGGGCAATTCATATGATGGCTTGGATGCTGGTTAAATACAGTTTTTTATATTGTTTTCAATAGTTACTTGTGAAAATTCTTATCCGTTGGCTGAAGCACAACGGCAATTCATATGCTGAGGGCAAGTCACTTTGCCATATTTTGTGTGGGAAATTTTCACTTTTCCATGAAGTCAATTGAAGGCAATAGGAAGCAGTTGAAGGCGCGATAGAAGGCGATCGCACCCCCTTCTGGTTTCAACCCCAACACCCCATTACCCCAGTCCCCCAACAACAACCCAATATCACCTTCATACAATATAATAACAAGGGACACTCGAAGTCTCAATACCCCCATCTTGTGTTACGAAATAATTATGATTGAGCGGTATATTAAAAATAAAATGCAAAAAACTTGAACTTTTTGCACAGATGTATTTATTTTGTTGCTCCTATTAAGAATTCAAATCTTAAGAACTTAAATATCTAATAATTAAAACGATTAATATTATGTCGAAAATTAAAATTGGTATCAATGGTTTTGGCCGTATCGGACGTTTTGTATTCCGTGTTGCCGCTGCCAACGAAAATGTAGAGGTTGTAGGTATTAACGACCTTATCGATGTTGATTACATGGCTTACATGTTGAAATACGATTCAACTCATGGCCGTTTCAACGGAACTGTTGAAGTAAAAGACGGTGCTTTGGTTGTTAACGGAAGCAAAATCCGCGTTACTTCAGAGAAAAACCCTGCTGATTTGAAATGGAACGAAGTTGGTGCTGAATACATTGTTGAATCAACCGGCCTGTTCTTAACTAAAGAAAAAGCACAGGGACACATTGATGCCGGTGCTAAAAAAGTAATTATGTCGGCACCTTCAAAAGACGACACGCCAATGTTTGTAATGGGTGTGAACCAGGACAAATACACAAAAGACATGAACTTTGTTTCAAACGCTTCATGTACTACAAACTGCCTGGCACCAATTACTAAAGTTTTGAACGACAACTTTGGTGTTGTAGAAGGTTTAATGACAACTGTACACGCTACAACAGCTACGCAAAAAACTGTTGACGGCCCTTCAATGAAGGACTGGCGCGGTGGCCGTGGTGCCGGACAAAATATTATCCCATCATCAACAGGTGCTGCTAAAGCTGTAGGTAAAGTTATCCCTGAATTGAATGGTAAACTTACCGGAATGGCTTTCCGTGTTCCTACTCCAGACGTATCAGTTGTTGACTTAACTGTTCGTTTAGAAAAAGGTGCTTCATACGAAGACATTTGCGCTGCAATGAAGAAAGCTTCAGAAGGCGAAATGAAAGGTGTTTTAGCATATACTGAAGACATGGTTGTATCTAACGACTTTGTTGGCGAAAGCTGCACATCAGTATTCGACGCTAATGCCGGTATCGGACTGAACGATAACTTTGTAAAAGTTGTAAGCTGGTACGACAACGAAATGGGTTACTCAACTAAAGTTGTTGAATTGGTTGAGCACATGGCTAAAGTTGACAAAGCTTAATTTCATAAGTAATCTACTTATACAATAGTATTATAGGCATCCTGATATTTTATCAGGGTGCCTATTTTTGTTTTTAGTCAATTAGTCATTGGTTATTGAGTCATTGGTGTATTAGTCAATAAGTCATTAGTAAAAAGCACCTAAGTGCCTGAGATCCTAAGTTCCTAAGCGCATGGGTGTATAAGTTTATGGGGTTTCCAATATTTCATGTTCTAAGTTTCAGGTTTCAGGTTACTGGCTGCAACATTCCCAACACTCCATCATTCATTCCAGTTTTCCACGATTCCATCTTTCCATAACTTGAAAAACACTGCAACCCCCAACCATTTTCTTGCATGTTTCGACTCCTTATTTTCAAAATTCAACTTTTAATACTTTTTAAGATTCAGCATATCACATTGTATTTATGGCACTTGCATAATTGTAGCGTATAATCACCCCAAAATATGTTTTACAATATTTGCAGGCATATCTACATTTCCTACTTTTAAATCCGAATAGATAAAAGATTATTACACACTAAGTTTTTTGTTAAAATCACATTATTAACAAACCCAACAATCAACTTAGATTTTATTAATTAAATCACAGTCCTATGAAACAATTACTCAACGATCAGGTGATGGATCAGGCCGGAACCACACAGCTTGACAGGCCGAAAGACATCATGAATGCAAACCTTGATTTGCAAAATGACAGAGAGAGTGAAATTGAAAAAGGAAATTTAATGGATTACCTGGAAATATTTGGAGAGGATGAAGATATGTAAGGAGCCAATCGGCTCCTTTTTTTTTGTGAACAAATCAGGTATCAAGACTCAGGATTGTTTGTTATGAGTGCCTAAGTTCATAAGCGCTAAAGTTGGGTGGGATTTTATAACATGTTTGTGGTTTTAATTTACTGCTAACGATCTCACTACTCTCTACTAACACTACTAACAGATTAAATACACTCATAACAGATTATATGTTGTCTTGCATCTTGCTACTTGATTCTATTTTTATGATCCGCTCTGCGTTTTCTCGTTTCTCGGGTGTTAAATCTGTGGAATAAAAAACTCCATCTGTTAAGCGAAGAGCATCAATTACCTTCACTTTTAAGTGGAGGACAGTAGACAGAGCCAATAAACCTAACCGGCTTTAGCCGAATATAAACCGTTAACAAATTACAATCCGCTAACCCACAAGTTACTGATAACTAATTTACTAATGACCAATCCCCGGCCATGGCCGCCATGCCACATTTATCAACGATACCAGTTGGTCGGGAAAAAGAGGGTCGAACTTTCAATACCCCGTCTTGAAAGCCGGGGCAATTAACTCCACTATGTTCCGTTTAACGCTGTTTCATATGCTGCGAACTAAGAGGACAACAGGTTATTAACCTGTTTTTTAGAATCATGTTATTTTATAAATGCCACGAATGAGTTCTTGTGTCTGTTTCACTTGCCAATAGCTTTGATACAAAAAGATGTACTATTTGTATGCTAAAACAATAAATCGCATTTTTGCATGAAAATGATCAAATGAAACGTACTTGTAAATGACAAACAAAACACTAATTGTAGTGCTTGGACCTACTGGAATTGGCAAAACCGATTTAAGCATTGATATTGCACTGAAATTCAACACCGAAATAATCTCTGCCGATTCTCGCCAAATTTTCAGGGAGCTGGACATTGGGACAGCTACACCCGATTCTCGGCAGCTTCATACTGTTAAACAACATTTCATAAAATCACACTCCATTTTCAATGACTACAGTGCTGCAAAATTTGAAAAAGAAGCAATCGATAAAATAGAAAAACTTTTTAAACATTATGATACGTTGGTAATGACAGGCGGTTCGATGCTATATATCGATGCAGTTTGTAAAGGTATTGATGACATCCCTGATGTTGACAAAAAAATCAGGAATGAGTTAATCGCCCGTTATGAGAAAAACGGGATTGAAGATCTTCGGTTAGAATTAAAAAAAATTGACCCTGAATACTATTCCAAAGCAGACCTGAAAAATCATAAACGTATTTTACATGCACTTGAAATTTTCTATTCATCGGGGAGAAAATATTCTTCACTTTTAACGAATCCACAAAAAAAGCGAAATTTCAACATTCTAAAAATCGGACTAAACACCGATAGGCATATCTTGCATCAGCAAATTAACAAACGGGTTGATATTATGATTTCAAAAGGTTTAATAGACGAAGCAAAATCTGTTTATCAAAATAGAAAATTAAATTCTTTAAATACGGTTGGTTATAAAGAGTTGTTTCAGTATTTTGACGGATCGATTTCATATAATAATGCCATAGAATTAATAAAGCGCAACAGCCGCAGATATGCACGCAGACAAATCACCTGGTTCAGAAAAGACAATAAGATTCAATGGTTCGACCCCGATGATAAAAGAAACATTTTAAAGTTTATTGAAGGAGAGATTAACAAAGCACATTAGATTTAACTATATACGATATGAATTTTTCAATCATAATACCTTTATACAACCGCCCCGAAGAAATTGAAGAACTGTTAGAAAGCCTTACGCACCAAACAAACAAGGATTTTGAAGTTATTGTTGTGGAGGACGGGTCATCTTATAAAGCTGATCACATTGTTGAAAAATATAAACCATACTTAAACATAAAATATTATTATAAGGAGAACGAAGGACCGGGCTTAACCCGTAATTATGGGGCACAATATGCAACAGGCAAATATTTGATATTTTTCGACTCTGATTGTATCATCCCACCAAATTACATTCAAGTTGTCACTAAATTCATTATTACCAATAATGCCGATTTTTTTGGTGGCCCTGACCGGGCAAGCAGTAGTTTTACCCCGGTACAAAAAGCCATTAACTATTCAATGACTTCTTTTTTTACTACCGGTGGGATCAGGGGGGGTAAAAACCAACTCGAAAAATTTCATCCACGGTCATTTAACCTTGGCGTGAAAAAATCAGCTTTTGATTCCATCAACGGGTTTTCAAAACTCCGATTTGGCGAAGACATCGACCTTAGCATCAGGCTTTTCGAGAAAGGGTTTACATCGGCACTTATTAATGATGCGTGGGTTTACCACAAAAGAAGGACCGATTTTAAAAAATTTTACAGGCAAATTTATAATTCGGGCATTGCACGCATCAACCTTTTCAAACTACATCACAAATCGCTCAAGATGGTACATTTTTTTCCTTCTGTTTTCACTGTAGGCACTGCAATTCTCATAATTCTGTCATTTTTTAATATATGGTTTCTATCTCCGATAATCATCTATATTATTATTCTACTGGTTGATTCAACTTTCAAAAATTCAAATATAATCATAGGCGCACTTTCAGTTATTGCATCATTCATCCAATTAATAAGCTATGGGCTTGGTTTTATTGAATCGTTTTTAAAAAGGGTATTGCTAAAAAAAGGAGAATTCTCGGCTTTCCTGAAAAACTTCTATGATTAAATCATTATTGCACCATATTATATTTACCACCATACCTTTTGAACTTCAAAGATTTTGAACTATTATTGTTATTAAAAATAGCCAATGTCGCCACATACAAAACTGGAAGAACGATTAATAAAAGAAGCTTACGATGATATGATAAAATCGTCGGTACACCACCTGTCCGACGAAAACCTTTCCCAAATCAAGAAAGCATTCGATTTTGCCAACAGTGCACATGCCGGTGTACGCCGAAAATCGGGGGAGCCGTACATCCTTCACCCGCTTTCGGTTGCAACTATTGTAACACGTGAAATTGGGCTTGGCACAAAAGCTATTATTTCATCCATCCTTCACGATGTTGTAGAAGATACCGACTATACACTCGATGATATTGAGAGTATGTTTGGCGCCAAAATTGCCAGTATTGTAGACGGGCTTACCAAACTCGAAGGCAATTTTGATTTTAAACAGGCCGCTAATTTTCGTAAAATGCTCCTGACCCTGTCAGACGATGTGCGGGTTATCCTAATCAAGATTGCTGACCGCTTGCACAATATGCGCACACTCGACTCAATGGCACCCAACAAGCAACTGAAAATATCGGGCGAAACACTCTACATTTATGCCCCCCTTGCCCACCGGCTTGGTTTGTATGCCATAAAAACCGAACTTGAAGACCTAAGCTTAAAATACAAATATCCCGACCAATACAACGAAATCTCACTACAACTACGCGATAAAGAAGAACACCGCAAATACCTTGTAGAGCAGTTCATTACCCCTATAAAGAAAAAGCTCGAACAAGAAAACCTTGATGTGACCATAAAAGGGCGTCAAAAATCGATTTATTCGATATGGAAAAAAATGCAGATCAAAAAAGTTTCGTTCGATGAAGTTTACGATTTACTGGCGATCCGCATCGTTTTCAAAACAACACCCGACATGGACGAACGCCGTAAATGCTGGGAAATATTTTCCATCATCACTTCAATTTACAACTATAAACAAGACCGGATACGCGACTGGGTAACCATGCCCAAAGCCAATGGTTACGAAGCATTACACGTAACCGTTATGGGGCCAGAAGGCAAATGGGTGGAAGTACAAATACGCAGCGAACGCATGGACGAAATTGCTGAACGTGGTTTCGCCGCTCACTGGAAGTATAAAGAAAACAATGCCACAACTGCCGAAAATGAACTTGATAAATGGATAGAAAGGATTAAAGAAACCCTCCAGAACCCCGAATCAGATGCAATGGAATTTCTTGATGATTTCAAGCTCAACCTGTTTAGTTCTGAAATTGTTGTATTTACCCCAAAAGGAGACATGAAAACGCTCCCAAAAAAATCAACCGTTCTCGATTTCGCATACGAAATTCACACCGATTTAGGAAACAAATGCATCGGGGCAAAAATCAATCATCAACTGGTACCTATCAGCCATGAACTGAAAAGCGGTGACCAAATAGAAATCCTGACTTCTGAAAAACAAAAACCCCAGGCACAATGGTTTAACATTGCATACACGGCAAAAGCCAAGCAAAAAATAAAGGATATGTTTAAGCTTGAACACAAAAAACATATCGAAAAAGGCAAAGCATTAATCGAGGATGAACTAAAAAAAATAAACCGGCACCCTTCAAACGAAACAATAAATATCCTGCTTGAACATTTCAACCTCGAATCGAAAATGCAAATGTATGCCCAGGTTGGGCTCGGATTAATCAACCTCGCAGAAATTGACAAGATATTTAAACCCGAAAAGGGTGAAAACAAACTGATAAAATACTGGCGCTTAAGCCTTGGCAGGAAAAGAAAATCACAAAACAAAGAAGAAAACCAGGGGAAAATTGACCGCAAAAAACCTTTTATCCTCAGCGAAGAAAATATTGAAAAGAAATTTCATCTTGCAAAATGCTGCAACCCCATACCGGGCGACGATGTTATTGGTTACCTGAACGATGACAACAAAATCATCATCCACAAAAAATCGTGCCCCGAAACAATTGACCTGCTAACCAGTGAGGGCGACCGTATTGTAACAGCAAAATGGAAGCAATTTAAAATGCTGTCATACCTGTCACATATCACGGTAAGGGGGTTCGACCGAATTGGCATTGTAACCGAAATAACCGGAATTATATCAAAAGACAATAACATTAACATGCGCACAGTCCGCTTCGACACACATGATGGAGTTTTCAACGGCAACCTCGACCTTTATGTTCACAATGCCAAAGACCTTGAAAACATTATTTCACAATTACGCAAAGTTAAAGGCATTGAAAGCGTTGAACGAATCGACGATGTGTAATTAAATGCCTGAACTTATCTGAAAATGCCTTGTTATAAATACAATTTTAATATCTTTGTTCTTATTTTGATTTAGTTTAATTATGGATAACGAGGCGTTAAAAGACAAAGCAAAAGCATTATTCACTGAATACCTTGTAAACGAGGGGCACCGAAAAACACCCGAGCGTTATGCAATCCTGGAAGAGGTTTATTCACGTTCAGGCCATTTCGACATAGAATCGCTTTACATTTCAATGAAAAACAAAAAATACAGGGTAAGCCGGGCAACCATTTACAACACCATCGACCTTTTGCTTGATTCAAAATTGATTGTAAAACATCAATTTGGTAAAAACATTGCCCAATATGAAAAGACGTATGCCGATGAGCTGCATGACCATTTAATTGACATTAATACCGGCACTGTAAAAGAATTTTTCGACCCACGTATCAGGCAAATCATTGAGGATGCCTGCAAAGAACACAACTTTAAGCTATCGCACCACACATTGTATATATACGGTGAGAAAGTTAAATAGGAAAATGGATATCAAATTTGAAAGTCAACAACAACAAATTAACGATTTGAAAACAATGTTCTTCTGGGGTTTTGGTATTATGATTACACTGATGATTTTTATGCTGGGCTATATGATTTACGACAGACGAACAGCCATGCACCCAATCAGGGAGAAAGCTGACAGGACTGAAAACAATCTTCAAAGCCTCATCAGGGCATAACGCGAAAAAGCCCAAAATGACGACCAGCTTGCACAAATACTACGTTCACACGGGTTGCTATAAACAAAAACACCAATCACATTCGTTTTTTCTTGTAACCATGCAATATGTTTTGTACTTTTGATTGCCAAAATCAACAAACTTACTGGCAGTTATATTAGTTACAAAATTAACTGTCTGCTACGATTTCAGGCACGGTTTATTCCTTGAACAATGGGATAAGCCGATTTTTATGTTTACAAGTTAAATCTCAAATATGATGAAAGTAGATGTATTGCTCGGCCTGCAATGGGGCGACGAAGGCAAAGGAAAAGTAGTTGACGTGCTCACCCCTCATTACGATGTTATTGCACGGTTCCAGGGTGGTCCAAACGCGGGTCACACGCTCGAATTCAACAACATAAAACAAGTTCTGCACACCATACCTTCGGGCATTTTCCGCGAAAATAAAATGAATGTAATAGGAAACGGTGTTGTTCTCGACCCATCGGTTTTTAAAAAAGAAATTGAATCAATTTCAAAAATCGGCATTGACCTTACAAAAAACCTCATCATATCTAAAAAAGCGCACCTGATTTTACCAACCCACCGTTTGCTCGACGCAGCATCGGAAGCGGCAAAAGGCAAAACAAAAATTGGGTCAACTCTTAAAGGGATTGGCCCTACTTATCGCGACAAAATTGGCCGTGATGGGTTACGGGTAGGTGATTTGGTTGAAAACTTTGATGAAAAATACAACCGGTTGAAAACATTGCACATTCAACAACTCGAAAAGTTCTACAATTTTGACTATAAAGAAAAGCTTGATGAGTTTGAAAAAGAATGGTTTGAAGGTGTTGAAGTATTAAAAGAATTCGAACTCGTCAACACAGAACACTATATCAACAATGCATTAAAAAACGAAAAATCGGTAATTGCTGAAGGAGCACAGGGCACCATGCTCGACATCGACTTTGGTTCATACCCATTTGTAACTTCGTCGAATACTGTGTGCGCAGGAGCCTGCACCGGCTTAGGTATCGCTCCTCAGAAAATTGGAAAGGTTTTCGGTATTTTTAAAGCTTACTGTACCCGTGTAGGCATGGGTCCATTTCCTACTGAATTATTTGATAATGATGGTCAGGACTTGCGAGATGTGGGCAACGAATATGGCTCAACAACAGGCCGTCCACGCCGCTGCGGCTGGATTGACCTGGTAGCATTGAAATACTCAATCATGATAAACGGGGTAACCGACCTCATCATGATGAAAGCTGATGTACTTGACAAATTTGAAACCATAAAAGTAGCCACAGCATATAAAATCAACGGTGAAACAACCACCGAATTCCCTTACGATTTGTCAGGCGTTGAAATTGAGCCTGTTTATGAGGAACTTCCAGGCTGGAATACACCATTAACTGAAATAAATGCTGAAAGTGACTTTCCTGAAGCATTAAGCAGTTACATTAAATTTCTGGAAAAAGAAACCGGCGTGCCAATTACCATTGTATCGGTTGGGCCTAACCGAAACCAAACCATTATTAGAAGATAACATTGTTCATTTCTTGATAATAATTTTGCATAACTAAAAATAATAGATTTCAATTTTTTATTTTAATTCCATCCGGTTAACTATCCCGATAATAGGGGCATGTTGAAAATGCACTGGAAACAGAAAGTGGTTTTTTGTTTTACAATAATATAATGCCAGAAACCTTTCATTTTTGATAAACTATCCCTAATTTTAACGGTCTCAAAATAAATCCGGAATCGTTATGGAAATCAAAAGGCCTACTCTTGTTTTAAATAAAACTACCTGCCTCCAAAACATTGAGCTTATGGCCGACAAAGCCAAGCGCCACAAGCTGCGCTTCAGGCCCCATTTTAAAACACATCAATCTATTGAAATTGCACGGTGGTTCCGGGATTTTGGCGTAGAACACATTACTGTTTCTTCAGTAAAAATGGCACAATATTTCGCTTCCGACGGCTGGAAAGATATCACCATTGCTTTTCCATTCAACGTACACGAAATTGACGATTTGAATACCTTATCAGCTACAATTAAAGTAAACATAGTTGTTGACAACCCAAAAACAATTGAATTAATCCAAAACGATATTCAAAACCCAATAGATGTGTTCATAAAAGTTTCAACCGGGTACAACAGGGTTGGCATCTCCAGCTCGTCTTATTCTCAAATTGAAAAGCTACTTGAAACCATCAAAGAAAACCCCAGGTTAACCTTCAGGGGATTTATTTCACACGCCGGCCATGCATACGAAGCAAGCTCCCGCAACGATATTCAAAACATCCATTTTGATGCTATATTAAAACTAAACCGCCTCAAAAATTATTTCAAACGAAGGTATCCTGAGCTTGAGTTATCAATTGGAGATACACCCTCCTGCTCCATTTCTGAATATTTTAAGGGAATAACAGAAATCAGGCCCGGCAACTTTATTTTTAACGATTTGGTACAAAACAACCTGGGCGTTTGCAATATCGACAATATAGCTATAAGAATGCACTGCCCGGTTATTTCAAAACAGCAAAACCGCAATGAGATTGTCATATATGGTGGCGCTGTCCATTTTTCAAAAGACCACATACAAAACATCGACGGGAAACCATTATTTGGCAGGATAATTATCACTGCTGATGGAGAAAAGAAACTCCTAAACCCAAAAAATTACTTAGTACGGTTGTCTCAAGAGCACGGTATCATAAGGCTTACCAATAAAATGTTCAAACAAGTTGAAATAGGTGATATCATTGAGGTTTTACCCGTACATTCATGTCTCACGGCACAATGTATGGGAAGTTACACAACCCACAAAGGCAAGCACATTGAAATGATGAAGCCTTAATAGATTATCAGATAAAAGACAAAAGATATCAGACAAATAAACACAAGCGAATAATTGAATTCGTTTATATCTTTGCACACAAAATATTAAAATATGGACTTTCAGGAATTATTATTTCAGCGAAAAAGCATACGCAAATACCAAAACAAGAGCATAGAAACCGAAAAGGTTGAACAGCTAAAAAAAGCGGCACTGCTGTCGCCTACAGGCAAACGCAAAAACCATTGGGACTTTATATTTATAGAAAACAAAGATACATTGAAACATTTGTCTGAAAGCAAAATGCACGGCTCTAAATTAATTGAGAATGCAGCCTTGGCCGTGGCCGTTATTGGCGATAGTGAAGTTTCAGATACATGGATTGAAGATTGCTCAATTGCTTCGATCATATTGCAACTCCAGGGTGAAGATTTAGGACTTGGAAGTTGTTGGGTTCAAATTAACAAAAGGCCACACAACGAAAATACAATGGCTGAAGACTATGTGAAAGAATTGCTTAACATACCGGAAGATAAAAATGTACTTTCAATTGTTGCTTTTGGTTATCCCGATGAAAAACGCCCGGCCACATCTGAAGATGACTTACTGTGGAATAAAATTCATACAAATATTTATAGTTATTAGTGAATTTGTCATTAGTCATTAGTGCCTAAACACCAATGACTAATGACAAATGACTTTCTTTACTTTCTAGGCACACTCTCAAGCACCTTAACTAAAAATTTCCAGAAACGGGCAACCGATTCAATATGTACTTTTTCGGATGGAGAATGTGGGTTTTTGATAGTTGGACCAATGGAAACCATATCCCAATTGGGATATTTAGCTCCCAGTATTCCACACTCAAGCCCGGCATGCATCGCAACTTCACCTGCTTTTTTGCCGTTCATGCCCTCAAAAGTATCACTCATTATTCTTAAAATTTCAGATTCCGGATTGGGTTTCCACCCCGGATAAGCGCCTTCGATACGAACTTTTGCCCCGGCCAGCTCGAAACAACTTTGCAGCGAGGAGGCTATCCCGTCCCTCGCAGTATCAATAAAACTTCGGGTAAGGCATTGCACATCAATTCGTCCTTTTGATGAACGAACAATTGAGAAATTTGTGGATGTTTCAACCACACCCGGCATGGCATCGCTCATCCGTATTACCCCATTCGGGGCAGCACAAATTGCATTCACCACATCATCCTGAACCATTTCAGGAATAAGCATAGCCGGCATTTCGGTTTTTACAGTCTTCAACGAGAGGTTTTCCTCAACACCTCCCAGTTCATTTTTCCATATTTCTTCGGTTTCAGAAATAATCCTTTCAAAAGCACCAGCTTGTGAACTATCCAGTGTAATAACCGCAACTCCTTCGCGGGGAATGGCATTACGCATATTTCCACAATCGATTGATGCCAGTCGTACCCCGTTTTCGCGGATAACCTTTTTCAGCAAACGCCCCATCAACTTACAGGCATTTCCACGCCCCAAATGGATATCGAGCCCTGAATGACCGCCATGCAAACCGGCTATTTCAATTTTATAGGCAACATTACCTGTCACAGTTTCATCATCCTGATATTCCCATTCGGCATTGACATCAACCCCGCCTGCACAGCCAACACTAATTTCATTTTCGTCCTCACTGTCGAGGTTTATCAAAATATCACCATCCATCACTTTTGGCTCAAGGGCAAAAGCCCCGGTCATGCCGGTTTCTTCATCCACAGTCACCAATACTTCAACAGGCCCGTGTTTTAGTGTTTTCGATTGCAGCACAGCCATTGCTGCTGCCACACCAATACCATTATCGGCACCCAGTGTAGTGTCACGGGCTGTTACCCAATCGCCATCAATATAAGCATCAATGGCATCCTTCTCAAAATCAAAACTACTGCCACTATTGGCTTGGGGAACCATATCGATATGCCCCTGCAATACTACAGTTTTACGGTTTTCGAAACCGGGAGTTGCAGCTTTACGGATGATAACATTACCAGCTTCATCCATGCTTGTTTCAAGCCCAAGTTTTTCACCAAAAGCTTTCACAAACAAAGCTGCATTTCTTTCTTTTTTTGAAGGACGCGGTTGTTGGGTCAGTTCATAAAAATTGTTCCAAAGTTCGCGTGGTTCTATATTTTTAATTTCTTTGCTCATAACGTTAATGTTTTACACTCTTAATCGTTCCTGTTTGAGTATTGTATTCAATTTTGGTACTGTCGCCAACCATGTTAGCCGGGAAAGGTGCGATTTCGCCCATTTGAGAAAAAGTGGCCCTTGCTTTATAAAATGTGTTAATCCCATCAGTAATCTCCAAGTTAGAATTCACCGGAATGCGGTAATACAAGCCACTTTCTCCTGGTTTAGGGTTATTTGATTCTTTTAATTCCAATGCTTTCCGGCTTGCATCGGCATCTTTTGTTATGTTGATAAAAACCGGTTTACCCGAAACATTGTTTGCCGCTACAATACCTGCACCTTCAGAAAAACGGAAAAGGACTTCATTGTTTACATTTCTGCCTTCGGGAATATAATGGAAACACATTTGATGCTTTTCGGTAAACTCCTTCCCGGCAAATAAAGCCACATATTCTTTTTCAATTCTTTTTATTTCTTCTACCAGCACATTAAAGGCAACACCATCCTCTGGCACAACATCCGATGGGTCCAAAATAGTATAAGCCCTTTTTTGGCGAAGGCGCATCAGATAATCAGCCGCTTCACGGGCTTTTACCTCAGTTGATTTTTTATTAAAATCTTCGGCACCGGTTTCGGGGTCAACCAAAATTTCATAGAAATTATCAGATGAAAGGTCGGTGAAAACCTGTTTGTATTCCTGTTCGTTAATTATCGTCTCAAAGCCATTTATCGCCACTCCCGAAGTTTGTCCATCAACGTTAACACCGTTAATGATACCCGACGACAAAAGCGAAACAGCCCCGACAATAGAATCGTTTGTTTCGAATACAGCATTGGGGTCAGGTTCTGTAAACATTTCGGCACTGACTGACTTAATTTGCCATGTTGATTTCTTGCTTTTATCAACATTGGGTATGCCCAAATACTCTTTTGCATAATCGGCATATGGTCCGGGTATAAATGTTGTTTTTTCAACTTCAACCATAACCTTCAAGCCATTTCGGGGCAATCTGTATACAATGCCTTCTTCGTAGTAAGGGTTGCCCACAACCTGTTCATCATCGCCTCTGCGGTCGGAAGACGGCATACTTGCCTGTGCACATGAATAGAAAATAATAGATATAAAAATCACTAAATTTATTATACGCATCGTCTGAATTTTAAATTAAAAAACTGCAAAAATTATATTATAAAAGTATTTATGAGGAAATAAATATTACTCGCCACAATAATCATCGGTTAATCACTTCTTTTGTTATTTTGGCTATAAATACGTACTTCATAGATTTAATCTACTAAGTATTTGGTCTAAATCGGCTTTAGAAATTGACTCTTGATTACTTTTATCATACATAGTTAAAAGTACAATGTTTTTAGAAGTTTCATTCACAATTATCTCATGTGTAATAACTCTTGCTCCACTTCTTTTACCCTTGCCTTTTGCCGAAATAGCTAAACGATATTTATAATATCCATGCCCTAAATCGATACCCTGTAAAGCATCAATTTGCAAGCAAAACAGTTTCAAATCGTTTTTTATAGACTTATATTTCTTTCCAAGCCTTTTAAAGTCTTTTTCGAATTGAGGTGAAAATCTAATAACGTTCATTGCAATAATTCATCAATGGGTTTTAGTTTTCCTTGTTTCATTTCTTTAATCGATTTCTCAAGATTTTCAACAGGGTCAACAATAGTCACCCCATTGTCTATTTTCGCTAATTCTTTTGCAAGGCCTAAAAGATATTGAGCCCTTTTTGTTCGCGTGTTAATTGTAACTGTTACTGTTGCCATACATATATTTTTTACAAAAATACTAAATTCTAAAAAACCAACTTCAACTTTAAAATATTGTATTGGAATAGGCATCTAATTAATATCACCAACCCGCCAATAATTCACGAATATTTAGACGAAATAGAAATAGCTTATTAAACAAATCTATTGTCTCATGTCTAAAGTCTAACAATCTATTTCTATTTGTGCACCAATTTAAATGCCTCGCCCAGGTTCTCGGTTATGTCAGAAGCAATGAGGGCTTCGTAACCACGCCGGGCAGCAGCAATATCGCCGGCAAGCCCATGAACATAAACCCCCAGGCGTGCTGCATCAAAAGCTGCATACCCCTGTGCCAGCAATGCCAGTATAATTCCGGTAAGGGTATCGCCACTACCGGCAGTTGCCATTCCCGGATTACCGGTTGAATTCCACCAAACGTCACCGTTTGGGTTTACAACCATGGAGTTCGCCCCCTTTACAACCAACGTCACATTGTTTTTCTGTGCATATTCAATGGCTTTTATCATTCGTTGATAACCATTTCCAACCTTCCCGGCCAATCTTTCAAATTCTTTGGGGTGTGGTGTAAAAACCGAATTTGGGGGCACCAGCTCCAGCAATTCATCATTTCCAGCAATAATATTTAGGGCATCAGCATCAAGCACCATGGGGACTTCAGTATTTTTCAGCAACTCTTTCAACCCCCTTACTGTATTTGTTTTTTTACCAATCCCCGGGCCAGCACCAACAGCTGTATAGTTTTCAATACCAGATGCCGAAGTAAACATCAAATCCGAATCATCAATGCTCGTCATAGCTTCAGGAACGGCTGTTTGTAATATTGAGATACCCGAATGAGGAACATGGACGGTAAGTAAGCCGGCACCAGACCTCAACGCAGATTTTGCACCAAGCACAGCTGCCCCCATTTTTCCATATGACCCGGCTATAAGCAAAGCATGACCATAATTTCCTTTGTGTGAAAACTTTGAACGCTTGTGCACAAGTGTGTTTCCATCATGGTCATCAAATAAATGATAGCGCGAAGGCAACTGATTAATTCCCTTTGGGTGCAAACCAATGTCCACAACCTCAACGTTTCCGGTATAAATTTCATTATCGGGAAACATAAAACTTATTTTCGGAAATTGGAAGGTTACCGTATAACTTGCCTGAACAATATTTTCGGGGATATTAGCCCCGTTGTCTTCGCCCATTAACCCCGAAGGCACATCAATAGAATACACTTTTACACCTGAAGTGTTAATGTAGCGGACAATATCAGCCGGTAATCCTTCTAATGGCCTGTTCAGCCCCGAGCCGAACAACGCATCAACAATAATTGCATCATCAGGTAGAGCGGGCAGCTCATCCATTTCGGTTAAAAAAGAAACATTTACATTTTCAGTTTTTTTCAAACGGTTCAGGTTTATTTCGGGAGAGCCTTTTAGCCCCTTGCCAAAGTCGAGCACATACACATGAACAGGCGGTGCATCCGTACTTGCGAGCATACGGGCAACAGCGAGCCCGTCGCCCCCGTTGTTACCGGGCCCGCAAAACACATAATATTCAACACGATCATGTTCGTTTTGCTCAATAAACTTTGCAACCTGCCCGGCTGCACGCTCCATCAAATCGATATCGGCAATAGGTTCAACCTCAATCGTATATCGGTCTATTTCAGGTATTTGCTTGGTTGTAAAGAGTTTCATATCAAATCAATTTTAATCATTAAAGATAAAGGAATAATCCTAACAAATTGTTTAAATAACATTAAAATGAAACTAGCATCTAAGCAACATGTTATATGAAGAAATACAAGCATAAATCATATTTCTAAAAAGAATAAAAATACTACTTTTGTTGGCAATAAAACCAATTACATTATGGCTAAAGATAAAGACAGAGCTTTTTTCGGACACCCTGTAGGGTTGTCGACATTGTTCGCTACCGAGATGTGGGAGCGTTTTAGTTATTATGGCATGCGTGCCCTACTCGTTTTATTCCTCACCGCCACGTTTGCAAATGGCGGTTTCGAAATGGCCGAGTTAGATGCCTTCACCGTTTATGGTATTTTCACCGGTTTAGTTTATTTAACCCCATTAATTGGAGGCGTTTTGGCCGACAAGGTCCTCGGTCAAAGAAAAACGATATATATTGGCGGGCTCACCATGGCCATTGGCCAATTTTTACTATCGTACAGCTCAACCCCCACAGGTCTTGATGTTGAGCTTCGTCAACAATTATTTTATGCCGGCCTTGGAGTATTAATTTTCGGTAATGGTTTTTTTAAACCAAATATTTCAACCCTGGTTGGTGAATTGTACGACAATAACGACCCAAGAAAAGATAGTGGTTTCACCATTTTTTACATGGGTATCAATATTGGTGCTTTCTTCTCACCCCTTGTTGCCGGAAAGCTGGGAGAACAGGTAGCCTGGCATTATGGTTTCCTGGCAGCAGCAGTAGGAATGCTGATTGGTACCATTTGGTTTTTCGTGCGCAGCCACACCCTCGGCAACAGCGGAATGCCTCCAAGGGTGAAAGAATTCAGGAACAGGCTTGCCTTACTCGACTGGGGTCACATACTTATTTATACCGTTGGCCTTGTTGGTATTATCTTCGGATTTATCTTCGGATGGGATGCTGTTCCGCCCAACACCCAAATATGGGTCATGCGAATTGTTGGGTTTGGAGCCCTTGCTTATCTTTTAACAAGCATTATTCGCGGCACCGAAACAAAAGACGAATGGAGCCGGATTCTGGTTATCATTGTGCTTGCTATCTTCAACATCTTCTTCTGGGCAGGTTTTGAACAGGCAGGTACCACCTTTAATGTTTTTGCCCGCGACAATACGCTGCGTGAATTTGGAAGCATGGTAATACCAGCATCATGGTTCCAGGGCATTAACGCGATATTCATTGTTGGTTTCGCACCGTTATTTAGTGTCTTGTGGATGAAACTTGACAAAAAAGGTCTGAATCCGAACACCCCAATGAAATTTGGATGGGGGCTTACACTCTTAAGTGTAGGTTTTGTAATTATGGCATTGGGAAACTCCATTGCCGAAACCGGAAAACTAATCAGTCCGCTTTGGCTGGTAATGGTTTACATGCTACACACATTCGGTGAGCTTTGTTTATCGCCAATTGGGCTATCGATGGTCACAAAATTATCGCCGCCAAAACTGGTATCAACCATGATGGGCGTATGGATGGGCTCAATGGCCGCCGGTAACTTCTTTGCCTCGCAAATGAAAGCAATTTCGCTAAATGTTGCAGATTCAATGGATAAAGACATTTCCGTATTCTGGATGATTGCCATTCAAACTGCCATTGCAGCAGCTATTCTGATGTTGCTCTCACCATGGCTCAAGAAAATGATGAAAGGAATAAAATAAAAATACAATCATATTTCAAAAAACTCCATCTCTTCAGGATGGAGTTTTTTTATATTCAAATGAGAAACAAATAAAACTTGTTTGGTTTTAATCTATTACGAAACAATCCAAATTATCACCAATTTCATCATAAAATATGCCTTCAGGGAAAAAATTATTAATTTTAGTGCCATTTTCAAAACCCCTCTGGTTAAAGAGAATTATTAATTACAGAAAACAATAATTGATGTCGAAACAACTTTTATTAGGAGACGAAGCAATTGCCCAGGGAGCAATTGACGCGGGAATATCGGGTGTTTATGCCTATCCGGGCACACCTTCCACCGAAATCACAGCATACATCCAAAATTCAAAAGAAGGAAAAGAAAATAGGATACGCTCAACATGGTCCACAAATGAAAAAACAGCATATGAAGCCGCATTGGGCATGTCGTATGCCGGAAAACGTTCGTTGGTTTGTATGAAGCATGTTGGACTAAATGTTGCAGCCGACGCGTTCATCAACTCGGCTATTACCGGCGTAAAAGGAGGTTTAGTAGTTACCGTTGCTGATGACCCTTCGATGCACTCATCACAAAATGAGCAAGACTCACGGTTTTTTGGCAAATTTGCCATGATACCCGTACTGGAACCAACCAACCAGCAAGAACTTTACAACACTGTAATTGAGGCGTTTAAGCTCTCGGAAGAACAAGGGCTACCGGTAATGCTCCGCATCACCACACGCCTGGCACACTCTCGAAGCGGGGTTGAACGCATCAACAAACCTTTTGCACAAAACAGCCTCAGTGCTGAAACCGACAAACGGAAATTTGTATTGCTGCCTGCCATTGCCCGCCAACGTTACGACCGATTGGTTGAAGCACAAAGCACACTGGAAGAACTTTCAGAAAAATCGCCGCTGAACACCCTTATTGAGGGCAACAACCACAATATGGCAGTTATTGCTTTCGGCATTGCATACAACTACACCATGGAAATAAGGGAGCTCAACAAACTCGATTTTCCGGTGCTGAAAATCGGGCAGTACCCACTCCCCCGGAAAATGATTAACGAACTTTTTGAAAACAACAAGAAGATAATTATTGCCGAAGAAGGCTACCCGGTTTATGAAGAACTTTTGCGTGGCTATTTCGACAACGATAAAATTGCCGGCCGCCTCGACGGGACGCTGCCCCGCACCGGAGAGCTCAACCCCGACCACATGGCCAAAGCCTTGGGCATCGAACCGGCCAATGGCATCAAAATGCCCGAAGTTATAGCCAACCGCCCACCTGCCCTATGCACAGGTTGTGGGCACCGTGATGTTTACGATGCAATAAATGCAATATTGAACCCCAACGACAAACACGTTTTTTCTGACATCGGGTGTTACACACTGGGTGCTTTGCCCCCATTCAATGCCATTTCATCGTGCGTAGACATGGGTGCTTCAGTAACCATGGCAAAAGGAGCTGCCGATGCCGGCTTACGTCCTTCGGTAGCTGTAATTGGCGATTCAACTTTTACACACTCGGGAATTACCGGGCTGCTCGATGCCGTTAATGACAAAACAGCCATGACCCTGATAATATCGGACAACGACACAACCGCCATGACGGGCGGGCAAGATTCGGCAGGTACTGGTAAGATGGAACAAATTTGTTTGGGCATAGGCGTTGAGAAAGAACACATCCGCACCATAATACCAATTAAGAAAAATCTTGAAGAGAACATTAATATAATGAAAGAAGAGTTTGACTACGAAGGGGTTTCGGTAATCATTGCCAATCGTGAATGTATTCAAACGGCCATCAAGCATAAAAAAATGAAAAAATAAACCGACACTCTGCCTTCGGCAGAATATAGCCCACAAAGACACAAAGAACACTAATAATAGTTAAATTTTCTTCGCGTCTTGGCGTCTTTGCGGTTTTATAAAATGTATCATTTAAAAACAACAATTGTGGAATCAATGAACAAGAACATCATATTAGCCGGTGTAGGCGGACAAGGAATTTTAAGTATCGCAGCCATTATCGACTGGGCTGCCCTAAAAATGGGGCTAAACATTAAACAAGCCGAAGTGCATGGTATGAGCCAGCGCGGGGGTGCTGTACAATCGCACCTGCGTATCTCGAGCGATGAAATATTCTCAGACCTCATCCCACTTAAAGGTGCAGACCTTATTTTATCGGTTGAACCAATGGAATCGCTTCGTTATGTCCCTTTTTTATCGGACAATGGAAGAATTGTAACTTCAACCGATGCATTTGAAAATATTTCAAATTATCCTGAATACGAATCAATTATTAACGAAATAAAAAACACAAACCGACCGATTTTTGTCGATGCCAAAGCCATTGCCAAAGAAATATGCAACAACAAAGCGGTGAATATTATCATGCTTGGGGCTGCAACAGCATACATCGGCATTGAGCCCAACCTGCTCGAAGAAGGCATAAAAACCCTTTTCGCCCGTAAAGGCGAAGAGGTTGTCAACTCAAACATTGCAGCTTTCAGAAGAGGGATGGAAACCGGGGCACAACAACATTAAGCATTAAACCAAAAACCATAACCATGTTTACCTTGAAACGAAAAATTGCAACTTTACTTTTAATTTCATTATTTACAGGTTTTACCCTTAAAGCCCAGGAAAACCAAAAGCCTAAAATTGACATCTACGGGTTTTTACGCAACGAGTTTTACTACGACACCTACAAGGGTGTTGATGCAGCCATGGACCAGTTTTACCTGGTCCCGCTTTACATTGGGGAAGATGCCCGCGGTGAACACTACAACCAACAAGGTTCAGCTCACCTTACAGCCATTGCAACCCGTGTGGGCGCCAACATTACCGGTCCTGAAATTTTTGGGGCTACACCCATGGGGAACATCGAAGTTGATTTTGCAGGCGTAACAACAGTTGACCCGGTCCTGATAAGAATCCGAAAAGCTTTTTTGAAACTAAACTGGGAAAAATCGGCCTTACTCATTGGGCAAACATGGCACCCGTTTTGGGGCGGAGCTTGCTTCCCCTCTGTAGCCGGACTGAACACGGGGGCACCTTTTCAGCCCTTTAACCGTTCGCCACAGGTAAATTTCGATTTAAAACTGGGAAAAACAACCTTGTCGGCAACCGCATTGTACGAAAACCAGTACGTTTCAAAGGGACTTTACAATACAAGCAATTCCAATAACAAAACCCTTCCTAAACGCAATGCAGGAATTCCTGAAATGGTATTGAGCGCCACGTTCAGGGGAGAGAGCATTACACTGGGGGCTGCCGGTCAGCACAATACCATCCAACCCATCGATAAAACAAATGCTAACGATAAAACATACATCACAAATGAGAAAAACAACAGCATGGCGGCGATGGCTTATGCCCAATATAAAACAAACAAATTCAAGTTATTGGTAAAAAGCATTTATGGCCAAAACCTGGCGAACCTAACCATGCTGGGCGGCTATGGAATAAAATCGGTCGATGAAAATACCGGTGCATACACATACACCAACTATAACCATTTAATGACATACATCAATGGCGTTTATGGCAAAAAGCACCAAATAGGTTTCTTTGCCGGAATGACCAAAAACCTGGGAACCAGTGACCCATTGGTGGCCGGAACACCTACACCCGGCTTATTAACCAATATCCAGGATTTAAACAGGTTATCGCTGCACTATGCCCTCAATGTTAAAAATTTCCGTTTTGTGGGCGAATATGAACGTACAACCGCAGCTTACGGTGCAGGTGAAATGAACACCAATGATGGATTATACAACTCCTCAGAAAGTGTTACCAACAACCGGCTTATTTTTGTAATGATGTACATGTTTTAATGATAACAGCATACCAAACAATCCATAAAGCAAACCGAAAATTTACTCAATCCAATGAGACCATACTGGGAAGAAGAATTAGAAACATTACCCCGGAAAAAACTGGAAGAACTTCAGGCCGAAAAACTCAGAGACACCATTGCCCGGGCAATGCAATCGGAGCATTATAAAAAATTATATGAGTCGAAAGGCATTTCGCCCGGTTCAATAAAAGGAATTGAAGACATACAAAAACTTCCGTTTACCACGAAACAGGATTTGCGCGACAACTTTCCGTATGGGCTTCTTGCCACACCTAAAAAAGACTGCGTGCGGTTACACTCATCAAGTGGTACCACAGGTACGCCAACGGTGATTTTTCATAATCAGCACGACCTCGACTCATGGGCAAACCTGGTAGCCCGCTCGCTTTACAGCACCGGGATACGGGATACCGATGTATTTCAGAACATGAGCGGTTATGGCTTATTTACAGGTGGACTGGGTTTTCAATATGGCATTGAACGGCTTGGTGCCTTAAGTATCCCGGCGGCAGCTGGCAACAGCATCAGGCAAATCAAGCTTATGCGCGACTACGGCACAACGGCTGCCCATGCAATCCCCAGCTATCTGGGTTATTTGTACGAAGTTTTTGAAAGCGAAGGCCTCAACCCACGGGAAGACACCCAACTTAAACACATGATTATTGGTGCCGAGCCACATACCGATGACACCCGAAAACGAATAGAAGAACTGTTTGGTGTGAAAGCCTTCAATTCATTTGGCCTTTCAGAAATGAACGGCCCCGGTGTTGCTTTCGAGTGCGAACACCAAACCGGCCTACACGTGTGGGAAGATGCTTTTGTGGCTGAAATTGTAAACCCACAAACGCTTGAACCAGTCCCCGATGGCGAAATTGGCGAGCTGGTCATGACCACCCTTGACCGCCAGTCGATGCCCATCATCCGGTACCGTACCCGCGACCTTACCCGCTTTATCCCCACAAAATGCCCCTGCGGACGCACACACCGTATGATTGACCGCATTACCGGGCGTAGCGACGATATGTTCATTATCAAGGGTTGCAATGTATTCCCAATGCAAATTGAAGGTGTTTTGATGAAAATACCCGAAGTAGGCAATGATTATCGTATCACGCTCGAAACAGTCAATAAAAATGACATCATTTCGGTTGAAGTTGAAATGAAAAAAGGCGCTTTTAAAGGCGACCTTGAAGAATTGAACAAACTGGCACGAAGGATTACACACGACATTCGTGATGAAATACTTGTAAAACCTGAAGTGAAACTTGTTGAAAACAACTCGTTACCAAAAAGTGCAGGTAAAGCCGTAAGGGTTTTCGATAACCGAATAAAAAGTTAATGAACCTAAAACAAATGATATGATTTACCAGGTATCAACATTTTTAGAAAACAAACCGGGCTATTTACGGCGAATAACATCGTTGTTTAAGCGTGAAAAAATCAATATCAGGGCAATGACGCTTAGTGCCACAAACTCAAGCTGGGGCATTTTAAGCCTGATCGTGCCCAACCCTGAAAAAGCCTGTAAAATTCTAAACGACAACGGGCATTCAAGTGTACTCCGTCATATTGTAGCCGTAGAAATAGACGATCAACCCGGCGGACTCGATACCATGCTCGAAAAACTCGAAGCGCTCGATATCAACATTGAAAATGCCTACGCACGGGTAGTTAACGATGGCGAAACTGCTTTTCTGGTGGTTGACACGCACGACATCGACAATGCAGCCCACAGGATTGAAGAGGCCGGCATTCCCATGGTATCGAAAGAAATTGTATATGGAATAAAATAATACTAAACCAACTTAACTATGAACACTTTTGTACTTGGGCTCATCGTGCTGGCCTACCTCATTTCGTTAACATACCTTGGCTTTAAGGGATATAAAAAATCGAGTACCGACAAAGATTATCTATTGGCCGGGGGTGAGATACACCCTTTTGTAATGGCCGTATCGTATGGTGCCACTTTTATTTCATCATCGGCCATAATTGGATTTGGCGGTGTGGCAGCAAACTTTGGGATGGGGCTTATCTGGCTCACTTTCCTTAACATGTTTGTGGGCGTTGTAGTGGCCTTTTTGTTTTTTGGCCGTAAAACACGGCGAATCGGGCACAAATTGAATGCACACACTTTCCCCGAATTTCTGGGGAAAAGTTACAACAGCAAAGCCATACAGGTTTTTGCCGGTGCCGTTATTTTTATCGCGATGCCTTTATATGCAGCTGTAGTTTTAAAGGGTGGCGCTGTTTTTATTGAAAAAATATTCGAGATTGACTATAACATTGCCCTATTGCTCTTCGCGCTGGTAATTGCTGCATACGTGATTGCCGGGGGGTTACGAGGCGTAATGTATACCGATGCCCTTCAAGGGACCATCATGTTTGCCAGTATGATATTCCTTCTTATATGGACCTATAAATCTATTGGAATGGGATTTGGTGAAGCCAATGTCCATTTATCGGAGATGGCTTCTGAAGTGCCCGATAAACTGCGGGCAATTGGGCACATGGGATGGACGAGCATGCCAAAAGCCGGTTCACCATGGTGGTACACATTGGTAACCTCGCTTATATTGGGTGTTGGCATTGGAGTGCTGGCACAACCACAGCTTGTGGTTCGGTTCATGACCGTTAAAAGCACCAAAGAGCTTAACCGCGCCGTGCTTATCGGGTGTGTATTCATTCTGGCAACCACAGGCATCATTTTCACTGTTGGCGCTGTTTCCAATATTTTCTTTATGCAAACCGAAGGGCAAATAGCCATCAATGCAGTTAAAGACCTTGATAAGATAATACCTGAATTCATTAAAGCATCAATGCCCGGATGGTTTGCAGCCATATTCATGCTCACTATTTTATCGGCCAGCATGTCAACCTTAAGTTCACAATTTCACGCCATGGGCACATCAATTGGCCGCGATGTCGTTTCCACAATATCAAAAAAACAACGAAACAACACACGCATAACCCGCGCCGGCGTAGCATTCGCAATTATTATCAGCTACGTTATCTGCTACACACTCAGCATTGGTGTAATTGCCAGGGGCACTGCCATATTTTTTGGAATTTGTGCTGCCACATTCCTGCCGGCATATTTTTGTTCGCTTTATTGGAAAAAAACAACGGCCAAAGCTGCCCTTTGGAGTATGATATCGGGTTTCTCGGCAAGCTTATTTGCCCTGCTTTTCATGCATGCAAAAGAATCGCAGGCACTCGGCATTTCGCAATTTATTTTTGGCAAGCCGGTTTTATTCGATAAAATGCCCTGGCCGGTTTTGGACCCGATGGTTATCTCATTACCCGTATCGATACTGGTAATTGTCGTACTAACATTAACATCAAACGAAAATAAAAAAGTTTTGGCTTAAATAATTACACAATTACGAACCTTTAAATCATAAAACTATGTTTGGAATAAGCGACCCCGGAATATACTTAGCCTATTTGCTGGTATTCCTATGCGTTATTTTTGCTGTTGTATATGGCATTATCAACTGGAACAAGGGAGGAAATGAAAAAGATCAACCACTCGAGGAAGACCTGAAGTGGGAAGAGGAAGAGTATAAAATTAAAGAAGACGAAGCATAAACCAAAAACCAACGAACCATGAATACTTTTACGCTTGGATTAATTGTGTTGGTATATCTTTTATCACTTACCTATCTCGGGGTAAAAGGATATCGCCAAACCAAAACGAGCAGCGATTACCTGATAGCAGGGCGGCAAATCCATCCTTTTGTGATGGCCGTATCGTATGGAGCTACCTTCATATCTTCATCGGCAATTATTGGGTTTGGTGGCGTTGCTGCCAATTTTGGGATGGGGCTCATTTGGCTCACTTTCCTTAACATGTTTATTGGAGTGGTAATCGCTTTTATCTTTTTTGGGCGGAAAACCCGTGAAATGGGGCATAAACTCGAAGCCCACACTTTTCCCGAGTTTATGGGTAAAAGCTATAATAGTAAATCGATACAAGTGTTTGCCGGTGCCCTGATATTTATAGCCATGCCACTGTATGCAGCAGTTGTACTCAAAGGTGGAGCTGTATTCATCGAGAAAATATTTGAGATCGATTACCACATTGCGCTGTTTATTTTCACTTTAATTATTGCGGCATACGTAATTGCCGGAGGCCTGCGCGGGGTAATGTACACCGATGCACTCCAGGGCACCATTATGTTTGTAAGTATGTTCTTTTTACTTTTCTGGACCTACAAAACCATAGGCATGAGCTTTGCCGAAGCAAACCGTAACCTGACCGAAATGGCACAGTTGGTACCCGAAAAACTACAGGCAATAGGGCACCAGGGTTGGACATCAATGCCCAGGTTTGGTTCTGCCTGGTGGTACACACTGGTAACTTCACTTATTATGGGGGTTGGAATTGGCGTATTGGCACAGCCACAGCTTGTAGTAAGGTTTATGACCGTGCGAAGCAACAAAGAGTTAAACCGCGCCGTGCTTATCGGAACTGTTTTTATTGCAGTAACAACCGGAATTATTTATACCGTAGGTTCTGTTTCAAATATCTTTTTTATGCAAACCGAAGGTAAAATAGCCATTACAGCTGTGAAAGACCTTGACAAGATAATCCCTGAGTACATCAAGGCATCAATGCCGGCCTGGTTTGCTGCTGTGTTTATGCTAACCATCCTATCGGCCAGCATGTCAACACTTAGTTCACAGTTTCATGCCATGGGGTCATCAATCGGAAGAGATGTTGTATCGACATTATTAAAAAGGCCGCACAACAACACGCTTATTACACGCATGGGTGTTGCTTTATCAATTATTGTGAGCTACATTATTTGCTACACCTTAAATATGGGCGTAATTGCACGCGGAACAGCCATCTTCTTTGGCATCTGCGCGGCATCGTTCCTGCCCGCTTATTTTTGTTCTATCTATTGGAAAAGGGCAACCCGCAAAGCAGCATTTGCCAGTATGGTTACAGGATTTGGCGTTAGTTTACTGATGCTGCTGTTCACCCATCAAAAAGAATCGGCAGCACTGGGCATTTCAGAAGCAATATTTGGAAAGCCTGTTTTATTTGAGCAAATGCCATGGCCGGTACTCGACCCCATTGTTATATCATTACCGGTTTCAATTGTAGTTATTATTGCTGTTTCATTACTTACCCCAAAACAAAAAGCAGTAACTGTTGCAGCATAAAATCAGAACCGACTGGCAATTTTGAATTGACACACATATAAATTATACTCCCCAAAAACGGGTGATGGCAACAAATTCCATCACCCGTTTTTGTTTAAACACACTTTAACTACTCAACACTTGTTTGTTATCAAATTATTACTAATTTTGGTATTCCCTCTCCTAAAACAGGCTACAATCACTGATAATACAGGTGTAGCCGGGATTTCAGATTATACACGACAACCATTAAATAAAACGAAACTAAATAATAAAAACCAATAAAATATTGAAAAATGAAAACTTATAAAACAGAACAAATTAGAAACATCGCCCTAATTGGAAACGCCGGCGCCGGGAAAACCACCCTCGCCGAAGCGATGCTTTTCGAGGGTGGTATCATTAACCGCAGGGGTGAAGTAACATCAAAAAACACAGCCTCAGATTACACCGACATTGAACACGACTTCGAAAATTCCGTTTTTCCCACGCTTCTCTACACCGAATTCAAAGACCACAAAATTAACATCATTGACACCCCGGGAATGAAAGCTTTTACCGGAGCTGTTACCTCGTCACTCAATGTTACCGACACTGCACTGTGCGTCATCAACAGCGGAGACGGAATTGGTGCCGGCACCGAAAGTTCAATGCGCATTGCCGACAAGCTCAACAAACCCGTTATAACCATTGCAAATGGGCTGGATCATGAAAATGCCAATTTTGACAAATTACTGGAAGACGGCAAGGCCCGCTTCGGTGGACGAATGACAGTTGTACAATACCCTGTTAACCCGGGTAACGACTTCAACCAAGTGGTTGACGTACTTAAAATGAAAATGTACCAATGGGGCGCCGACGGAGGCGAACCTGAAATTATTGATATACCTGATTCAGAAAAAGACAAAGCCGACGAACTCCACAACGAACTGGTTGAAAAAGCAGCCGAAAACGACGAGGAGCTCATGGAGCTTTACTTCGACAAAGGCACACTTACCGAAGACGAAATGCGGCAGGGAATGAAACTTGGGATGAAAGACGGAAGCCTGATGCCAATTTTTTGCACCTGTGCGAAAAAAGATATGGGCATCCGCCGTTTAATCGAATTCATTATCAACATTGTGGCAGCACCTAATGAAAACCCAATGCGTGAAGAATTAAATGGTAAAGATGTTAAAATGGACGTAAACGAACCTGCGTCAATGTTTGTATTTAAAACCAGCCTCGAATCACACATTGGTGAAGTTACCTACTTCAAAGTAATGAGCGGAACAATCTCTGAAGGCATGGACCTGATTAACACTTCGCGTGCCAACAAAGAACGGCTGTCAACACTATACGCAGTTGCCGGAAAGAACCGCACAAAAGTTTCAGAGATCGCTGCCGGAGATTTGGGTGCAACCGTTAAACTTAAAGAAACAAAAGTTAACCATACATTGAGCACTAAAGATGCCGATTATAAATTTGCCCCAATTGAATTCCCAAAACCGCTTACCACGGCTGCCGTAAAAGCATTAAACGAGGCAGACGAAGAAAAAATGGGTGAAGGATTGCACCGTCTTCGCGATGAAGACCCATCATTCATTGTTAACTTTTCGAAAGAACTAAAACAACTTATCGTTGAAGCACAAAGTGAATATCACCTGAACGTAATAAAATGGTTTTTCGACAATGAATATAAGATAGACATTGAATTTAAAACGCCTAAGGTTCCATACCGCGAAACCATAACAAAACCGGCCCAGGCCGATTACCGCCATAAAAAGCAATCGGGTGGTTCAGGACAGTTTGGCGAGGTACACATGATTATTGAACCCTATAAAGAAGACATGCCAGCCCCTAAACATTACAAAATTGACGGCAAAGAATGGCAGGTTTCATTACGTGGAACCGAAGAGCATAAACTCCCATGGGGCGGTAAACTCATATTCTGCAACTGCATTGTAGGTGGATCAATCGATGCCCGCTTCCACCCTGCTATCCTGAAAGGAATTATGGAAAAAATGGAAGAAGGCCCGCTTACCGGTTCTTATGCCCGCGATATTCGCGTTTGCATTTACGACGGTAAAATGCACCCGGTTGATTCAAACGAAATTTCGTTTAAACTCGCAGGACGCCACGCTTTTAGTACAGCATTTAAAAATGCGGGGCCAAAAATTCTTGAACCCATTTACAACCTTGAAGTCTATACGCCAAGCGACCGCATGGGCGATGTAATGAGTGATTTACAGGGGCGCCGTGCTATTATTATGGGCATGGGCAGCGAAAAAGGGTATGAGAAAATTTCAGCCAAAGTACCGCTGAAAGAAATGAGCAATTACACAACTTCGCTTAATTCGCTTACAGGCGGGCGCGGATGGTTCACATTTGAATTTGACGCATACGACAAGGTTCCGTCCGATGTACAGCAGGAACTCCTGAAAGCTTATGAAGAGGAACAAGCCGAAGAATAATTATTTAACGAACCAATAGTAACTAAATCAATCCAAAAGGCCCGGTTTTGCCACCGGGCCTTTTTTTATCATTTCTGAAAACTACTAAGAAAATCATAACGCAAACGCTAAAATGATAGCACATTTCATGCGTAAATTAATAGATTTTCAATTAAGCAGCAGTTTAAGCTATTTAATAATATACATTTACGCTGTTAACCTGGTAAATTTTTATAAACTATGAAACTGAGACTTCTGACATTTTTGCTAATTTGCTCCGTAGGGATAACCCTGGCAGGCAATAAACCCGGCCGAATTAAGGTTGAAGGCAACAAGTTCACAAACGAACAAGGTGAAACCGTTGTATTTAGGGGGCTGAACGCAAGTGACCCCGACAAGCTTTTGCAAGACGGGCACTGGAACGAAGCCTATTTTGAGTAAATGAAAGCGTGGGGGGCAAACATTGTGCGCTTTCCGGTACATCCCCCCGAGTGGAGAAAACATGGGGCTGAAGGATACATGAAACTTTTGGACAAAGGAATAAAATGGGCTGAAAAAAATGACCTGTATGTTATAATCGACTGGCATATTATCGGCAACTTAAAAACCGAACAGTTCATGCGCGATATTTACATTACAACCAAAGATGAAACATTTAAATTCTGGGACCTGATCTCAAAAAAATACGGCGACAACCCGACGGTTGCTTTTTTCGAATTGTACAATGAACCTACGACGATAAACGGAGAATTGGGTGATTTCAGCTGGGATGAACTGAAAACATTACATGAGAAAATGATTAAGATTATCCGCGACAACAATGCCAAAACCATACCTTTGGTATCGGGCTTTAATTGGGCTTACGATTTAAAGCCGGTAAAAAACAACCCGGTAGATGCTGAAAACATAGCATACGTTAGTCACCCCTACCCACAAAAAGTAGATGAGCCATGGGAAGAAAAATGGACCGAAGACTGGGGCTATGTTGCTGAAAAATACCCGTTGGTCCTCACCGAAATCGGTTATTGCCTTGAAGACGAACCCGGAGCACATATTCCGGTTATAAGCGACGATTCATATGGAGAAGCCATTACGGAATATTGCGACAAGCATGGTATATCGTATGTAGTATGGGTTTTCGACCCCGATTGGTCGCCCATGTTATTTTCAGACTGGGACTACACACCAACAACACAAGGAAAATTTTGGAAAAAGATTTTACAACATAATTAACAACAATAAATCATTCAATTTCAGGCATAAGACAACAAACTTATTAAATGAACAATCAAGGCTCGGCAAAACACTACAAATTGCTGAGCCTTTTTTTTGTAGCAATTAATTATTTTTTGTTCTACACCAATTAAAAAGCTTAAAAATTATAACACTTCAACAGATTTTTATATTTTAGCTTTCTCTTAATTATTTTAGGCTTAATCGCTTCAGTGCATATTAACAAATATATCGTTTAGTCAGAGTTGCGGAATAGGACTAAACGCATAAAAATATTTTAATGGAACTGTGTGGGTGTTCAAACTGGTATAAAATCAGGTGGATTTATATAGCACTATCATTGCTTATTCTTCCTGAAATTTCATTGTCACAAAACCTTCCACCAGTGCTCGACAGGGGTATCCCCAACCAGCACTGCGAGGCAGGCTCTGCTTTTTCATATACCATACCTTCAGATGCCTTTCAGGATGAAAATGGCGACCCACTTGCCATCAGTACCGGCAGTTTACCTTCGTGGCTGTCATTTAATGCATCATCCCGCACATTATCCGGCACACCCCCATCAGCCGGCAAGTCAAATGTTTCGGTCAGTGCCAGTGACGGTTCAGCAAGTGCAAGTACCAGCTTTTCTATAACAGTCCACGCTGGCAGCGTTTATGCCGCTTTCACCATGAATTATCAAATGGGCTGCGGTTACCGGCTGGTACAATTCACGAATAAATCGAAAGGTGCTGATACATATGAATGGGTATTGGGAAATGGCAACACATCTCCCAAGAAAGACCCATCGGCCATTTACAATCAGGCAGGCCGATACACCGTAACACTCACAATAAATCCCGGCGAGCCCGATGAGGACGCACACACCGAAACAATCAACATTTATCCACGTCCCGAACCAGGGGTTAACAATATTACCGATACGGGGTGCGAACCTTTTGACATTACCGTTCAATCAACAGGCTCACCAGTTAATGTGCCCGGAAAAACGATGAACGGGCAAAACGTTGAAGGTATTTCAGGAGGTTCAGAAGAGTATTACAATTGGTACTTTTTCGAAAAGCACGAGGCTGTTATTTCAAAAAACAAAACAGCTGTTGTTGAAGATTTAGAGGGGGGGATATACAAAACGATTCTTGAAGTAACTGATGAATACGGCTGCCAGGGCAGCGAAATTACATACAACCATTTTGAAGTTTACGATAAGCCGGAGGCCAATTTCACTTATGAAAAATCTGACAATTGCTCACCATCCATAACTGAAATATATGACCAAACCACCGTCATAAATGTCGACATTACGAACTACAACTGGGAAATAAACGGCAGCCCTGTATCGAGCAACAACGACACCATAATTCATGATTTTTCAGCTTCAGGCCCCGGAAATTACAACGTATCATTAATTAGCGAATCGGAACACGGATGCGTGTCGGATGAATATACCGAGACCATTTCTTTTAACAATGAAAACACCGTTGACTTTAACCTCAACGACTATTACTGCCCGGGTGACTCTGTCAGTTTCGAGGCTATAACCTCAACTGGTGCAACAGCCTATAGTTGGGACATTGGCGATAACGGTAAGGTTGAAAATACAAATGCTTCATTTAAACATGTATTTTCAACACCGGGGGAGTATCCCGTTAATTTGACCGTTAATTTTGACGATGGCTGTGAAAAAAATATTGTCAAAAATGTTTTTGTGGATGGTGTTGACGCTCAATTTAACCATACAGTTTCATACAATTGTGCCAATGAGAGCTTCACGGTTCAATTCTCCGATCAATCAAAAACCCTGTTCGATAATAACATCACGGCTTTTGAGTGGTATGGAACCGGACCCGAAACAAGTACTTTTTTATCCGATAAACCTGATTTTCAACTGGATTTTGATGATGCCGGCACTTATCATATACGTCTCGACGTACAAAGCAACGAAGGCTGCATTTCTTCCACACTCCAAACCATAACATTACAACACCCATCGCTTGACATTAACACCTCAGGAGCTTCAGTTGGCTGCTTTGCAAGTGAAACAACCCAATTCGAGGCAGTTTTTAATTCAGAATACGAAAATATTTCTACCTATGAATGGGATTTTGGTGATGGAAACACCACTACCACAACAACCAATATAACCGATCACACTTACGCCTCAGGTGGCAGTTATGACATAGCCCTAACAGTAAACACCCAGGAAGGATGTACATACTCGGTATTACGCGAAAATCTCATCCGCCTTTCGGAGGTAACACCAGTTATCGACTCAGTAAAAATAATTCAACCCGACGAACTATGCTATAGCGAAGGAGCAACCATTGATGTATATTCTGATGACAATCCTGATGTATATAAATTCATAACTTCTGAAGATATTGCCCGGTATGATAATCGCTCGGGAGATCATTTTGCTTACGACTATTTTCCAAACGAAACTGGAACATACAACGTTGATGTCGTAGTTGAAAAATATGGCTGTATATCCGACACATTTCATGTTGAAGGCATTGAAATAAAAGGCCCCAAAGCTTTATTTTCCATGTCGCAAAATACATTTTGTGACGACCCCCCATATGAAGCAAAGTTTTATAACCTGACTGATGAAGAAAACCCTTCCACTGAATATTATTGGGAATTTGGCGATGGCGAAACCAGCAACGCTAACGCCCCCACCCATGAATACACTTCTACAGGAGACTACACGATCAGGCTTACCGCGACAGATCAGATAACAGGATGCACACATACAGACAGCCAAACAGTAAACATCTATTCATTTGATGATAGCCAGAAAGTTATCTCGGCAAATAAAACCTCCGGTTGTGTGCCCTTGGACGTTGAATTTTCACAAAATATTTCCGAAAACTTATCCGAGAATTATTCTATTGAAGCCTTTGAATGGGATTTCGATAATGATGGAATTATTGACTCCGTAACAACATCTCCAACTATAACACATATTTATAAAAAACCCGGCAAATACACTGTTCGTTTATCCACCAAAAGCGAAGGGGCCTGTAATTATGAATCGATTGAAGAAGACATGATTCTCGTGGGGGGGCCGCTTGTTTCATTTTCTCATACACCCGATCCGGTGTGCACAGGTAACACCGTGCAATTTAACAACCAAACAACCCGTACCGATTTTGACACCACTGATCCCAACAACGATGTGCACTTATGGGATTTTGGAGACGGGACATCCAGCACAGAAAAAAATCCGCAACACCAATACACAAAAGATTCAATATACACTGTTTCGCTAACCGTAACAGAAGAAAACGGTAGTGGATGCTCGCATACGGTAGTGAAAGAAGATTTGATCAATATTATCCCATTTACTGCCGAATATGAAATTTCAGCCAACGATACAATATGCAACGATACAGATGTTGTTTTCACGAATACTTCTACAGGTGAAATTATTGAATACCGATGGGACTTTGATAATGACGGGACAAATGATGTAATAACAACGAACAACGAAGATGTAAACTACAACTTTCCGATCCCGGGCTCATATCAACCAAAGCTCACCACAGTAGCAGCAGATGGCTGCGAGCTGGTATTCTCTAAACAAATAACCGTCATCGATGCCACTGCCGCTTTTGATGCCGAACTGCAAAACATTGGTTGTGCACCTGCTTACGCGTATTTTACTCCCGATGCAAACAAGGATGACGTTATCAGTTATAAATGGCATTTTGGAGATGGCAATACTTCGACTGAACGTTCACCGCGTAATTATTATGTTACTCCCGGGGAATATACAGTTGCACTTACCATCCGTTTTAAAGGCGGATGTGAAAAAACCATTCAGAAGAACAACTATATCACAGTAGAAGGCGCTTATGGGGTTTTTACCTACGACAACAGCCCTGGTTGTGTTCCAAACCCGGTAGAACTTAAAATAACAGATATTCTGAATGTTGATTACGTTAACTGGGACTATGGTAACGGCATAGTTGAACAAGACACCGTACCCGGAGGGGCAAGTGAATTCTCAACAACTTACATTTACGACACACTGGGCAACGTAACGCCAAGAATTGAGCTAATAGATGAAGTATGCGGGAAACGCACTTACGTAAACGAAGAGCTGGAAAGCATATACAACAGTGGAGCCCCGGTGGTTGGCTTTGCAACCAACTACGACAGCATATGCAAGGGCGTACCCATCCAATTTACCGACACCAGCAAATCGCCGGATCCACGATATGACATAGCCGGATGGGAATGGAATTTCGGGACCACAGAAAATGACACCTCCACACTCCAAAACCCAACCTATGCTTACGAAAATGGTGGAACATACAGTCCGCAGCTCATCGTTTTCAACGAATTGGGCTGTAGTGATACACTTATTACCAACGAACGGTTACATATTTATACCAACGAGTTTCTGACCGCTGAGTTTGACATAAACAAAACCCTTGCCTGCCCCTGGGAAGAAGTTGGCTTCTTAAGCAAAGCTTCTGCCGGCCCTAGTGAGATAACCCAATATGAGTGGAATTTTGGCAACGGATATACAACTGGTGATGTTAGTACATCATATAGCTTTGCCGATTCGCTGAAAGGTGAAAACGTTACGATAATACACAAAGTGACCGATGATAAATTTTGTACTGATACTACAGCTCACACAGTAGTTATCAATAATCTTCAGGCTGCCTTCGGGTACGAACCGCAACCCGTTACCCGGGGCAGCGCTGTAGATTACACCGACCAATCAACAAGTGACAACGGTACAATAATTATTGGTTGGGAATGGAATTTTGAAGGCAGCCCAACAACTGGATCGAACGAGCAAAACCCTGATGACATAACCTACCCGGAGATACTAAATGACCAATCGACACAGCTCATTGTTTCAAACGACCTTGGATGCATCGATACAACTGCCATGGTTTTCGATGTATTAAACAACCGCCCGGTGCTTGACACTTTCAGGATTACATTGGTTGAAAACTACAGTTACACTTTTAAAATTAACGACTTTAATAACAACTTTGATGATGCCGATAATCATTCCCTTGATTCTGTTTTGATCGCCTCAAATCCTGAAAATGGATCGTTCAAACTCAATGGACAACCTTTAAGTATAAACACACCTGTATTTGTTGATGATATTACTTCATTAGATTTTATTCCTGACCCTGACTGGAAGGGAGAAACATCCTTTCTTTGGGATGCAAACGATGGTTTTAACTGGTCGGGAAACCCAAAAACCGTATTCGTAACCGTGCTTGAAGAACCTGAGCCCCCAACTCTTCACACAATATCTTTTAGTGCTATGGAGGATTCTACTATCGAAATCACCCGAAGCCATTTTATCTACCATATGGAAACCGTTCTTGGAAGTTCATTTTCATTCGACAGCCTCAGAATTGTAAGTGTACCATCAAATGGTGACCTTAGTTTTAATGATAAAAATATTACAGCCCCACAACTTATACTTGAAAATGAAATTGATGATATTAATAATGTCCTGATGTTTAATCCTGAAAATGGTTATAACGGTACAATAATTTTTACGTGGAACGCCTACGACGGTTATAACTTTGGTGAAGAAAACGGCATTGTTGAGCTCAGTTATTACAACACAGCACCTTCGCTTACCGATATTGTACGCGATAACATTAAAGAAGATGAGTTGCAATTATTCTACCGAAAAGATTTTGAGAACCATTACTACGACCGCGATGTATATGACTCACCCCAATATCTGACATTCAAAAGTATTCCTCCTGAAGAAGAAGGTAAATTCACATATCTTGGAAAAGATATTTCATCTGGAATGATAATCGATTTCGAAGAACTAAGCAACATTAGATTCGACCCGGCAGCCCGTTTCGAAGGCACAACAAGAGCTACATGGGGAATTTCAGACGGAGATGATTACGGTTATGCTGAAATAATTCTCACTTTTGTTAATACCCCGCTTGAAGTTTCTGACTTCACGGTTAACGGTAAAGAGGACACACCTCTTGTCTTTAACGAATCTGATTTCGAATCTGCATTTTATGATGAATATAGATGGGACGAGCTGAGCGATATTATTATCCTTTCGCTACCTGATTATGGCATACTAAAACTTTCAGGAACTGCAATATCAATTGGGGACAGCATTGCAAAAAATAAAATCAGCAACCTTGAGTACATACCTAATGCAGACTGGAATGGCACCGATTCGTTCGACTATAATGCCAAAGATGGAACCGACTGGGCTAATGATGATGCAACGGTAATTATTGATATTGAAGCTGTGAACGATGCCCCCCGACCAAAATCAGACTACTACACCATATACGAGGATGAAAAGCTCACAGGGGAATCGGTAGCTGCAAACGATACCGATATCGACAATGAAATAACTGACCTTCAATATCGTGTCACTGGCAATGACAGCCTTAGTGCCGGGCAAAACGGAAGCATTGACCTAAACTCCACTGGCTATCTAAATTATACCCCCGCACCCGATTTCAACGGCCAGGTATTTTTTATTTACACTGTTTGTGATGATGAACCTGCATGTGCCAAAGACACTGTTTTTATTAACATCATCCCTGTAAATGATCCGCCAACTGCTGTAAACGATACATTTTACATCAACGAAGATGTTGATTTCAAACGGCTCAACTTTACATACAACGATTTTGATGTTGATGGTGATGACTTTATCGTCACCCGTTTTAATGGCGATACCATAAACAATTTCGATGCAAAATATGGCCACATAACCTGGAACGAAGCTGGAGATCTGGACTTCTCAATTGCCGAAGGCAACGACACCCTCGCTGCCGGTGAAACAGTACAGGAACAGTTTACCTATACAGTTACCGACGATTCATTAGACAGCAGCAAGGGAAATGTTACCATAAT
>JASMTI010000289.1:0-22409 GCA_041694375.1 Bacteroidales bacterium | reverse complement strand
CTTATATGTCTTATATGGTTGAAGGGATAAAACATTTCAGGCATATCCATTTTCTTTTTACCAAATAAGGATTATAAGTTCGTTTAAGAGAAAACCTTATATTCCCTTATATGTGTTATATGGTCGAAGGGATAAAACATTTCAGGCATATCCATTTTCTTTTTACCATTTAAGGATTAAAAGTTCATTTAAGAGAAAACCTTATATTCCCTTATATGTCTTATATGGTTGAAGGGATAAAACATTTCAGGCATATCCATTTTCTTTTAACCATATAAGGATTAAAAGTTCATTTAAGAGAAAACCTTATATGGTTGAAACCTGATGACTTTTTCAGTCTATTTATTACATTTGCTGAATGTCAATAAATGTAAACGGCATATCGAAAAGTTACGGAAAGCAAAAGGCTTTAAACCATGTGCATTTTGATGTTGATGCAGGCGAAATTGTGGGCTTTCTTGGTCCAAATGGTGCCGGAAAATCAACATTGATGAAAATCCTGACGGGTTTTTTGCCCGCCGATGAGGGTAGTGCACAGGTTTGCGGACTTGAAGTGTCGCCCATGGCTACCCGCTTCAGGGCCCAAATTGGCTACCTGCCCGAGCACAACCCCTTGTACCCCGAGATGTATGTTCGTGAATATCTTGCGGTTGTCGCTGGTTTTTATAAGTTGAAAAACAAGAAAAAGCAGGTTGAAAAGGTTGTGGAAATGACCGGTTTGACATTGGAAGCCCATAAGAAAATCGGGGCTTTGTCGAAAGGTTACCGGCAGCGCGTGGGGCTTGCACAGGCACTAATTCACGACCCCGAAGTACTTATCCTTGATGAACCAACATCGGGGCTTGATCCCAATCAACTTGAAGAAATCCGTAGCCTGATCACCAATATCAGCAAACATAAAACAGTGATGCTGTCAACCCATATCATGCAGGAGGTGGAAGCCATTTGCAGCCGGGTGGTTATCATCAACAGGGGTGAAATAATTGCCGATGGAGACACGGCCAGCATTAAACGAATGGCTATTGGGCTGGGGCAAGAAGTTGAACTGGCAGCAATTGAGGTTTTAGATCTTGATAAAATGAAACAATTACCATTTGTTGCTTCGGTTGAAAAAATTGAAACCAACCATTGCATCGTTACTTCTTCGGTTGATGACGACATCCGGCCAATGTTGTTTAAGTGGGCTGTTGAACAGGGGGTGACAGTTGTTACCTTAAATGAAAAATTAAAAACCATTGAAAATGTTTTCATGGACCTTACACGGTAAGCGCCTAGTAATTATATTAAGTATAGAATAGGACTCTCTTTTATGGTTGATGTGTGTGATGGAAAAATAAAGGTTTCGGTTGTTATGCCTTTCTACAATGCAGGGGCGACCATTGCACGTGCCATTCAAAGCATCCTCGATCAAACATATTCCAATTTTGAACTGATACTGGTTGATAATAACTCAACCGACAACAGCATAGGTATTGCCCATGAGTTTGCCGAAAAAGACCGGCGCATCGTTTTGTTGCATGAACCACGTCAAGGTGTAACTTATGCCGCAAATACAGGGAACAATGCTGCCCGTGGAGAGTACATCGCCCGCATGGATGCCGATGATGTTTCCCTTCCCAAACGTTTGTGCAAACAAGTTTTATTCCTAGATGAGCATCCCCCGGTAGGGGTTGTTTCGTGTTTTGTTGAGCATGTTGGCCATCACAAAAGCACTGTCGGAATCGAAAAATATGTCAACTGGGCCAACAGTCTGGACACCCCCGAAAAAATCAGCTTAAACCGCTTTGTTGAAATGCCGCTTATCAACCCTACGGTTATGTTCAGGCGCGAATTGCTGCAGCAACATGGCGGGTACATCCATGGCGATTTTCCTGAAGATTATGAAATGTGGCTCCGCTGGATGGGAAGGGGCGTAAAACTGGCAAAAGTACCCGAGGTGCTTTTTCGTTGGTACGACTCCGATACCCGGCTTACACGTTCCGACGTGCGTTACAGCACCGATGCTTTTTACCGTACAAAAGCCGGACACCTGGCTAACTGGCTCATGATGAACGACCACCCTTATATTTGGGTATGGGGGGCAGGGCGTAAAACCCGCAAGCGGGTTAAATACCTTATGGAAAAAGGGATTTTCGTGGAAGGCTATATCGATGTGAAACCCCGTTTTTTGGAGGATACGTGCTGTATTTATTACGAAGAATTTAATTGGGAAGCCCCGGCTTTCATCCTTTCGTTTGTGGGAAACCACGGTGCCCGCGACAAAATACGCAACTACCTGTTATTGAAAGGTAAAGTTGAAGGTCGGGATTTTTTGATGATGGCGTAATTATCATCTAATAATTTTCACTATAAAACAACCGGTAACCGTTAATATCTTTTTCCTGCCTGAATTTTTCCAGGTTTTCATCACTAATGATAAAACTACGGTGGTTGGCATTGCGCAATTATGTTTCCTGTTTTCAATTTTGTAACACCCGAAAGCAGAAATAAGTAATTAATTATTTGATGTCAATTAAAACCTAGCTTATATTTCTAATATTTTTTGTAATATCTCTAAACCATTTTTAAAGGGGGCTTTGCCCCTAAACCCCACTGACTTTTTAGTCTTGATACAAAAAAACCAGGAAAAAAAATCAAGTCAAAAATAAGCCACCGCCCGCTCTCGGGAATGCGAAGTCCGGCTAAGCAGGTAGGAAAAATTTTGAACAAACAATGTTTTGTCCTTTTGAAACGGTTTGGGGTGTTTTCAATTGTTATCCCAAGCAGCATTATGGCTACTTCAAAATCTTTAAACGTAAACGCCCTGCAAAGCCGGACTAAGCATTCCCGTTTCACCCCCACGCCTGCCGGCATTTTTGACGGCCACCCCGCGTTTTCGCTCACGCGAAAGTGGGCGGATTGCTTTAAATAATCTCTGATTTTAAAAAAAACTAGGAGGACGTCCCGAAAAAGTGCAGAAAACAGGGGGATACATCGATGGGAAGCCCCGGCTTTCATCCTTTCGTTTGTGGGAAACCACGGTGCCCGCGACAAAATACGCAACTACCTGTTATTGAAAGGTAAAGTTGAAGGTGAGGATTTTTTGATGATGGCGTAATGATCATCTAATAATTTTCACTATAAAACGACCTGTAACCGTTAATATCTTTTTCCTGCCTGAATATTTCCAGGTTTTCATCACTAATGATAAAACTACGGTGGTTGGCATTGCGCAACGACATTTTCACGCGGCTGTCCTCATCTGCCGCATCCATGTATTTCTTGGCTTCTTCGGCGTTGCCCAGCCCGCTTATAATCACAAGCGTACGGATATCATCAAATTCTTCAGGGCTGATCGTAATGTTCTTTCCCTTAAATTGCATCACGTTTAATCGGCGCAAATAGGTAATCAACAAGTTTTGGTTCGACCCGCTTTGGGGAAGGATATACATGAGGTTATGTGCGGCTTGCGGATCAAATGAATACAACCCGTCGGCATCACTTTGGGCTGACTCAGTTATCGTTCCATCTGTGGCTTCAGGCTCTGTTTCTTCCGGTGTTGTTGTTTCGTTTTCAGCAGTCTCTTTTTCTTCTGTATCTTCGGTTTCAGAAATTTCAGTTGTTGGGCTTTCTTCAACGTTTTCTTCTTCGCTGGTGGTTTCGTTCCCGGCAGGTTCTTCGCTTGTTTGTGTTGGCGTTGCCGATCCCCCGGTAGCATTTTCTTGCACCGCTTGTGTTTCCTTGGCTTGCCCGGCAGGTTCTTCTTCTTGTTCTGCTTTTTCCTGTTTTACCCTTTCAGGTTCAGGTACTTTGTTGTACACGTAAAACTGGCGGTAGAATTTCTGCCATGCACTGGTATTGTTGGTTTCCTGCAATTTCTTAAGGTTGTTGGCGCCGATAACAAAAGTCTCGTATTCTGTATCGCCAATGGTCTCAAATAATTGATTGTTTTCGTCAACGGTATTTTTGTACACCAAGGCGTCGTATGCATCATCAAACGATGATATGACCAATATTGTTGATCCGTCGAGGTAGCGTGGGGCTGCCCGCAACCTTTGCTGGCGGTGTTCGGCCATGTTGTAACGCACGAAGTCGCGCATCAGGAACCCCGTTCTAAACCTCGGCTCTTTTACCATCACCACAAAACTGTGTTTTTCGCCATAGTCAAGGTCGTAAACTTTGCCCATGCCTTCGGTTGCCTCGTACATCGAAGTGTCGGCTTCAACCCGCACAAACTCACCCTGTTCCTGCAGGTTTTCGGTTTCGTCTTCCTGTAGTTTGGCCATCAGCTCTTCAGGCGAATCGAGTGCTTCTTCGGGGAATTCACCGCTGGTGTGGATGCTGTAATTCTTGACAAAATATTTCAGGTAATCGTTGTACGACCGGTCGTTCAACATCTCCCTAAAGTTTTCGTTTGAAATCACGAAATTGATAAATTCATATCCGGCAAGGGTTTTAAACACCTCGGGCTGGCGTATAACCGAAAGGAAATAAATTAGCGATGACTCTTTGTCGAAAAAGTTGCGGACAACAATCAGCTTTGTTTCGCTGTTCAGTGTTTCGGTTTCAATATCAAAATCAAGGGTCGTATAATGGTCGATGTTGTAATTGGCAATATCAAATTTTAACCGGTTTACATCAATGTTGCCATTGTTTGGGAAGGCAATCACAAAATAGTGCAATAATTCTTCTTCGGTATCCCACTTTTGTATCATTGTTGAATCGGCATCCTCCTGTTCCTGTGCCAATATTTCAAGGTTTTTGATCACATCGTTCAAATAGCCTGCTTCAACCAGTTCATCATAATTTTCAAGTTTTTCTTCTTTTACCAGGTCCAGTATCTGTTGCGCCAGTGGTGCGGGTTCTGCATCGGGGTATTGTGCAATGTATGCCTCCAATGAATCGGCAAACTGGTTGTTTTCGTATTCCCGTGTATCCGAAACTACTTTGATAAACCGGGCCTTCGATTTTAGGTCGGCATCGGGCCCCATTTGCATTACCTGCTTGCTGTATTGAACGGCTTGGTTGAAGTTACGGCGTGCATAATTCGTGAAAGCCATTTGGTACAATTGGTTCAGACTGTCTTTCCGGGCCTGTTCTTCAACAAAAAAGTTGGGGTTGATCAGGTATTTGGCATAGTTCGATTCGGGGTAATTGTCAATAATCAGGTTTTTATAATAAGCGGCACTATCGGCATTTTCAAGTGTTTTGTACAAATCCCAAAGGTTGAAATATGCCGGCAATTGGTACATGTTCCCGGGGAAGCGTTTATTAAGGTCCCTAAAACTGCCAATGGCACGTTCGTAATCGTTAAAGTCGTTTTTGAAAACATTTCCGGCCGTAAACAGGGCATCCCTGATCCGGTTGTTCGATACGGCCATTAACGAGTCGTTTGTTGGTATGTCCTGCATGTAATATTCGCGGGTGGTGGGGTCGTCAATGCGGGGTTCTTCCATGGTAAGCTCATTCAGGCTGTCAACCACTTCGCCTTCTTCGCCCATTTCGGCCAGCATCGACGATGATTTGTCGCTGCGCCGCCAGTTATCTTCATTGGGGCGGTCGCCCCACAGGCGTTGGAATTCCTGTTTGCCCCTCGAAACCGTCGATGGGTTATAAAAATACCAGCCACCGCCGCGGTTGCCCATTCGCCTGCTGCTGTAACGGTTGTAGGTGCTTCCATAGTCCCCCGATGCCAATGCCTCTTCCTCGGCAGCTATGCGTGCTTCTTCTGCTTCAATCCATTCGTTTATACGGGCTTCCAGTTCGGCATCGCTAAGCGAGGCAAGTTTTTGTAGCGAGTCCTCTTTTTCAATTGTCAACAGGTTTGTAACCAGTAGGTTCAAGCTTTGGTACTGCTCGTTAATCTGTTCGTAATCCGGGTAGTTTTCATCAATCACCACCATGGCGCTGTCGTAATACTGTCCGGCCGGTACATATTCTTTACGGTCAAAATAAATATTGGCTAGTGTCAGGCAGCTTTGTGCCCGCTGATAATCGTTTTCAAGTGCCAGCGCTGCCGATTTCTGGTACATTTCCATGGCATCGTCAATTCGCCCATCGTTGTACATGATGTTGCCCAGTGCGTAATATATCTGGTCAAGAAAAGGTTCGTTCCTTTTCTTCTTGCTCATTTTCAGCAATTCTTTTCGCAGCCCGGCAACATCGGCATCGCCCGATAAAACCGATGCACTGTTGACCCTTGCATTAAACATCATTTCGTAATCGGGACGGCGGCGTATTGAGTGGCGGTATGCCTCAAGTGCTTTTTCGTTATTGCCCAATTCCTGGTACAATTGTCCCAGTATGTAGTTATAGCGGGCTTTGCGTTGGTTGCCACGTATGTTTTGGATCCCAATGTTCAGGTATTGAGCTGCTTCTTCGTAATTTTTTTGTTTCAGGTGCAGGTCGGCACTTATAATGGCCAGTTCACCTTCAAGGTCATCCGGAAACTTGTCGTCGCCTTCCATCGTGTCAATCATTTCCTGCGCCTCGGTGTAACGCCCGGCTTCGTTATACGTACGTATCAGCCACAAATAAGCCCTGTACTTTTCAGGCTGGTCTTTATACTTCCGTATCATTTGGGTAAAAGTGGTCGATGCCATCAAATACTCCTTTTTGTAAAGGTAGGCACGCCCCATCATGATAAAAGCATCGTCCACCCAGCGGTTGTATTCCGGCTTAACAGGCTTGCGTTTTCGTGCGTTCCTCTGTTTTCGGTTCGATTCGGGCGGGGCGGTAATCGAGTGTTGCCTGATTAACTTGGTGGCTTTGTCAATCGAGCGGTTCATGTTGCTGCTCACCACCGATTCGGTGCCCGGCAGGCTCTCTTTAAAAATAGGCAATATACGGGTATAGTCTTCCTCGTATTCTTCTTCAATTTCAAGTAACCCTTCCTCCATGGCTTCATTTCCGTTGAAGTATACGTTGTAGTGCGCCGTCAGGTTATGGAAACCACGCGTCATTAGCGTGTTTTTTTGGGTAGAACACGATAGTAAAACGACCGATAAAATGGCAGTCAGTATATATTTTGGTTGAATCAATCTTTTCAAGGCTAAAAATGCTTATCTCTTGGGTTAAAACTCGTTTTTTAGCACATTATTGTATGGTAACATATCATTTAGGCACAATAATTTTTGCCCTGCAATATTACGAAACTTTATGTACATCCCCAATTGCCTTTAACCGTCAGTTGAAACTAAAAAAAATATTCAATATCTGGCGGGCTTTTTGGCCTGCGGCTTCAAGTGGCCTTGCCCAGTCCCTGTTTCGCTGCGCCTGTCCGGTGGCTTCCCCCGGTCGCCCCGTCAGTCGCGCTCAACATGGGCCTGGGCATCGGCCAGCTTTCCGCCTCCGTCCGGCCCGGACCGTCCTGCAAATCATGTGTGTTGCGCGAGCCGGGGGGGGTACTGAATTATCATGAAACATTTGGATGATGGCCATAATCGTCTAATTTTGTTTGATCATAGAAACTTGAAAAATGAACCTCGAAACCAAAAGGATAAAACTAAGGGCGACGATTCCCAAAGTTTTTATGCCAACGAAAAGTGGGAAGACGATCTGGTGTATGCAAAGCTTCAATGTGAATGGTAATCCTTTTTTTGTAACTTTATCGTTAAAATATTAATACCCATGAAAACCCGTATATTCTTTTTTTTCATATTTTTTTCAATTGTTTTAATACCTGCAAAAGCACAGCAGGTTTCCGCCCATTATATAAATGCCGGCGATTCGTTAAAATCGGCATTTCTCAATGCCGTTGAGGTTGACAGCCTGTTGTACATTGAAGATGTTTGCCCCGAAATCGATACCACCGGGCGTAAGCCTTTGTTCCTGATACATGGATGGAGTTTTGACGGTGCACCTGCCCCTCCTGGTGGGGGATATTGGAATTATTTTAGGGATTATCTTGAGGCAGACCCTGAATTGAGTGCCAATTTCAAACCATATTACGTTCGTTATTGGTCAAATTATGTCCCCGTCTCGCAAATAGCTGCAGAGCTAAGGCGTAAGATTGAGGAAGCCGGCTTCCATAAAAAGAAAATAGCCATTGCCGCACACAGCATGGGCGGGCTGGTATCACGCTCATACATGGAGGAGCAGCGCTTTACTAAAGGGCCAAAGGCGGGCGAGAAATGTGGCGAGCTTGTCGATCAGCTTATCACGCTTGGCACCCCTCATCATGGGTCGCCAATGGCAAATTACAATGCACGAAATGAATTTTATCAAGGAACAAGTAATCTGGTGTTATATCTTTTTGAGCAATTGGCATTTAGAGAATTATCATACGATAATGTGAACCGGAGCGATTTGAGGTGGGATAATTATAATGGGATAATGGATTATACGCAATTCCCTGAGGAGTCAAACCCATGGTTGCTGCAACTTAACAATAGCAGTAATTATCATTCTAAAATTATTTGTTATTCCGGGGCAATTAATGGTAGCTCTATGCCCCCTTTGAATGGCGACTTGAGCGATCAGTATGAATATCTGGCGTATATGCAAAAAAAAGGCTTTAATTATGAGAATGATGGAATTGTCCCCTTAAATAGTGCTGAGTTGGATGGGCTTGAGGTGAAGGATATACGTCATTTCGATGGCTATAACCACGCTGATTTGAACAGGGGCAAGGAAGGCCAGCGCGAAATACTTTTCGATTTTTTTAAAATCGACCTAAATAAGGTGAAGCCGTTGCGCTTGACACAGCCAGGCTTACAAAAATTGTATCTTGAAAGTGGCAGCGAATATGTAATTACCTGGGAAGCACCGCCAACAGTTGAGCATGTTAACATATATTTTTCATCTGATTATGGTTCGGTTTTTACACAAGTTGCTCAAAATATTGATGCCAACGAGGGATCTTACAACTGGACAGTGCCAGACTTACTGGCCGATAATTGTATGATTAAAATTACCGATGCCAATTTTGAGTATGAGTATTCGCAATCGGCTATATCGTTTACTGTTTACGAAAACCGGGTTGACTTTGAGTCTCCAAGTGCCGGCGGTTACTTTGTAAATTACCGTGATGATACCATCAGGTGGTCATACAAGGGCTTAATGTGCGATGCTAAAATGAGCTATGTCGATGAAAAAAATGACACCTCAATTGTATTGGTCGATTCGCTTGAAATGCAGCATGGAAATACTTATTCGTTGGTATGGCCTGCCGATACCAGTTTAGACGAAACCGACAAGGGGCAGGTTTCTATTCAACTTTCGGGGCTGGAGGAACGGTACGGCGACACAACCACTTATCGTTTTAATTCTGAATATTTCCTGAACTTAGGTGAGCCGGTTGTAGAGCTTCGCTCACCGGATTCGAACCCAATAGGTGTTGATGGCATAAGCGGTATGCCTTATGTGGTTGGAGAAACATATCCGGTTGCCTATAATGTTGGTGGCGAAATAAAATACCTTGAACTTTTGTTGTGCGACAGTAGCAAAACTTGTGTCGACACACTGTTAACAGCTTTTGTTGATCCTGGCGTTTTTCAGCAGCAAAGCGTTAATGTTACCATGCCCGAAGTGCAGGGCGATGTTTTTTATTTTTATTTGAAAGCCGGGGTTTCTTCCGACTCAATATTGGCGAAAGATTATTCCGACAGTACGTTCCGTATAAACTTCCAACCACAAATTGTTGAACCTTATGGTGGGCAGATCGATGTTAAGCTATTGCCATGTTTTGAGATGGAGGCAGTAAGCGGGGCAACCGAATATATATTTCAGTATCACCCTGCTGAAGGACCTGGTTCATGGGCTAAAGGCTATTCCTCAGAAAATGCGCGGTTTTGTGTGCCAAACCAAATCGGTGAAGAGCTTGAGCCGGGAATGCGTTATCATTTATCGGCCCGCGCAAAGGTTAACGGGGTTTGGACTTACACCGACACACTATTGTTTACCGCCGAAGCATCGCAGCCATACAATTTCACCATTGTTTCACCTTCAAGTGGCGATTCACTGGAAACAGAAACCATTACCTTGGAGTGGAACCGGTCAATTGGGGCAGATAACTACAAAATAAAGCTTGAACAGGATGGAACTGTGTTTGAAAGTGCATTGCTCGAAAATACCGATACAATATTTGAGCTCGATATCAGTGATCTGAGGTTTTACGAAAGTGCCGGGATTGTTGTTTACGCGATAAATAAGTATGGGCAAACAGCTGCAAACAGCTCTTTTGTAAGAAAATTCAAGACAGGTGTTGACCTGTTTGACAGGGGTGGTGTGTCAGCTCTTGCTGTGTACCCTAACCCTTTGACGGTAAATAAAGAAGCAATTGTACAATTTAATACACAAAGCATAACTTCAGAAGTTGAAATATCACTTTTCAACCTGAATGGGCAATGCCTGTTTATAAAGAATATATTTCTGAAACCAGGTAATGTGCACCGGCTCAATTGGGGCGATTTTCAGAAACCCCGGATATTAAAAGCGGGGGTGTATATTTTGCAAATTGAAACAAGAACTGGTGTTGGTAAAACTAAAGTTTTTGTTGTTGACTAAACGAAAATATAATCTGGGGAATAAAGTGTGTTTCTTTATGCTTCTTTATCACTAACAAGTATCATCATTGAAACCGGCTGAACAAAAACAGTATGGGTTTCGTATGTCCTGAGTCCGTTCTCATCGATGGCAAGCCCGTTGGCTACTTCGGTCCATTTCTGATTCTTAACCGGAAAGGCAACCGGGCTGATATTGTTGTTAAAAATCACCCTGATGGTTTTCCATTTATCTCCATTGGCATTGTTGCATAAAGTGTATGCCACAACACCGGGGAGGTAATGTTTTGAAAACCTCAGGTGTTGTTGTATCTGTTTAGTTGATGTCATCCTGAATGCCGGGTGTTTCTTTCGCAGTTTAATCAGTTTCCTGAAATATTCATTCACATACGAAAACATAGCTTTACGGCTCCAGTCGATCATGTTTATCTCATCGCCCGACTTGTAACTGTTCCCATCTCCTTTTTTTGTACGCATCATTTCCATGCCGGCATGTATAAAGGGTACACCCTGCGATGTGAGCAATACAGCGCCGGCAAGGCACACCATGCGCGAAACTTGTCTTAACCCGGCATCGGGGTGCGACTTTCTGAGCTGGTCGTACAGGGTGAAATTATCGTGGCAAGCTGCATAGTTTATGCTTTGTTGGGGCGACATTGACCAAGCCCAACTAACGGAATTGATATAACCATAATTAATTTGTGGATGGTCGGTAGCGCCCACAATCCCATATTTCACCGATTCCTCGTTAAGGGTTTGCCCGCTGGCAAAACCAATGCTTCCTTCGTGTCCCCAATGTCCTTTCAGTGCATCCCTGAAATCGTCGTTGAACACGGCAATGTTGTTTAGTTTTGGTACATTGCATTTAGCAGCACGGTACTTCTCGTTTAGCGGACTGTGTGCAGCCGTCCACCCTTCGCCATACATAACAATTTTAGGGTCAATGGCATTCATTTCTTCCCTTATGGCATTCATGGTGTCAATATCCAGTATCCCCATCAGGTCGAACCGGAAGCCATCAATGTGATATTCGTTTACCCAATGTTTTATTGAATCGATAATAAACTTTCGCACCATGCTCCGCTCCGAGGCAATTTCGTTTCCGCAACCACTGGCATTACTAAAGTTTCCATTGCTGCGTTGACGGTAGAAATAACCGGGAACTGTTTGGTTGAAACTTGAATGCCGTGTACGTCCGGTATGATTATAAACCACATCCATAATTACGCCAATCCCTTTGGCATGAAGCTTCTGTATGAGTGACTTTAGTTCATTTATACGGTTGGCCCCATCTTTTGGGTTCGTTGAATAAGAACCTTCGGGGGCATTATAGTTTTGCGGGTCGTAGCCCCAGTTGTATTCATTTTTTTCGGGGTGGGATTCATCAACTGTATGAAAATCATAAACCGGCAAAAGTTGTACGTGGGTTATGCCCATGTCGACTAAGTGGTCGATGCCGGTTTTTAATCCTTCGGGCGAGCGTGTACCTTCTTCGGTAAAACCTAAAAACTTTCCTTTATTTTTTATTCCTGAAAAATTGTCGATACTAAAATCGCGCACATGCAGCTCGTAAATTACCATGTTGTTGTAATTTTCGGGCAAAACATGCCTGTCGGCATCCCAATTGGCTGGGTTTGTTTGTGAAAGATCGCATATCATGCCCCGCTTTCCATTCACTCCAACAGCAAATGCATAGGGGTCAGGCACTTCGTCCATCCAGATGTTATCAATAAGGCACTGGACGGTGTAATAGTTTCCGTGCAAATCGCCATCGATCCGGGCTTGCCAAATACAACCATCCTTTTCAAGGTTTAATGTTTCAACCAGTTCGCTATCGGTGCCGTTTTTATATAGCTTGAATTTGACTTCGCTTGCCACCGGCGACCACAACCTGAAAATGATGTGGTCGTTGTGATATTCAATCCCAAGTGGATTATCGTTGTAATGAGGATAGGTTGAAAAATCGATATGCCCAAAATTCCACTTCATGATTGATGCTTTTTAAAGAGTGTTGGAAATAAAGTAAGGGTAAAAATAACCAAAAATGTTGACGGGAAGGCTTGAATGGGGAATATCTCTTATGATTTTTTGAGGTGAAGGGATAAGTGGATTGTTGAGTCGTCATGAATGACAGTACCGATGCCTATAGGGATGAATGGGGTATTGTGTGAAGGAAAACTGGAAAGATGGAATGCAGGTCAGTCCCTTAATTGTGAGAAAATTTCATAGCGTGTCACCCTGAGCTTGTCGAAGGGGCTCATGCGATTGTGCAGCCCTTACTTACTGGGTTAAAGTACTGAGGTTTGATGTTTATTGCCTCATGTCTAAATCTGACAATTTATCGAGACTATCAACTTCATAAATTATTGTGAAATCACGAGGGTAACTTCATAAATTATTATAAATTTGTGAAGAAGCAAATAAGAACCATGAAATATCAAAGGATTTTATTAGATGTTATAAAAGAAAATCTTTTCAAAAAAAAGGTTATTGTATTGTATGGTGCCAGAAGGACCGGTAAAACAACACTCGTTAAAACATTGATTGAGCAATATGAGGGCCAATCAAAATATATAAACTGCGACTTACAACAATATAAAGATGTATTGAAAAATACAGACTTGGTGTTGTTGGAAGATTTCATTGGAAACAGTAAACTGGTCGTACTTGATGAGGCACAGCAAATCCAAAACATTGGTATGGTTTTAAAAGTTATTGTCGATTCATTTTCTGATATACAGATAATTGCAACCGGCTCATCAAGTTTCGACTTGTCGAATAAGGTTTCGGAACCATTAACAGGACGATCGAGAAAATACCTGTTAATGCCAATTTCGATGCAGGAATTGAATCATGAATACGATTTGATTACATTAAAATCATCCTTGCCGCTTTGCTTAACATATGGACTGTATCCGCAAGTATTAACATCAAAAGGGGATGAACGACTGGAAGAAATAAATGATATCTCATCTAATTATCTTTACAAGGACTTGTTTGAATACGAAAACATTAAAAAACCTGATTTGTTGTTTGATTTATTAAAAGCCATTTCTCTTCAATTAGGGTCCGAATGCTCCTACAATGAACTAGCCCAATTAACAGGTACAAATGTGCACACAATAAAACGCTATATTGAATTACTTGAAAAATCTTTTGTGATTTTTCGCTTGAAATCATTCAGCCGAAACCTGAGAAAGGAAATTAACAAGAGTCAGAAAATCTTTTTTTATGACACAGGCATCAGAAATTCAATTATTCAAAATTTTAATGATTTATCACTTCGGAGCGATGTTGGTGGGCTATGGGAGAATTTTTGTATTGCAGAACGAATAAAATACAATCAAAATAACCGTCGTTTTGTGAATGTATACTTTTGGAGAACTTATGATCAAAAGGAAATAGACTATATTGAAGAAAAAGATGGTCATTTAACCTGTTTCGAATTCAAATTTAATCCGGCAAAAAAAACAAAAACCCCAAAGGACTTTATTAATGCCTATCCCGGTTCAAGCTTTAAAACCATTACACCCGATAATTTTTATGAGCTGATGGGGTGATAGGTTGATGGAATGTTTGACTTGTCCTGAAATGAAATATGCCACCCTGAGCTTGTCGAAGGGGCTCATGCGATTGTGCAGCCCGTGATTATTGGAATAATTTAACAGCCATATTGCTATTTTAATTTTCATTTTTCTTTGAGCCTGTAACCCCTGAATGCCGGGCGCTGTAGCGACCAGCCCCCACTTTGCCCCGGAAACTAATGACTTAATGACCAATGACTTAATGACTAATGCCCCCGGTGTTCATTCCCCCCAATGTTCAATTTATCAGCGTTTAGCGCCCCCATGCTAAATGCTTACTGCCTGAATGCCATTTGGGTAAGTGAGTTCGTATTTATCAGCGAAGCCGGCAAATCCGTTCCCGGCAAAACGCGCACCGGGTTGATGTCAATACCCCCGCGACGGGTGTACATGCAAGCTACCATAAGCTTTTCGGGCATAAAAAAGTCGTTTATCCGCTTGAAAACCATCTCGCAAATTTCCTCATGGAAGTGGTTCTCGTTGCGCAGCGAAACAATGTATTGCAGAAAGCTTTCGGGTGTAGGCAGTTTGTCGCCTTTCATGTAAATGTAAAGTGAACCCCAGTCGGGCTGGTGGGTGATTTTGCAATTGCTGCGGAGCAGGTGGGTGCCCCATTTTATTTCACCATTATCGGAACTTTCCTTTAATAGTTCAGGGTTTTCGGTGTATGTGTCGCACGAAAAGTTGTCAAAATCAATTATATCTTCCAAAATCGAGAAGCCGTCGAAATCGGGACCTGCAGGCTGAACGTTGTGGCCGAAAAAGCGAACGTTAACTTCACACTTTAGCAACTTTGATAAGTCGTTGGTGATGATTTGAACTACTTCTTCAACTCCCGGGGTTTTGGTTTTGCCGTAACGGCTCATGTTAAATGAGTTGAGGTATAGTTTCAGTGACTTGCTTTCAACCAGGAACCCGTTGTTGCAGGGATAGGTGATTTTAAGTAAACCAATCACCGGGGCACCTTTTTGCGTCAAGAAACTGAATTCGTATGCATGCCACACATCAACCCCCTCAAACGGCAAGCTTTGCTCTTCGATGTTGTATTGCCCGCGGTTTAAATGGCGCGGTACAGCCACGAGCACCGATGGGTCGTATTGTTGTGGGTAGGCACTTTGATGCCCTAAATGTGTTGCTTCGATGGTCATTCGTTTTTCAGTATTATTCTTTCCACTTCGCCTAAAATACTTTCAATATCTGGTTCATTGCATCCAATTACATTTTGGGGCAAATGTTTATGATGCGGAAACGTTGAGATGTCAGGAAAATGTTTGGCATTATCGTATCGGAAAATCAAGTTATTGTTGAACGAACGATAATGGTATCTGTATTTTATTTTTTCTGGGATTTCCGTACTTTTTACCTCGCTGAACTCAAGGATGCTGTCGTCAATGAATATTATTTGTCCATCAATAAATCCTTTTTCGTCACTATATGTTTTATCAACAACAGAATACTCTTCAACAATGTGGTTGTAGGCATCAATTTTTGCTCTTATGTCGGCAAAATATTTCTGAATCATGATAGTTGATTGAGTTTATGCTTGCTTTCCTGTTGCATTTCGTAAACTCCCGACCATATCATGTAATCTTTTTCATCGGCCAGCTCTCCGGATTCAAATTTCTGATAAAAAGCAGCGCTTGACATGTCGTATTTCTTTTCAAAATCGTTCAGGTCTATTTGCATTTTTGCAATTTCGCGTTTTAACTTCTTTTTATGATAATCAATAAACTTTTCGAACAGCAAGTCTTTACTGCCAAATGATTTAATATATTGATTAAGTTTATTCGCTGTTTCTGATTTTAAATCGAGTGTGATTTGTGACATAGCATATTTTTTTTTTGATGGAACGCTGATATAAAATTACATCATTTTACCTAAATAAAAAACCTTATACGCCGGCTGCCCCATTGAAGTAATTGGGCAACATTCTTATTTTAATCAATTTCTAAACATGAAACATCTTTGTAATCATCGTCCCCTACAAATTTTTTAATTATACCCTTGTTATGTATCATTAATTTAGCAATCTCCTTTGTTGTCAAATTGCCAGCTCTTATCCATATTATTTTGGGCGGATGACCATTTATTACGCTAATATCATAAAAATCAGAGTCAAATGTAACTATCGAATAATCATTTTTTCGGGCATATTCCCAAATATCAGGATCGTCGCAGTCCATCAATCCACAATCAGAAACATGTTTGCAATCAGGAAAGAATTGGATTAATTTTTTAGTAATCCGAAAAGAGATGTTTTGATCAAAGAGCAATCTCATGATGCATGCTGTAATTTATGTTCTCTATCAGCAGCATAAGCCAGGCATGCTTTTATATCATCATTTGTTAATTCAGGAAAATCATAAATAATTTCCTCATAAGTCATTCCAGAGGCTAACCAACCAAGTACATCAAACACAGTGATCCTGGTATCCCTGACACAAGGTTTTCCGAACCTTTTATTTGGGTTTCTCTTAATTATTGATTTATATCCTGTCATTCATTTTCCTTTTTACAAATTTAATCAATTTTTAAACTTTCTCCTAAATCATTGAATACTCAGGAATTGCGGTATCCATCAGCACGTTGCCCAACATTGTTATAAAATTACATCATTTCGATGAAATAAAAAACCTTATACGCCGGCAACCCCGTTAAAATAGTTGATTTGCAGGCGCGGACTGTACCGCCAGCCATGCTCAATGGCGGCCTCGATGGCCATATTTTTTTGAATTTCATCAATGTATTTTCGATTCACCAAGTTTAATCAGAATATCGTTAAGAAGTTTTTTTGAAAAGAATCTTCCGAAAAGGAGCAATTTTTCAAATAATGGTTTCACTTCTGTTAATAAGCCTTTTTGTTTAGCTTTAATTAGTAAGCCCAAGGTCCCAATACAATCAATATTAAGCGACTCTGCAATTAATTTGGCTTTATTGTCATCGATTAATAAATAATTTGCATTAATTCTTCATACAAAATTGCCGATTCTGATTCGCCATGATCCATAATAACCGACAATTGATTTTTTGTTTTACTTTGGACTCAATGTTTTTTTAAATCGAAAAGTCAAAATCAGGATTGTCGTAATTATTTAACTCATTCCAAACAGCTTTGGCTATATAATAATCGCCAAATACATCTTCAATTAAATCAAGCTGTCCGATATGGATTAATGATATTAACGCTCCGGTATCTGCTATGACAACCTTCATTTATAAGTCGCTTAATTTTTCAACATCTGAAAATACTTGCTCAATGTTAGTGTGTGAAAATGGTATATTTTTTTTAGTAAGGGCTTTTTCAAATTCATAGCGTGTTAGCCCTGAAAGCTGAACTGCCTTACCAAAAGTTAATTTGCCCTCCTGGAACAACATAATTGCTATTCCTGACTGAAAATAATCTTTTAGTTCTTTTTCGTTTTCATTTAAAGCAATCATTATTTCAGGTGAAATATCTACTGGTATGCTTATATTTTTCATGACTTAATATTTTTGTTGATGGAACGCTGATATAAAATTACATCATTTTACCTGAATAAAAAACCTTAAACCCCGGCTGCCCCGTTAAAATAGTTGATTTGCAGGCGCGGACTGTACCGCCAGCCACGCTCAATGGCGGCTTCGATGGCCATCAGCCTGGTTTGCCGCAGTTCTTCGGGTGTGCTTCCCAGGGGCATCAGCACAATGTCGTCGGGTTTCCAGCCACTAAGGTGGTTCAGGAATGATTCTTCAATTTCAAAAAGTTCGTCGTGGTTTTGTACCACAAACTTCAGTTGAAAGTCTTTTCCTTCGCTGTTATTACAATGGTCGATAAACTGTTGAATAACCTTGATGTTCCTTCTTGTTTTCTCTGCCTTTTCGGGCTCAAACGGGATGACTGCTTTTGTTTTGTCAAGTTTGTGCTTAGAGGGCACTGAGTTTTTTAGTTTAGGAGAAAGACTAAAAAAGTCGATTTGCTGCACCAGCTCTTTATTGAAAATAGTTCCATTGGTTTCGACCGAAACGTGTAGTTCCCGTTCTTTTTTCAATTCTGTGGCCAGGTTTGCTAAACCTGCCGGTTGAATAAAGGGTTCGCCCCCTGATATGACCAGATGGTTCATGCTGCCGAGGTTGTTCAACACTATTTTCTTCACTGTTTCTACTTCCACACGTTTCTCCCCGCGGGTGTCGAACGAGGCAAAGGGTGTATCGCACAAACTTACCTCTCCATCGGGTAAAAGCCACATGCAGCGCAGGTTGCAACCGGCCGTGCGTACAAACAGCACAGGCACACCAGCCATTTTGCCTTCGCCCTGTATAGTGCCCGGAAATGAAAATCCTGTAGCCGGTTTGTTTTCCGGCAACTTGCCATTTTCATCTTTTGTAATGGGGAACACCGCCTCGGGTGCCAAAAATATATAGTTGTTAGTCATTTGTTATTCTGTTATTTGTCATTTGTCATTGAGTCATTGGTCATTAGTACATAGTCATTGGTCATTGAGTCATTGGTTTGTGTGTGGTAGATAAACCTGAAACCCCTGTGAAATATCCTCCTGTCGTCGCATTTCACCGGGTAAACCTGAAACCTGTACCACACACAAATGACTACTGACTATCAAATATTGACGTGTCAATGATTCCGGATTCGGCAAAGGCTTTGGCGCGCAGTAAGCAGCTGTCGCAGGTTCCGCAAGGTTTATCGCCACCGCGATAGCAGCTCCAGGTAAGGCTCCAGTCAACGCCCAGTTTTTCGCCGAGTTGAATTTCTTCTGCTTTGGTTTTGTGGATAAAAGGGGCATGGATGGTGATTTTTTTGCCCAATTCGGCGCCCATTACGGTGCCTTTGTTGATGACATTTTCCATGGCAGCGATAAATTCATCCCTGCAATCGACGTAGCCTGAGTAATCGACTTCGCTTACACCAATGTATATGTCTTGTGCGCCAATGGCTTCGGCAAACGATGCCGCCACCGAAAGGAATACCATATTGCGTGCCGGAACATAAGTTTGTGGGATGTCGGTGCGTGTAACATCGCCGTTTTCAACGTCCATTTTGGTGTCGGTGAGTGAGCTTCCGCCCCAAAGGTCAAGTTGCAGTGTGACCACATTGTGGGCTATGGCGCCAACTTTTTTGGCAGTTGCCTTGGCGCATTCCAGTTCTTTATTGTGCTTTTGCCCATAGTCGAACGACAGGGCATATACTTCGAATCCTTCACTTTTGGCAAGGTGGATGGCTACCGACGAATCTAACCCGCCCGATAGCAGTACTACAGCTTTCTTCTTTGTTGTCATGTTGCCTAGTTTTATTTAACGACAGGAGGTTTACGAACTGTCGGTCGTTTATACTTTGTTTTGGGGCAAAAGTATAATAATTTTCAGAAAAAACTACTCAGATGTACCTACTTTGAAAAACGATACGGTCTCGTTAAGGGCTTCAGCTTGTGCTGCTAATTCTTCGGCGCTGGCCGCCATTTCTTCGGACGAAGAAGCATTTTGCTGTGTGATTTCGTTCAGGCTCTGGACCGTTTGGTTGACTTGCGAAATACCTGATGTTTGCTCAACACTTGAGGCGGCAATTTCCTGTATCATTTCGGTTGATTCGCTGATTCGAGGTAAAAGTTCGGCAATTTCATTATCAACCTGTTGGCTTAATTCAAGGCTCTTTCCTGAGATATCAATTACTTCGGTTGCCAGTTCTTTAATTTGGTTGGCCAGTTTTTTGACCTCGCCTGCAACTACTGCAAACCCACGCCCGTGTTCACCTGCCTGTGCAGCTTCAATAGTAGCATTAAGTGCCAGTATATTGGTTTGAAAAGCAATATCGTTGACGATGGAAAGTTTTTCTACTATTTGGTCGTGTACCTTAATAACTTCCTTGGTGCTGTTGGCGAAGTTGGTTACGATTTCTTCTGTTTTTTTCGATATTTCACCCGACTGTTTTGCCCTTTCCATGCTGGATGTGAGTATGCTTTCAATTTCTTCGGTGGTTGCCGAAAGCTCTTCGATGGATGCAGCCTGGTTTGATGCCCCGCTTGAGAGGTCTTCGGAGCTTGCACTGAGCTGTTGGCTGTTCATCGAAAGGTTGTCTGAATTTGTCCTGATCTCCATGACAATGCTTTTCAGCTTATAAACCAAATCCATTATTGAGCGGTTCAGAAAAGAAAATTCATCTTCACGTTTATCGAAAAATGCAACTTTTTCATCAATGCTCAAATCTCCGTCGGCCAGTTTTTTAACATTTGCCAATACGTATTGTGAGGGTTTTTTAACCCGCCCCTGTACTTGCCGGTACAATAAGTAAACAAAAAATGAAGTCATTAAAATGCCCACCGGAAGGCAGATGTATTGCGGGTATTGTTCGGGGAATTTCTCGGTTATTTTTGTGTTTACAACGATTAAGAAAATATTGGTCGTCCAAAGTACACCAATTCGGAATACAATGCTTTTTTTGAATAACGAGCGTAAGATGATCATTGCTACGGGTATTCCAACACCAATGGTAATGAGGGATTCTTTGATTAATGCTTCTAGCATGGTCGTGGTATTTATTTTAAATAAAAAAGGATAAGCCAAATATAGATAAAAATATATTTCGTTAAAATATATTGCTTGCAAATTATCAATAAAATTAGTTTCTGGCTTTCATTTCGGAAGGGATGAGAGAGAAATATACAAAACGGTTAACCGGGGTTGGAATATTATGTTTGTTACCTAGTTTTACTACTGTGCCATTTTGGTATTCGATTTCGGAGGGTTTGCCATCCCATATATCGCGGGTAAGCGACGAGGTTGACCCGGGTGGGAACTTATCAACGGCTTTCATGGTTTTGGGCACAATATCACCGGGCAGGCGCACACCTGCTGCTTTTCCTACCTGGTAAATTTCGGTGTATAGTTCTTCAAGGAGCTGTCGTGTTTCGGGGATAGAGCATAATTCATCGTAAGTTGTGTTGGTAACTGCCAAAAGTGCGCTCGACGAAATCATCAAAAACTTTTTCCAAAGTTCAGCCTGCATGTCGTCGGCCCATACATTTGTGATGCCGGCTTGTTCAAATATTTGTTGAAGCCGGGCAGCCCGTCCGGTTCTCGAGTTGTCGGGTTCGCCAAATACGATTGTTGGCTCACTGCCTTTGTGTACAATCACCCCCGGACTTTCAATCATGCTGAAAACCCTACAGAGCCCGCTTACTATTTGTTGTTTCGGAATAAACCCGGACAGCTCGTCGGCTGCCAGGATGCCATTTTGAAGGGGGAGGACCATGGCACCGGGATTAAGTTCAGGTGCTATTTTTTCTGCCACTTCTTTTACCTGCCATGCTTTGGTGCAAACCATCACCAAATCGGCATTGGTAACCGAACTGTAATTGTCGGAAACACTAGCCGGGTTGATAACAAAATTGCCTTTGATGCTTTTAACGGTCAGCCCGTTATTTTTTATGGCTTCGAAGTGGCGGCCACGGGCTATAAATGTTACTTTGTTGCCGGCTTGTGCCAGCCGTCCGCCAAAATATCCCCCTACGCCCCCTGTACCTATTACGGTTATGTTCATCATTAATCTCTAAAACTTAATAGTAAATTTTGAAATGCTGCCATGGTAAAGTTTGGTGTAATTATTTCGCCATGATTGATTTCGCGGGTATGTTTTTTGTTTTTTGGATCCCAGTAAATGTGTTTAATGAACTTATCGTCTGGTGATATGGCTTCGGCCATGAGTTCTACTTCGGTGTCGTCGGAATGCATGCCCAGTAACATGAGTTCGCGGGTTGTAAAAATGCCTCGTTTTTTAATGCTCCCAAATGTTACCAGGTTTCGCAGGTATGGATAGCTTTCCGATCGCATGTACCCGCGTTCGTTTTCTTCAAAATTGGGGATGATCTTATTTAGCCTGGCTAAAAAATCGTCGGCGTAAAAGCCAAGGGTGTGTATTTTTTCATCGTGAAGGATGGAGATGATTTGTTCGTCTTTCATTTTGGCATTTAAAGGTACCATTAAGGCACCAATTTTGGCCAGGGCCAAAACTACGGTCAGGCAGTTGGTGGTGCCGGCAAGCATAAGGGCAACCGGGGTGTTTTTTGCCACATTGTTGTACAAAAAACCTTTAGCCAGCAAGGTGGCTTTTTTGTTTAACTCTCCTATGTTGAACACGTTAATTTCGTCTTTAAACGTTGAGATAACCTCTTCGGGATTTTCAAAAACTTTTTGTTCAATAAATCCGGCTAATGTTTTGGGTGCGTGTTCCATAATGCATGGTTTTTATGAGGGTGTGTAAATAACTGCAAGTATTTTGGCATTTTTGTTTTTATAGGCGTGCAGGTTGTGGTTCACAATGGAATCGTAATAAATACTGTCGCCCGTATTCAGTACG